>QAMX01000122.1 GCA_003149835.1 Clostridiales bacterium
AGCAGTTTTCTCGCTTCACTCGAATCTTTTTTTCCGGGCGTAGCTACGCTTTACGGAAAAGAGAGGTTTTGAAGATATCAAAACCTCTCTTGATGAGTTCAGGTCAAAACGCTTTCCCAAGGTTCAACCGGATACCGATGGCAAGAAAAATTTCTGTAAAATTGAACAGCCCCCAACAGCCCATTTTGCGGATATTATAGCTCTCGGCTATCGCTATAAACAGATGATCTTATCATCCAGCTCGCTCAGAGCCGCGTCATGTGAAACACAGATCAGCGTACCGTGATAGCTCTTGATCCACCCGATCAGCCATTCCCTGCCCGCCGCGTCGAGATGATTCGACGGCTCATCGAGAATCGTCAGAGGCGCGCGACGAGACAATGCCCTTGCCAGACTGATTCGCTGTTTCTCCCCGCCGGACAACGGAATTTCACCGTCCGTAACTCTTTTGTCCGCGATTTCCGCTAAGCCGGCGGCATACAGAATCTGCGAAAGCTCTGCTTCCGTCATATCCTCCCTACCCAGCCTTACGTTGTCCGCCACTGTGCCGTCGCAGAGCCACGGTTCCTGCATCGCTACGGCAAGGTTTCGCCGCCAGAGCGATAGGTCCGCCTCCGTCACGTCGCAGCCGTTCATCCGAATCCGTCCTCCGGCAGGTGTGCAGAGACCGGTGAGCAGTCGGATCAATGTCGACTTTCCGGTTCCGTTTGCGCCCGCAACGGCAAGCTTCTCTCCCTGCCACAGTTGAAACGACAGATCTTGCAACAGAATTTTTTCGTCGTAGCCAAACGTGATTTTTTCGACGGATAGCTCTGCGCCGCAGCCCGGCTTTTTGCCGCCGCGCCGCTCCGGTTCTTCGTAAAAAACCGCCATCCGCTCTTCCAGTCCATGCATCAGCGGCAGCTTTCGGAACAAATAACTCAGACCCTCCAAAGCTTCTCCGAGCACTCCGAAATATCCGAGCATGGCGGCAACGTCCCCAGTGCCGATGCTCCCTTCGGCGACAAACAGCGCGCCGATCAAAAGAATCAGCAGTGTCGCCGCCGTATCGGTCAGCGCCTTGGCGCCGCCGGCTACCGCGTCAAATACGGTCTTTTTCCGCAGTGTAATCGCATAGTAACGCCGGAATTCCGTATCCAATAGCGCACGCCAGCGCTCGGCCAGCCCAAGCAGGCGCAGCGTATGAGGCACGGTCGTCAACTCAGCCTCCCGTGCGCGGGTCGCCGAACGGTATTCGCGCGTCTGCCGGTCAAATTGCGCTTCTCGCTTGCGAACCAACAGCGGTACGGTCAATTTCGTGAGCGCCAACGCCAGAGTACAAAGCGCATAGGACGGACTGACGCCTGTCATCCTCCAAGCCAACAGCATGAACGTAAACGGCAACGTCAATAGGCTGACCCGGATAACCAGCCAAAAATAACGATAATCTATCGGATCCTCTTCCATGCGCTGCGTAACCTCGCCCACATCCGTTTTCATCGCCGCAACATAAGATTTGTCAAAAAATCGGCTCAGAACCCTCCGGTCGTGCCGCAGCGCGCCGGACAGCATGCAAACATTAGACAGATAATTGATTACGGGGACGGCGACTGCGGTTACCGCCATGTAAATTAGCAGAGCCGACAGGCTCTTGGCCGCCAGTTTGGTTTCCAAGGCAAACACCGCATCCGCCAATCCGCCCAGCGCATCCGCTGTCAGAATCGACGCAGCGGCGGCCAGCAAATCGGCGAATGTCCATACCAGCAACGTTTGCCACATCGTTTGGCGGCAATCGCTGTGGATTTTGCCGCTAATCAGCCGTTTTTCAGGTCGTTTCATGCCGTATGCACCTCCCCGTTTTCCACTCGCAGCTCATACTGCGCACAACCTTCCAAGGCATCGCCGTGGGACACATAGAGCGTCGTGCCGGTTCTTTCAGCGATCAGCTCGCGCAGTACGGCAATCCCCGCCGTATCCAAGGAATTTGCCGGTTCGTCCAGAATCAACAAGCGCGGAGCAGCGGCGAATACCACAGCGAGAAACACCTTTTTGCGTTCCCCTCCCGACAATTCTCTCACATCGACGGCCAGCTGCGCTTCGCTGAGACCAAAACGACAGGCAATGGCTGCTGCTTTTTCGCCTGCCATTGCAAGCAGATCTGCCCCGGGAATGCCGAACAAAGCATCCGTCTGCGGCAGATAGGCGATTTGTTCCGGCCGCAGAACAAACGCCTCCCCGCTATCCGGCTTCAAGAGGCCAGCCAGCAGCCTGAGCAGCGTCGTTTTGCCCGCGCCGTTTATACCGGTCACAGCAGTCGTCGTGTCAGGCGCAATGCAGACCGTCACATCACGCAGGACTCTGCCGAAAAAAACGTGCTCGAGCGCCGTCCGATTTGAAAAGCGTTCCTTTTCCGGCGTGAGCCACGGATTCAGACGGCCGAATGCCGTTCGGGTCACGGCGAGTTCCGGAATTTTTGCAAACAACTCGTTCACCGCCGCAAAAAAGGTTCCCGCCAGTGCGGCGGCTGCGACGGCGTCGGAAACAGACACTCCCCGCCTAAGTACATAAGCGCCCGCCACACCGTAAGCCCCATATTTCAGTAACGTAGAAATTGTCGATTCCACGGCATTTTCTGCGCCGCTTGCAAGCTCGGTACGGTTTCCAATGCGGATGTACGCACTATGCAATCGTTTCAATCCGGCAAACCATCGGTCTTTGGCGTCGTACAGACGGATGTCGGCAAAGCCTTTGTAACCGGAAACTATATAATCGGTCAGACGGCCTTCAATCTCCCGTGAATCGACATAGTAGCGCTGAAAATATTTCTTGACTACAATCGGCGGAAGAATCTGTAACGCCGCCATCCCGCAGTAAAGCAGCGCCAACACGGGTGCGCGCACGGTCAGATACGCTATGTAGATCAGGGCGCTCAGCAGCGCAGCGGCAATCCCCGGGATCAATCCTGTACAGGCGTCGCAGACTCTGTTCAAATCGTCATTGAATTTTTCCTTCGCGTCGCCCCGTTTCTCCTGCGCAAGTACAGACAGCGGTCGTTCCAGAAACAACCTGTAAAATGTCTGCTGCACGGAATTGCGGCCGGTCGCCGCCGCACGGTTCGCCGCCGTGTCAGAAACAGCGGTAAGCAATTGCGTACAGACAGCGACGGAGAGCAGCAGTCCACCCACTGACCATACGCCGTCAATATCACCCGAAACCGCGGCGTCCGCTGTCCGACTCGTAAGCTCGGCAGTCAGCAGTCCCGCAGGAATCACGACTACACAGCGTACAAAGCTGAACAGCGCGCCCCGCCACAGATGAGGGACAAAAAATTGCCATATTTTCATAAAATTCTATTTCTCCTTGTCGTTTTTCCGGTCACAAAGACATACCCGCAACATTTAGCGGTTGTCGCTTGCGGCTGATGGACGGCAGGGTCTCCGCAGACGCGAAGAGGCCGCCGGAGAACACTCCCCGGCGGCCTGAAATATCTTTTGGCAGACCTCTACAAAAGGCTGTCGGCAGACAGTCTTTTACAGATTCTTCCCCGCCATGACGACAAAGGATATTTCGCTCCGAGCAGTGTTCGTCTTACTTGATCTGCGCGGAGCTGACAAGATTATACCACCTGCACATGCGGCTCTACTCCTTTTATATGGTTTCTTTCATATCTTAACATTTTTCTCTTCATCTGTCAATACGCTGACCACGTTTTTTAATCTTTATTCGTTCCGCAGATACAGCGCCGCGAGTTTCAAAACCGCCTCGCAGTCCGCCCATGAAACGACCGAGGCGGGCGCGTGGAGGTAGCGCACAGGCGCGGAAATGCCGGCGCAGGGAATTCCGCCGCGCGACACGGTGATGCTGCCCGCGTCCGTCCCGCCGGCGACAAGCATTTTGGTCTGAACCGGAATCCCGTTTTCGGCGGCCAGGCGTTTCAGCTTTGCAAACAGCTCCGGGCTGTAAATCGCCGAGCGGTCCATATAGCTGACGACCGCGCCTTTTCCGGCGCAGCAGACGCGCTTTTCACCCTCGACGCCCGCCACGTCGGCGGCCGTCGTCCCTTCGAGGACGAGCGCCTCGGACGGGTCGAGCGCAAAGCTCGCGGCCTTCGCGCCTGCGCCGCCGACCTCCTCGCGTGTGGAAAAGACAAACCATGTGTCGTAAGCGCAGGGCGCTTTTGTCCGTAACAGTTCAGCCATCACGGCGCAGCCGAGCCGGTCGTCGATGGCTTTGGCCTTGAACATCCCTTCGCCGAAATCGCCGGGCGCCGTGACAAACGACGCAAAATCGCCGACCGCGGCGACCTGCTCGGCCTCCGCTCTGTCCGCCGCCCCGATGTCTAAGCAGAGCTGCTTCGGCGTTTTCTTTTTCTCATCGTCTCCGGCGATATGCACCGGCGTCAGGCCGGTCACGCCGTAAACGCTTCCCTTTTCGCCGCGCACCCGCAGCTGTCTGCCGAGCGCGACGCGCAAATCAATGCCGCCGACGGGCGACAGCGACAGATAGCCCTTGTCGTCAATCGACGTGACGATGAAGCCGACCTCGTCCATATGAGCGCAGACCATCCGCACCTTTTCCCCACCCGCCGTACCGCGCCGCAGCGCGCACAGGTTTCCCTGCCGGTCCTCGCGGATCTCGTCGGCGAACGGCTCGACCATTGCACGGATGCAGCCGCGCACATGCGCCTCGTCGCCGGACACGCCGTCGACGGAGCAGAGCGTTTTCAGAAGCGTTTTCACAGCAGGTCACCGCCTTTCAGATCGGTCAGGAATTTCGCCAGAAGCCGCACGGCGCTCTCCGCCGTATCCATCGAAGCCAGCTCGATTGGCGTGTGCATATTGCGAATCGGCACCGACAGCACCGCGACGGGCACGCCGGCGCGCGAGACCTGAATTTCCGTGCCGTTTGTCCCCGTCGCGCGGGGGCAAACCTCCGGGCGCAGCGGGATTTTCAGCGCCTCGGCCGCCTGCCGCAGCGCGGCGTTCAGCCGCCTGTCGCATTCGGGGCCGACACAGACGGTCAGCTCGCCGAGGCCGAACGTTTTGTCGGCGGGCGCGCCCTTCGCTTCGGCAAACGTGACGTCGAGCACCAGAGCCGCGTTCGGCGCCAAACCAAACGCGGCGGCCTGCGCGCCGCGCCCGCCGACCTCTTCCATAGAAGAGGCGCAGAATACAATGTCATAATCCAGAGCGGCGCCGCGCAGCCGTTCCAGCGCGCAGGCTACGACGGCGGCGGACAGGCGGTTGTCGAGCGCTTTGGACACAAAGCGGCCGTTTTTCAGCAGCCGCGGCTCGCTTTTGAACACGACCGGCGTTCCCGGCGAGACGCGCCGTTCGACCGCTTCTTTTGCCATTCCGCAGTCAATGGCCATGTCGGATACGGCCGGAAACGATTTCATTTCCTCCGCGGTCTGCACATGCGGCGGCAGACAGCATAGCACGCCGTCGAGCGGCGGGTCGCACAGAACCGTGACCTCGCCGTCGGGCATGACGCGCGCGTCGGCGCCGCCGAGCGAACCGAATTTCAAAAAACCGTTTTCATCCACGCTCGTGACGATTAAGCCGACCTCGTCGAGGTGCGCGTCTAGCATGAGGAGCGGCGCGTTTTCCGCGCCGCAGCGCCGGAACGCCGTGAGCGAGCCGAGCCGGTCCCGGCGCAGCTCGCAGCCGGCGTTTTTGAGCGGCGCGGCCAGCGCCTCGACCGCGGCGGCTTCAAAGCCGGCGGGCGCGGGCGCGGCCGTTAAATCGTGTAAAACAGAGCGTAAAGTCATGATTCCTCCTAAAAAAGGCGGCGTAGAAAGCCGCCATACACCTGAAAAGGATTTGCGAATCCGCGGTATCGTTCCATTTCGCCCTGATCCGTCGGCGTATTGAACCGGGCTGTCCGATTTGCTCATCCGCCGCGGACAGGATTTTCTGTCATTCCGAGAAGCCGTCCCTCGTCTGTTCGAGCGTGTATTCCCATCCGGCCGCGCGTTTTTTCTGCCGCCCCGGCAAAGCGCGCCGCATTCGCCCCAAAAGCGGTTCCGGCGTATGGCGGTTTGAATTTCAACGTTTATATTATACCACTTTTTCGTTTTCTTAGCAAGATGTCCCAATGAAACGGGCGGATTTCTTTGCAAATTCCACAACCTATGCCTTGACACTTTCCAAGGGAAAATGTATAATTATAAAATCAGGTATTTATATCCTTTTTCAGTCTGCTTTCAGGCTGGAAAGACAGCCGTCCGCCCCGTATACCGGGCGGATTTTCCACGGCCGCTGTTGATGTGATTTTTATTTTGGAGGTCATCCCAAATGAACTATAACCGCGTCTATAATTTTTCTGCTGGCCCTTCGATGCTCCCGGTTCCCGTGCTTGAAAAAGCGGCGTCCGAGCTGCTGAACTATAACGGCAGCGGCATGTCGATCACGGAGATGAGCCATCGTTCCAAGGCGTTTGACGCTGTGATCCAGAACGCCGAGGCGGCTCTCCGCCGCGTCATGGGAATCTCCGACGACTATGCCGTGCTGTTTTTACAGGGCGGCGCGAGCGCTCAGTTCGCCATGATCCCGCTGAACCTGATGAACGGTTCTCACAGCGCCGACTACGTCGTCACCGGCCAGTTCTCCGGCAAGGCGTACGAAGAGGCGCAGAAATACGGCAAAGCCAACCTCGCGGCGACGACGAAGCCCGACGGCTTTACCTATGTGCCCGCGCAGGACGCGCTGAATCTCTCCCCCGACGCCGACTACGTTCACATCTGCTACAATAACACGATCTACGGTTCCCGCTGGAACTATATCCCCGACACCGGCGCGGTTCCGCTCGTCGCCGACATGTCCTCCTGCATCCTCTCCGAGCCCGTTAACGTGAACCGCTTTGGTCTGATCTACGCGGGCGCGCAGAAAAACATGGCGCCCGCCGGCGTGACCGTCGTTATCGTCCGCCGCGACCTGATCGGAAAGGCTTCGCCGCTGACGCCGGCTGTGTTCGACTACGCGATTCAGGATAAAAACGGCTCGATGTACAACACGCCGCCGTGCTTCGGTATTTATATGATCGGCCTCGTGCTCGAATACATCGAGAGCCTCGGCGGACTGGCCGCGATGAAGGCCGCCAACGAAAAGAAAGCCGCGCTGCTCTACGGCTATATTGATCAGAGCAAGCTGTTCTCCAACCCGGTTCGCCACGACTGCCGCTCGATGATGAACGCGACTTTCGTCACCGGCAGCGCCGAGCTTGACGACCTGTTCTGCAAGCAGGCGGCCGCCGAGGGCCTTGTCAGCGTCAAGGGGCACCGTTCCGTCGGCGGTATGCGCGCTTCCATTTACAACGCCATGCCGTATGAAGGCGTCGAGGCGCTCGTGGCGTTCATGGAGCGCTTTGAGAAAGAGCATGCGAAATAAAGGAGACAATGGAAATGAAGAACGGAAAATACGAAATCAAGCTGATGAACAAGATCGCCGCCGTCGGCACCGACCAATTTGATTCCGACAAGTTTGTCTGCTCCGACAGCGCCGAACAGCCCGAGGGAATCCTCGTTCGCTCCGCCGACATGCTGAATTACGAATTCAACGACGAGCTGCTCTGTATCGGCCGCGCCGGCATCGGCGTCAACAACATCCCCATCGACCGTTGCAGCGAGGCGGGCATCGCCGTTTTCAATACGCCCGGCGCCAACGCCAACGCCGTCAAGGAGCTGGCCGTCTGCGCGCTGCTGCTCTCTTCGAGAAAAATTACCGACGGTATCGAATGGACCAAGACGCTCGCCGGGACGGAGGGCGTCGCCAAGGCGGTCGAAAAGGGCAAGGCGCAGTTCGTCGGCCCCGAGCTCAAAGGCAAGACGCTCGGCGTCATCGGCCTCGGCGCCATCGGCGCGACGATTGCCAACATCGCCTACCGCCTCGGCATGGACGTTTACGGCTGCGACCCGTATCTGACCGTCGAAAGCGCATGGACGATTAACCGCCTGATTCACCGCGTCTCCTCCCGCAAGGAAATTTACGAAAACTGCGATTATATCACCATCCATGTGCCGCTGACGCCGGAGACCAAGCATATGATCAACGCCGAATCCATCGCTCAAATGAAGGACGGCGTGCGTATCATCAACCTTGCGCGCGGCGAACTCGTCAACGACGACGATATGGCCGCGGCGCTCGAAAGCGGTAAGGTCGCCGCCTATGTCACCGATTTCCCCAATGAAAAAACGCTGGCGATGAAAAACACCATCTGCATCCCGCACCTCGGCGCTTCGACGCCGGAGAGCGAGGACAACTGCGCGGTCATGGCCGCCGAGGAGCTGCAAAACTATATCCTGCGCGGCACAATCGTCAACTCCGTCAATCTGCCGAACATCGACATGCCCATGGAGGAAAATTTCCGCCTCTGCGTCATCCATAAGAACATCCCCAATATGCTCGGTCTGATCTCGACGAGCTTCGCCGAAAGCGGCTTCAACATCGAGCATATGACAAACCGTTCCAAGAAGGATTACGCCGTGACGATTCTTGACACCGACGCCATCCCATCCGACGCGGTTCTTGAAAAGATCAAGGCTGTTCCGGGGATTCTGCGCGTGAGAATCATCGAGAAACAGTGAGATTATAGTGACATATCGCGCGCTTTGCCACGCTGTTTCATCCGCGGACAGCATGGACGAAACTATAACAGATGAAGAAGGCGAATTTTATGTCAAAACCTGAAAAAATCGTTTTGTTCAACGGCACGAACCTCGACAACTGGGTCACTCGCAGCGGCGACGCGCCTGTCGCGTGGCAAGTGGAAAACGGGGTCATGACCGTCGCGTCGCGGACGACCGACATCATGACTAAGGAAGTTTTCGGCGACGCCTATATCCACCTTGAATTCCGTATTCCCGATATGCCTGACAAAAACGGCCAGCACAAGGGCAACAGCGGCGTGTTTCTCCACGGCCGCTATGAGATTCAAGTGCTCGATTCGTTCGGCGTCGAGAGCGGCCGCGGCGACTGTTCGGCGATCTACGACAAGTATTCTCCCCTGTTTAATAACTGTCTCCCCGCAGAGCAGTGGCAGAGCTACGATATCATCTTCCGCGCGCCCCGTTTTGCCGCCGACGGTTCGGTTTCCGAAAAGCCGCGGCTGACGCTTCTCCATAACGGCCTGCCGGTTCACAACAATCTGATCCTTGAAACGATTACCGGCGCGTCTCTGACCGAGGACATGGTCGCCGAGGGTCCGCTGCTTTTGCAGGATCACGGCTGCCCGGTCAGCTTCCGCAACATCTGGATGTATCGTCTTCCGCAGGCTGGCGCCGACAAATACTGAGCACGGAGATACGGCTAAGCTTGCATCGGAGCTGTTTTCACATTCAAAAGCATATTGTTTCAGCCTGAGCGTTTTCTCCGAAAACGCTCAGGCTGAACTTCAAAGCGGCGGCAGTTCGCCCGCCCTATGAAACGTCTCATGGCAAAGCGGATACGCTCAGTTGTGCAGCGTCCATGCGACGCCGTATTTGTCGGTTATAAAAGCGCAAACCGGCCAGTGCGGCCACGACGCGCTCTCTGCGCTCCGCGCCTCTCTTGATAACACGGCAATGGTTCTGCGCAGGTCGTCCTCGTTATCATAGGCCCATATGCCTCCCGGCTGGATTCTTTCTTCGCCATAGCCTACCGGGTGCAGCAGAACCTCAACGCCATAAATCTCCATGACGATGTGAAGGTTCTCCCGGTTCGACCCGGGCGGCGTAAATTCGGCGACCTTCTCCGCGCCGAACGCCTCTTGATAAAGCGCGAAAGCCTCGATCATTTCCCGGTCGTTGTGGGCGATATCAAAGCCCATGGAAAATTTCGGCGGCTTCGGCGAAATCGCTAACGCGTCCGCCGCTTCCAGCATAGCCGCGTCGTCCGGCAGACGGAAGCGGATATCCCGGCAAACGCTCTCGTTGAGGCTCGTCATAAAATGGCCAATTTTCTCCCGAATGGCAGGCAGCGAGGCGACCTCGCCGCCTACATCGGAGAGGCTGTGGCGGAGAGCCTCGATGATTTCCGCGGCGCCGCCGGCCTGTAAAATAAGAGCGATCTGTTCCGTCGGTATCCGCAGCTTTCGCAGCGCAAGGATCTGCCGCAGGCGCGAAACCGTCTCTTCGGTGTAGGCGCAAGCAGCGCAGTCATCATCCGTCTTGACGCTCTCAATGAGTCCGATCTGCTCGTAATAGCGCAGCATTCTCTCCGAAACGTTTAGTTTCCTCGTTATTTCGCCGGCGGCGATTAAGCGCATTTTCTTTCCCTCCATTCCATAAAAGCCTGACGATCGGGGCTTATCCGGTATCAACTGCGATACCGCGTCAAAGCAAAGCCTTCTATTCTGCCTCTCTCCGGTCGGAACGCGGAATTGTCCGTCTGATCTTGCGGCGCCGGTATCTGCGCGCCGTATACAGGCCGTCTGGCGAGCCTGAAAAGCATGATCGCCGATTGACAGCGCGTTTTTTTGATACCGCCGCGCTCTCCATCCGTTTGCCAGCGCACCGCCGACCGGCGATTGGTCAGATTCGCTCTGTCCGGCCGCTCTCCGCGCTTTCGAGCGCCCGCTCCATGACGCGCTGGATATAGGCGCCGTCGGCAAACGACGGGGTTCCGGCGCGGCCGTGATGGACGTTATCGACAAACGTATAAAGGCTGTGGCAGTGGGCGCGGATCCAGCCGACGCCGTTTTTCTGCGACGGGAATACGTTTCCCGGCGGCGCGTAGCGCGCGGTGCATTCAAGCGCCGTGAAGCCGCGCTCGCCGCCGTAGACGGCTTCGGGCTTGGTATGGTCGTAAAACCACAGCGTGTTGGGCTGCATCAGGTTGAAGCGGATCGCGCCCTTGGTCCCGTGGATTTCAAAGCGCAGCTCGTCGTCGATGCCCGTGGCGATTTTGGAGGCCTCGATCGTCCCGGTCGCGCCGCCCGGCAGCGTGAGCAGCATCGTCACATGATCCTCCGCCGTAATCGTATGCATCGTTCCGTCCTTGTTCGGGCGGTTCGGATACAATACGCGCCGCGTACAGAACACCGAGTCAAACGCGCCGACGAGCGAATAGACGAGATCAACGGCATGTGAGCCGAGGTCGCGCAGAACGCCGCCCGACTCCGTCTGCTTCCAGCCCACCGGCTTATCCGGATCGACGGCGCCGGAATGCAGATACTCCGAGCGGAAGCAGAGGATGTCGCCGAGCCGCCCCTCCTCGACGAGTTGGCGCGCCCGCAGCGTCGCCGGGAAAAACCGGTTCTGGAATGCGACCTGCGCGGTCAGGCCGCTCGCATCGGCAGCGGCCGCGAGCGCATCCGCTTCTTCCGCCGTAACCGTCAGCGGCTTGTCGCAGTAGACATGCTTGCCCGCAGCCAGCGCCTTTTTTGCCTGTTCAAAATGACAGGCGTTCGGCGTGCAGATATGAACCAGCCGAATGCGCTCGTCGTTAAAGATTTCGTCCTCATTCTGCGTCGCGTATTCAAAGCCGAGGGAATCGCGCGCATATTCCGCCGCGCCGGCGGAACGGTTGCACACGCCGACCAGTTTTGTTTTGTAGGGAAGATTCGGGTAATAAAACGGCAGCGCTTTGTGCGCAAACGTATGCGTTTTTCCCATAAAACCCATCCCAATGATACCGACACCGTATTCTGTCACAGTGATAACCATCCTTTCATCCTATATGGAATGACATAATATCCGGGCTTTTCCGGCGCACTCCAAGCCCGGCATTCTTCCGCTCCCGGCCGTAAGCCGTTGGCTATCGGAAATAAGGGGATTGCTCCAACGCCGGAATCAGCGATTCATCCAATCGCCAGAAGGTCGCTTCGTATTCCCTGCGCGTTCCGTCTCCGGCATAGGCTCCTGTACAGGTAAAATCGGTCGCGGCCCAGCAGCCGTTGACAACGCCGATAAACCCGTTCAGCCGCGGCGCGGCCGCGCAGCCCTCATAGCAGAACGCCACCGGCTCAGCCAAGGCGTAGAGGTTGTCCGTCACGACGGTAAACGTTTCCTCCCCGCGCTGAAAAAGCGCCGCTTCGGCCGCGCGGCAGAACGCTTCGCTTTCGACCCGCGTCTGCGAACCGCCGACAAAAACCGCCGTGACCGCTCCGCGCTCCGGAATGGCATAGGTCTCGTCAACAAACAGATATTGGTCGAGAAACGACCGCAGGACGATCAGGCGATGCGTTTCGTCGCCCGCAACGGCGTTCAGCCGCCACTTTCCGTCGGCGGTTTTCGCAATGGTTTCCCCCTCGGCAAACCACGCCGCATCCGCTGGCGCATAGACGCGCCCCTGCCAGATAACCCTGTTGCCGCGGTATTCCGCGCTTCTGTCCAGCGTTGCACAGCGCGCGACTCCGATCACGAAAGCTGCGGCGATCCCGCCGCAGAGCAGCAGTCGCAGCGCCAACAGCCATCGCCTCGCCCGCATCGCTTCTCTCTCCGTTTCTTCTGACTGTCAGATAAATCATACCATATTTTCCCCTCCGATTCAACACCTGAAAGGAAGATTCAAACATGAAACTGCTGATCGCGCCCGATTCGTTCAAAGGCACGCTTTCCGCGCCGCAGGCTGCGGAGATCATGGCCTCGGCGTTCCGCCGTGAGCTGCCGGTCTCCTCGGCCGCGCTTCTGCCGCTCGGAGACGGCGGCGAGGGCACGGCTGACTGCCTGATCTCCGCCGGCGGCATTCCCGTCTGCTGTGAGAGCGTCGACGGCTACGGCAATCCCATCACGGTCCGTTACTGTATCTACGAATCCGATACGGCCGTCATCGATTCAGCCTCCGTCGTGCCGATGTATGCCCCGCGCCGGGAGCCCGCCGTCGCCTCGACGTATGGCCTCGGCGCGCCGGTGCTGGACGCACTCAAACGCGGGTGCAAAACGATTCTGCTCGCGCTCGGCGGAACCGGCTCCAACGACGGCGGCTGCGGGCTCGCCGCGGCGCTGGGCGTCCGTTTTGCAGACGCGGACGGTAAATCGTTTGTTCCATGCGGCGGCACGCTGGCGCGCATCGCCGATTTCGATTCGTCTGCGGCAATTCAGACGCTTGAAGGCGTCCGTGTCTGCGGGCTCTGCGACGTAGATAACCCCTTTTACGGGCCGCGCGGCGCGGCTCATGTATTTGCACCGCAGAAGGGCGCCGACGCGCCGACCGTCGACCGGCTCGACGCGGGCATGGAAGCGCTGGCCGCGCTGGTTCGGCGCAAGACGGGCTTTGACTTGCAGGCATTTGCGGGCGCCGGCGCGGCCGGCGGGCTCGGCGGCGGCATTGCGGCGTTCCTCGGCGGTTCGCTCGCCTCCGGCATCGGAACGGTTCTGCGGCTGCTCCGTTTTGCGGAGCGCGCCGCGGAGGCGGATCTGATTCTGACCGGAGAGGGCTGTACCGACGAACAGACGCTGATGGGCAAGGCCGTCTCCGGCGTATTAAACGCCGCCGGAGAGACGCCGGTCGTCGTGCTCAGCGGCATGGTGCGCGGCGTCGCCGATTCGCTCTGCGAGCACGGCGCGGCCGCCGTCTGCGCGGTCAACCGCGTCGCCGCCGATTTTGAAAAAATCGCCGCCTCTGCCGAGCAGACGCTTTTCGACGAGGCGGTCTCCGCCGCGCGGCTGATCGCGCTCGGCCGCAGGCTGAGGTAAGCTCCGGCGCTCGGTTGTACGAAAAATCGGCTCCGAGCTCCCGCCTGTCTTGTATCAGCCGCCAAAATATGCTATAATATTATGTGGTGAAATTTGAAAAAAACAGCACAATCCGGCGGCGTACGGCTGTTGAACGGCTGCTGCGCGCAAAAAGCCGTCCGCCGGACAGCGGCTGACTTTTTCTCGTTTTTCGAATCATAACACATTCGCCGTTTCGTATCATCGGTTCACAGAAAACAAAAAACAGGAGACGTTACTATGACAACAAAGCTGACGGAAATCAGGGAAGCGTTTGAAGCCCGCCTCGCGTCGCTCGCCGATACGGATGCGCTCGAACAGGCCCGCATCTTCTTTCTCGGAAAAAAGGGCTGCGTGACCGAGCTTTTGAAAGACCTGAAAGGCTATTCCGGCGAAGAAAAGCGCGTCATGGGGCAGGAGATCAACGGCCTCAAAAAAAATATTGAGGAAAAACTCGCCTCAGCCGCCGAAACGCTGCGCGCAGCCGAGCTTGACCGGCTCGTCAACAGCGCCGAAGCCTATGATATCACCCTGCCGCCCGACCTGACGCATGGCTCGTACCATCCGATCACCTTGGTACGGCGCGAGCTGGAACAGATTTTCGCCTCGATGGGCTTTGTTGTCGAGGATTATTTTGAGGTCGTCGACGATTATAACTGCTTTGAGGCGCTTAACATCCCCAAAAATCACCCGGCGCGCGATATGCAGGATACGTTTTACCTTGATAACGGCCAGCTTTTGAAAACGCACACCTCCGCGGCGCAGAACGCGATCATGCGCAAGTACGGCGTGCCGGTGCGCGCGATCTTCCCCGGCCGCTGTTTCCGCAACGAATCGATCGACGCCTGCCACGAAAACACCTTCTTCCAGATGGAAGGGATTATGATCGACGAGGACATCTCCATCTCCAACCTGATCTATTTCATGAAAACCATGCTCTCCGAGGTCTTTCGCAAGGATATCCGCGTCCGCCTGCGGCCGGGCTTCTTCCCGTTCGTCGAGCCGGGCTTTGAGCTGGATATCAGCTGTCTGATCTGCGGCGGCGACGGCTGTCCCTCCTGTAAAAATTCCGGCTGGCTGGAGCTCTGCCCCTGCGGCATGATTCACCCCAACGTCCTCTCCGCCGGCGGCGTCGATCCCGACAAATACACGGGCTTCGCCTTCGGGCTCGGCCTGACGCGCCTGGCGATGATGAAATACGGCATCAAGGACATCCGCGATTTAAACAGCGGCAGCCTCAAAGCGCTCGCGCAGTTCCACAAGTAAAGAAAGGCGGACACAACTATGCTCGTATCAATGAACTGGATTCAGGAATATGTCGATCTCTCCGGCCTTGACTGTGAATCGCTCATACAGCAGTTCACGCTTTCGACAGCCGAGGTCGAGGACATTTTCTATAAAGGCCGCGACCTTGACAAGGTCGTCGTCGCGCGCGTTCTCTCGGTGGAAGCGCACCCGAACTCCAAAAAACTGCATCTGCTCAAAGTCGATACCGGCGACGGAATCGTAGACTGCGTCTGCGGCGCGCCCAACGTCGCCGAAGGGATGACGGTGGCTTTCGCCCGCGACGGCGGCTCGGTCGGCGGCACGCCGATCCGCACCGCGACGGTCGGCGGCTTCCCGTCGCAGGGCATGTGCTGCTCCGAGGCCGAGCTCGGCATCAGCGCCGACCATTCGGGGCTGATGGTTCTGTCCGGCGATCTCCCCCTCGGTACAGATATCAAAAGCGTTTTCCAAATTGAAGACATCGTCTTTGAGGTGGACAACAAATCGCTGACCAACCGCCCCGATCTCTGGGGGCATTACGGCATTGCGCGCGAATTCTCCGCGCTGACCGGCCGCCCGCTGCGGCCGGTGGAAACGGCCGACTGCGCCGCCTATGCGGAGCTGCCGCCGGTGGAAATCGACGCGCGCGACACCGAGCTTCTTTACCGCTACACCTCGGTCAAGCTCCGCAATATCAAGCAGAAGGTTTCCCCGGTCAATATGCGCATCCGTCTGTTCTACTGCGGCGTGCGCGCCATCAACCTGCTGACCGACCTGACCAACTATATCATGCTCGAGCTCGGCCAGCCGATGCACGCGTTTGACCTGCGGCGTGTCTCCTCTGTCAGCGTCCGCCGTTTTGAAGAGCCGTTTGAGTTCCAGACGCTCGACGGTGTGAAGCGTTCGATCGATCCGACGACGCTGATGATCTGCACGGGCGACACGCCGGTGGCGATTGCCGGCGTCATGGGCGGCCTTGACTCGGAAATCGAGGACGACACCGACGCCTGTCTCGTCGAATCCGCCAACTTCGACGGCGTGAGCGTGCGCAAGACTTCGAGCCGTCTCGGCCTGCGCACGGACGCGAGCATGCGCTATGAAAAAATCCTCGACCCCGAGCTGACCATGCTCGCCGCCGGCCGCTTCATTAAGCTCGCGACCGATATTGACAGCGGCGCCGAGGTCGTTTCCTCGGTCACCGACTGCTATGTCCGCCGCTATGCGCCGGTCGTCATCGACTTCGACAAGCCCTTTGTCGATCGCTATACCGGCATCGATCTGTCCGCCGCGCAGATCGAAAAGACGCTGCTTTCGCTGGGCTTCACCGTCGAGACCGACGGCAGCCGCTTTACCGTCGGCGTTCCCTCATGGCGCGCCACAAAGGACGTAACCATCCGCGCCGACATCATCGAGGAGATCACACGCATCTACGGCTACGACAATTTCGCGGTCTCGACGACAAAGAGCGCTCTGTCCCCCGTTCGCCCCACCGCCGCGGCCAGCGACGAAAACGACGCCAAGAACCTGCTGGTCGAACGCTTCGGGCTGCATGAAATTCACTCCTATCTCTGGTGCGACGCCAAGCGCTGGAAGGAAATCGGCCTTCCGATCGAGGACAACGTCCGGATCGTCAATTCCATCAATCCCGAGCAGGTGTGTCTGCGCAACTCGATGATCCCCACTCTTTTGGCCTGCGTCAGCGACAACAAGCTGTACGCGCCGGAATTCGGGATCTTTGAGATCGCCAAGGTCATTGACGGCCGCAAGCCGGACGGCTCCTGCAACGAGCGCAAGCGGCTCGGCATCGCGCTGTTCTCGCGCATTGCAGAGGAAAAAACGCTCTATTTCCGTCTGCGCGATATGCTCGCCTGCCTCGGCCGCACCCTGCGGCACGAAGCCTTCACGTTTGAGCATACCGGCGCGGAACACGCCTGGCAGCACCCGAAGAACACCGTCTCCGTTTCCTTCCGGGGCACGGCGCTCGGTTCTATGAGCGCGCTGCATCCGTTGAACCGCAATTTGATCGACAAGAAAGCCGCCGTCGTCTTTGCCGAAATTGACATGGATGCGCTGAGTCTTCTCGACGGTTCGGAAATCGCCTATGCCGCGCCCAGCAAATTCCCGGGCATCGATATCGATCTGACCTTCACGGCGGCAACGGACGTGCCCTACGCGGAATTGGAAGCGGCGTGGAAAGCGCTCGAATGCGAATTTCTTGCCGGCGTGCGCTTAGTCGGGATCTATGAGAGCGGCGACAGCAACGCCGTGACGGTGCGCTTCACCTTCGTCTCCGAGGAAAAGACGCTGACCCGCGCCGAGGTCACGCCGTATGTCGACGCCATTGTCGCCGCGCTCGACGAAAAGGGAATCCGCGTCAGAACGCAGTAACCTTTCCGCGGTTCCGTTTAACGGCGATCCGACGGCGCCCGCGTTTGTCCTGCCGGGGAAAACCTTTCGCCTGAGAAATCGCTGCGGCTGACGTGCCGCGCAGGGCCGATGTGCCGTTTTTTACCTGAATTGGCATGAATTTTCGATTATTCTCTTGCAATTTGGGTGAAATCGTGATATACTAATTTCGCGTTTTTAAAACGTATCGCGCGCCGGTTTCAAAAAAACGTTCCGGCCGCTGCGACGCGCTGGATCCGTTGTGACCGGCGCGGTGAAAAAAATCAATTGAAGCGGCTTTTTGCGCCGCTTCCTTACGGAGGTACGACTATGAAAATTACCAAAGATACCCTGATCGGCGACGCGCTGCAAATCGACGTCGAGCTGGCGCAGTTTTTCTTTGAAATCGGTATGCACTGTCTCGGCTGCCCGGCTTCCCGCGGCGAAACCATTGAGCAGGCCTGCGCCGTGCACAACACCGACTGCGACGCGCTGCTTGAAAAGCTCAACGCCTTCCTTGACGCCAAGGAAAAGGCCGAATAGCGTCTTTTCAGCCGCAATGGAGTTGAAAATTTCAAAACGGCTGCTGACCGTGGCGGCGCTTGTCCCAAGCTGCGATACGCTTGCGGACATCGGCTCCGACCACGGTCTTTTGCCGTTGTATCTGCTGCGCGAGAACAAAATTCGCTGCGCCTACTGCTGTGATCTCCGCCCCGGCCCGTTGGAGACGGCGGCGAAAAACATCGCGGCATACGGCATGAGCGGCCGCGCCATGCCTCTCCTCGGCAGCGGCCTGTCGCCGGTGCGCGGCATTCCGCATGACTGCGCGGTCATCGCCGGAATGGGCGGAGAAACCATCGCGCAGATTCTCGCCGAGGGCGAAATCAGCGTCGGCGACAGACGCGTCTTTGTGTTGCAGCCCATGTCGCGCGCCAACCTGCTGCGGGAATATCTGGCGGAATCGGGCTTTGAAATCGTCGACTTTGCGCTCTGCGAAGACGCGGGGCACCTCTATGAATGTCTGTCTGTCAAAAAAGGCGTTCATGTCGAAACCAATCCGCTCTATCTGTATATCAACCGTCCCTACGGCGCCG
>QAMX01000153.1 GCA_003149835.1 Clostridiales bacterium
GCCGCCGCTGAGACGCCCGGAGACGGTAAACGGCAGCGACGGCGCGGAGAACCGGCAGCCGTGCGCCTCCATAACCGTCCGCAGCGCGCCGAGCGGGCGCTCCGGCAGCCGCCCGCGGCCGGTAAAGAAAGCCTCTCCGGCGACGGCTGCGGCGACCGGCAGGAGAAAGCGCAGCGTTGAGCCGCTCTCCCCGCAGTCCAGACACGGCGCGGCCCCCGCCTGCGCGCCGAGCAGCGCTTTCAGACAGCCGATCGTGGCGAGAATGTCCTCGGACGGCTCAAAGCCGGTTTCATCCCGCTCAAAACGGGCGCAGAGCGCGGTAAAAGCGCCGGTTCCGTTCTCGCCCGCTGCGGCGCAGCGCCGGGCGAGCGCCGCGCAGATCAGAGCGCGGTGCGCGGCCGACTTTGAGGCGATGGCTCTGACGCGGCCAGTCAGCGGCCGCGGCGTAATTCGAACGTTCATATGGGTCTTTCTCCCTTTCAGGTGGGTATGCAGGGTTCAGCCGGCAAACGCCGATTCCAGCGCGTCGACAGGCACCGGATAGAGAACGCACTCCCCGATTTTTTTCGGCAGCACCAGCGTAATCCTGCCGCCGGCGGTTTTCTTATCGCTGCGCATGACCGCCGCCAGCGCGTGAAGCGGCAGCTCGGTACGGCGCGGCAGACCGAAAGCCGCAAGGATTTCCTCAATCCGCCGCAGCGGTTCTCCGTCCGCGACGCCGAGCCGCTGCGCGGCCCGCGCGGCGGCGACCATGCCGACGGCGACGGCGTGGCCGTGCGTCACGGCGTAGCCGCTGCATTTTTCGACGGCGTGGCCGAGCGTGTGTCCGAAGTTGAGAAGCTGGCGCGCGCCTTTGTCAAACTCGTCCTCAGCGACAAAGCGGCTCTTGATCTCCACGCAGCGCGCCGCGACCGCCTCGATATCGCCGTTCAGCGCGCCGCTGCGGAGCGACTCAAACAACGGCTCGTCGGCGATGACCCCGTATTTCACCGCTTCGGCAACCCCGTCCAAAAACACCTCGTGCGGCAGCGTTTCAAAGCAGGCGCAGTCGCACAGCACATACGAGGGCTGCCAGAACGCCCCCGCCAGATTCTTTCCCGCCGGCAGGTTGACGCCCGTTTTTCCGCCGACCGAGGAGTCAATCGCGGCCAGAAACGTCGTCGGCAGCTGAATCACCGGAATTCCGCGCAGATAAACCGCCGCAGCAAAGCCCGCGACGTCGCCGGCAATTCCGCCGCCGAGCGCGACGACGCAGTCGGCGCGCGTCAACCCCTTCTCCACGAGGAATGAAAGAAGCGCGCTTACGGTCGTCAGCGTCTTGCTCTGCTCGCCGGGCGCGAACTGAAACAGCGGCGCTTCCAGTCCCGCTTCTTGCAGAGAGCGGCAGACCGTTTCGCCGTACAGCCGCGCGACCGTCTCGTCGGCGACGACCGCCGCGATGCGGGCCGGCAGCCGCGAGCGGATTTCCACCCCGCATCGCGGAAGAATATTCCGCCCGATATCGACCTGATACGGTTTGGAGGCGGGGACCAAAACGGTTCTGACTCTGTCGTTGCTCATATCTTTTTAACCAGCTTTCCTCTTTCACATTGCGTTGGTCCGGCAAAAGCCGCCGAGCGCTTTTCGTGTCTGCGCCGCGCAGGTCTCGTATTTCTATCCGGCAAGGCTGATTACGCCGGTCTCCGCGCCGCTCAGGCGGTCGTTTCCTCCGCCTTGTCGCAGAGCGCCTTCATCATCACGCCGTCCTCCAAAAGCCGCCGCAGTCCGTCGGCGTCGTTTTCTTTCAGCGCGCGGCTGTATTCGGTCAGGCGCTCGGCCAGCGCGTCGATCTCCGTAATCAGGTTGTCGCGGTTTTCAAAGAACAGCTCCGTCCACATCGCGGGATTCAGCGTCGCCACGCGCGTCATATCGCGGAAGCTGCCGGCGGAAAGGCCGCTGTGGTAGGGTGCGGTCGGGCTTTTGATATAGGCGTTGGAGAGCACATGCGCCAGCTGTGAGGTATAGGAAATGATGCGGTCGTGCTCCTCCGGCGTGCGGATGGTGATCTTCCCAAAGCCGACGGAGAGAAAAAACTTCTTGGCGCGCTCAATGGCGCGGATATCGGTGTCGCCGTACGGCGTCAAAATCATCGACGCGCGCCGGAACATCGCCCCGTTCGAGAAATCAAAGCCGGAGCGTTCGATTCCCGCCATCGGATGTCCGCCGATGAACACAAAGCCGTTTTCCGCCGCGATCTCCCGCGCGCGGTCGCAGACGTATTTCTTGACGCCGCAGCAGTCGACGACAAGCGCGCCCTTCTGAATCCGCGCCCCGTTGTCGCGCAGCCAGCGCACAGCGTCCTTTGGATAGAGCGCGAGGATAACGACCTCGCATTCTCCAAGCCGTTCAGGCGTCAGCTCCTCGTCGATGGCCTCCGTCAGCTTGGCGCGGAGCACGACGCTGCGCACGATATCCGACCCAAAGACGCTGTGCTGCGTATTTTCTTTGATGGCCTTGGCGACGGAACCGCCGATCAGGCCCAGACCGATGACCGCCGTTTTCATGTCGATCACGCCCTTCCCTGTTCGTCGACGCCCCGCCCGTAAGCGTACGGGAGGACGCTCCGCACCGCGCGCGCCACATGGTCGAACGCCTCCGGCGTCAGCGACTGCGGGCCGTCGCAGAGCGCGTGCGCCGGGTCGTTATGCACCTCGATGATCAGGCCGTCCGCGCCCGCCGCGGCGGCCGCCAGCGACATCGGCAGCACCATGCGCGAGATGCCGGTTGCGTGGCTCGGATCGACGATGACCGGCAAATGCGACATCGTTTTCAGCGCCGGGATCGCGGAGATATCGAGCGTATTGCGCGTATAGGTCTCAAAGGTACGGATGCCGCGCTCACAGAGAATGACGCGGTCGTTGCCGCCCGCCATGATATACTCAGCGCTCATCAACAGCTCCTGCAAAGTGCTTGACAGGCCGCGTTTCAGCAGAATCGGCTTGTTTGTGTGGCCGAGTTCCTTCAAAAGCTCGAAGTTCTGCATGTTGCGCGCGCCGACCTGGATCACATCGACCTCGTCAAACAGCGGCAGTTGGGAAATGTCCATAATCTCCGTGACAATCGGCATACCGGTCAGCTTTTTGGCTTCGAGGAGCAGGCGGATGCCCTCGCCGCGCAGCCCCTGGAACGCATACGGAGAGGTGCGCGGCTTGAAAGCGCCGCCGCGCAGCATCGTCGCGCCGGATTTTTTGACGCTTTCGGCCACGGCGCAGATCTGTTCCTCCGACTCGACCGAGCATGGGCCGGCGATGATCTGGAAACAGCCGCCGCCGATACGGATCTCCTGCGCCTCGTCGATAGCGATCACGCTGTCCGCAGGGTGGAATTTCCGGTTGGCGTTTTTATACGGCTCCTGAATCCGTTTGACCTCGTCGACGATATCGAGCGCCCGGATCAGGTCGATATCGACAATCGAGGTATCGCCCACGAGGCCGAGAATCGTATGTTTCAGGCCCTCGCTGCGGTGGATTTCCAGCCCCAGACTTTCCAGCCATTGAATCAGATTGTCGAGCTGCTCCTGTTTGTAATGCTCTTTTAGAATGACGACCATACTGTTTTCCTCCGCTTTCCGAACCAAAAAAGCCTCTGCGGCGTCTGCCGCAGAGGCTTTCGGTTTCTTTCAATCTACTGATGCGCCCGTTATGCGCGCGCACCGTTCAGCGAAACCTGCTCTTCGGACAAACGCGAATAAGCCTTACCCGCATAAAAGTAGGTAAAGCTAAAGTAAAAGTATCCGACTTTTGCTCCGCGCGATGTCGTCTGATGCACGTCCGCCGACTCCTTCTTCTTTATTAAGCGTATTATATCACAGTCCGCCGCGTTTGTAAAGAGGTTTTTTCCGCCGTTTCGTTTTTTTCGTGTGGGATATCCCGCTATGCCTGCGAAGGCTTTCTCCGCTGCGCGAGCATCCAGCCGTAGACCTCTTGATTTCGATACGTCTTCGACCAGCTGTCGTGCCCCACGCCGTTGTAAACCGTCAGCTTCGCCTCGCCGCCGGCTTGATTGACGGCGTTCACCATATCGATGCTGCCTGTGACCGGCACAACCGGGTCGTCGCAGCCGTGGAACGCCCAGACGGGAACGTTTTTCAACGCGCCCGCCGCCCACGGCATCCCTACGCCGCAGACCGGCAGGATCGCCGCGAACTTTTCCGGGTGCGCGAGCGCCAGCGCCCATGTGCCGTAGCCACCCATGCTGAGCCCCGTCAGATAAACGCGGTCGGCGTCGGCGTTCAGTTCCTCGCAGATCCGGCTGACAAACAGGTTCAGCGTCTGAACCTCATAGCTCCAAAACGAATTCGCCGGACACTGCGGCGCCACGCAGATAAAGTCAAACGTCTCGCCCATGGCGATGCGTTTGAACGGCCCGTGCACCTTGACGAGCTCCACATCGTCTCCCCGCTCGCCGGCTCCGTGCAGAAAGAATACGATCGGATACCGTTTCTCCTTTGAATACCCTTCGGGCAGATAAAGCGCATACCGATATGTACACGGCACGCCGCTCCCGTCTGCAAACACCCGATTCTCCGTCATCTTTTTCCAGCCCCCTATACGTTTTATTGGAACATAAAAAACGCTTTTGCCCTGCGGCGGCCGCCCTACGCGCCCCGGTATTGCAGCGCCTCGGCGATATGCGCGCAGGTGATCCGCTCGCTCGCCGCCAGGTCGGCGATGGTCCGCGCAATTTTCAAAATCTTGTGATACGAGCGCGCGCTCATCCCGAATTTGTCAAACGCCCGCCGGATCATCGCCTGTTCGTCGGCGCCGAGGGCGCAGTGCCGTTCGATCGCCGCTGCGGGCATGTGCGCGTTGCAGGCGATGCCCGTTCCCGCAAAGCGCGCGCTCTGAATCCCCCGCGCCGCGTTGACCCGCGCGCGGATCGCCGCCGAGCCCTCGGTGGACGCCCGTCCGCTCAGATCGTGAAAAGCGACCTCGCGCACGTCCGTACAGATGTCGATCCGGTCAAGCATCGGCCCGGAGATCTTGCCCGCATAGGCGTCCACCTGTGCGGGCGTACAGCGGCAGCGGCCGGACGGATGCCCATACCAGCCGCAGCGGCAGGGATTCATCGCGGCGACCAGCATAAACCGGCACGGATACGTCACCGTCCCCGCCGCGCGCGAGACGGTAACGGCTCCGTCTTCCAGCGGCTGACGCAGCACGTCGATGGTATGGCGCGGAAATTCTGGAAATTCGTCTAAAAACAACACGCCGTTGTGCGCCAGAGAGATCTCCCCCGGATGCAGATCGCGCCCGCCGCCGATCAGGCTCACCGCCGTGCTCGTATGGTGCGGTGCGCGGAAAGGGCGCTCGGCCGCCATCGGGCGCGACCGGTCGGTCAGACCTGCGACCGAATAGATCATCGTCGTCTGTAACGATTCTTCCAGCGTCATCTCCGGCAGGATCGTCGGCAGACGGCGGGCAAGCATACTTTTTCCCGACCCCGGCGGCCCGTTCATCAGCAGGTTATGTCCGCCCGCGGCAGCGACCTCCAACGCGCGCTTGGCGTTGTCCTGCCCGCGAACCTCGGCGAAATCGACCGGATAGGTCTGCGCCGCGCCCGCCTCCGGCGGCAGCGTCGCGCGAATCGTCGCCTCGCCGCGAAAGGCCGCTGTCAGCTCGGCGAGACTGTGCACGCCGAACACCGCCGGCCCCTTCGCCAGCGCGGCCTCCGGAGCGTTGTCGCTCGGGACGAAAATGCGCGCAAAGCCGCCGCGCCCCGCCGCGACCGCGCAGGGCAGCGCGCCGCTGACCGGGCGCAGGCCGCCGTCGAGCGCGACCTCGCCGATAAAGGCGCAGTCGTCAAAATCTCCTGCCAGCTGGCCGGAGGCGACGAGCACGGAGAGCAGAATCGGCAAGTCGTAGAGCGCGCCCTCCTTGCGCGTGTCCGCGGGGGCGAGGTTGACGGTGATGCGCCGCATCGGAAACTCAAAGCCGCAGTTTTTGACCGCGGCGCGGATTCGCTCGCGCGATTCGCGCACAGCCGCGTCCGGCAGACCGACGATGTCAAACGCCGGCAGACCGCCCGACAGGTCGCACTCGCAGGAGATCTTGTAGCCGTCTATTCCGTTCAGCCCCACGGTCCAGATACGAGAAACCATGCTGCGCTCCTTTGAATTCCGGCGAACCGCCGTACGTTCTTGTCTCTCAGAAGCGGCGCGACGGATCAGACGATATCGCGCCGCCCTGTTTATTTCAAATTCAGCGTCCCGTTGGCGCTGGCTTTCAGATACGCGTTGATCAGCTCGTCGAGTTCGCCGTCCATGACCGCGTTGACGTTGCCGACCTCGCAGCCGGTGCGGTTGTCCTTGACGAGCGTATAGGGCATGAACACATAGCTGCGGATCTGGCTGCCCCATTCGATCTGCTTCTGCTCGCCCTTGATGTCTCCGATTTTGTCGAGCTTTTCGCGCTCTTTGATCTCGATGAGCTTGGAGCGCAGCATGCGCATGGCGATCTCGCGGTTCTGATGCTGGTTGCGCTCGTTCTGGCAGGCGACGATGATTCCCGTCGGCAGATGCGTGATGCGCACGGCCGACTCCGTTTTGTTGACGTGCTGCCCGCCGGCGCCGCTGGAACGATAGGTGTCCACTTTCAGATCCTCGCTGCGGATCTCGACGTCGACGCTGTCGTCGATCTCCGGCATCACCTCTACCGCGGCAAACGAGGTATGGCGCCGGCCCGAGGAGTCGAACGGCGAAATGCGCACAAGACGGTGCACGCCGTGCTCGCCTTTCAGATACCCATAGGCGTTTTCGCCCTCAATGAGGATATCGGCCGACTTGATGCCCGCTTCTTCGCCGTCGAGCACGTTGAGCACCTTGACCTGAAAGCCGCGGCGCTCGCCCCAGCGGATATACATCCGGTACAGCATCAGCGCCCAGTCCTGCGCTTCCGTCCCACCTGCGCCGGCGTGGAGCGAGACAATCGCGGGCAGACGGTCGTATTCGCCGGAGAGCATGGTGTCGAGCGTGAGCTGCTCCACCTCGCGTTCCAGCGTTGTCAGTTCGGCGAGAATTTCGTCACCCAGCCCGTCCTCGTCCTCCTCAATCGCCATGGCGATCAGCGCAAGCAGGTCGGCTGTCCGCGCGGCAAGGCCGCGATAGCGTTCGAGCTTGGCCTTTAACTGTTTCATCTGCTGCATGACCTTTTGGGAGTTCTCAATATCCTCCCAGAAGGCGTTGTCCCTCGTCTTTTCTTCCAGCTGCTCGTATTCCTCCGCGAGCTTGTCTATGTTCAGCGCGCCTTTCAGCTCCGCAAGCTGCGGCTCCAGCTCCTGAGCGCGCTGTTTATACTCCATCAGTTCGATCATTGGTCGTACTCCGTTTCCTGTTGGTTTCGCCCCGGACGTTACGGCTTCGCCGTACCTCCGACTTGCCGAAACCAAATTTCCTCTTCATCTGATATCTATATGATATTATAGCAAATTCATCCGCGCCTGTAAAGCGCCGCCTCCCCTTTCCCCGCTTTTGCACAGAGATATTGTAGAAATATTTTCAGAAAGTGCGCCGATTGCGGGCTTATAAATGTTCATTCCTCTGAAATTCACCGGTTTCATCGGATACGCTTGAAATTTTCATGATTTTGTTCTACAATTATAGATAGAAAAATATTCGAATGCATTCGGCTTGAACGCGTTTGAATCAAATCCGTTTTGGGAGGGTTCGGCTTTGGAAAACACAAAGAAGAAGGTCGCAGTAATTTTAGGCTCGGACAGCGATCTGCCCGTGATGTTGGGCTGTCTGAAAACGCTGATTCAATATCAAATTCCATATGAAATTCATATCATTTCCGCCCACAGAACTCCGGAAACTGCGGCGGTTTTTTCTTCCTCGGCGCGTGAAAACGGCTTCGGCGTCCTCATCGCGGCGGCCGGAAAGGCGGCGCACCTCGCCGGCTTCCTCGCCGCGCATACGACGCTTCCGGTCATCGCCGTTCCGATTAAATCCTCGACGCTCGACGGTTTGGACGCGCTGCTTTCCAGCGTTCAGATGCCCAAGGGCGTTCCGGTGGCGACCGTCGCCATCGACGGCGGCGACAATGCGGCCATCTTAGCCGCGCAGATTCTCGGCGTTTTCGACTACACGGTCGCCGACCAGCTCGGCCGCGCCAAGGCCGCTATGCAAAAGGAAATCCAGGCAAAGGACAACGCCATCGGCGAGCTGGCGCTGTCCATGCTCAACGAACAGAAATAGGAGAGGTTTCAAAATGTCTATTCAAATTTCCAGCGGCAAGGTTCGGGAAATCTACGACGCGGGCGCAGACCGGCTCCTGATCGTCACCAGCGACCGGATTTCCGCCTTCGACGTCATCATGAAAACCGAAATTTCCGGCAAGGGCGCGATTCTGAATCAGATGAGCCTGTTCTGGTTTGATTTTTTAAAGGACTGCATCCCCACCCATTTTATCAGCGCCGACCCCGCCGATTTCCCCGCGCCGTTTCATACCGACCCCTACTGCCGCGGGCGCGCCATGCTCGTCAAAAAGCTGAATATGCTGCCGTTTGAATGCATCGTCCGCGGTTATATCACCGGCAGCGCCTGGTCTTCCTACCAAAAAACCGGCGAGATCTGCGGCATCAAAATCCCCGCCGGTATGCGCGAGAGCGAAAAATTTGCCGCGCCGCTCTTCACCCCCTCCACCAAAGCCGAAAGCGGACACGATGAGAACGTCAGTTTTGAATTTATGGAAGCCAAGCTCGGTTCCGCGCTCGCCGCTCAGGTGCGCGACGCGACGCTTGCGATTTATACGAAAGCCGCCGACTACGCGCTTTCGCGCGGCATCATCATCGCGGACACGAAATTCGAGTTCGGGCTTGACGAGTCCGGCCGGCTGGTTCTGGCCGACGAGGTGCTGACCCCCGATTCCTCGCGTTTCTGGTCGGCGGCGGACTATGCGGTCGGCCGCGGGCAGGCGAGCTTTGACAAGCAGTTCCTGCGCGACTGGCTCAAAGAAAACCGCCTCGACGGCGTCGAACCGGCGCCCGAGCTGCCGCAAAGCGTTGTCGACGGCACCTATGCCAAATATAAAGAAGCCTTTGACCGCCTTGCCTCCGGCAA
>QAMX01000037.1 GCA_003149835.1 Clostridiales bacterium
GTCAAAGGACGATGACCTGCAAGGCGAAAGTGCCAGTATCGCAAACCAGCGGGATATGCTGGAGAAATACTGCGAAAAGCAGGGCTGGGAGGTTGTTGCAGTCTATCAGGATGATACTGCTATACTTAGACTAAACCGAGACGCTTGATGAGAGCGCGGGTTATAGTCTAAGTATTTTTTATGCCCTGAAAACGGGTAAATTCATCAACAAACGGAGGTAGATAGCCAATGTGCAAAATAATCGTGGTCGCAAACCAAAAAGGAGGCGTAGCCAAAACATCGACCGTTCGCAATCTGTCGTATTCCCTTGCCGAACTCGGCAAGCGCGTCCTGACCGTGGACTTTGACGCTCAATTCAACCTGACGACCTGCTTCGGAATAGAGAACCCCAACGAATTGCGGCATACCATAGCAACGCTTATGACGAGTATGCTGAACGACGAGGAAATTCCGGTGAAAGAGGAATATGTAAGGCAGATCGGCAAGGTTGACCTTATCCCATCGAGTATTCAGCTATCGGTAGTGGACGCGAATCTCCGCCTTGAAATGGGCAGCGACCGGCTGCTTGCCAATCTGCTTGAAACGCTGAAACCGGATTACGACTACATCATCGTCGATACCTGTCCTTCCCTCGGCACGCTGACGATCAACGCTCTGACCGCCGCCGACGAGGTTATCATCCCGGTTAATCCGCAGCTTTTAGCGGTCATGGGATTGCAGGAGCTTACACAGACCATTCTCAAAATCCGACGCAGGCTGAACCCGAAAATCCGTTTCGGAGGTATTCTGCTGACAATGTGCGACAAGCGAACCAATCTGTATAAGGAGATCAGCGCACAGGTGGACGCCGCCTACCGCAGCGGTATGCGTATTTTCGACAGTCAAATCCCAACGACAGTCAAGGTCGGAGAGGCCAACTGCAACGGCATGGCAGTTGCCGAATACGATAAGAAATGTCCCGCAGGACAAGCATATATGGAGTTAGCAAAGGAGGTGCTTGCGGATGCCTAAACTGAACCCTAAAATCAAAACGCTCGACGATTTACTTCGTGTAAACGCGGAAATTGAAAGTCAACCGCTCCCCGAACCGGAGAAAACCGAACCCGTTCCGCTCCCTGCCGACGATAGGAATACAATCGTATATCTGCCGCCCGACAGTATCCGCGCGTTCAAAAACCACCCGTTTCGCCTTTATGAAGGAGAACGCTTGGACGACCTTGTGGCAAGCGTGAAAACAAACGGGATTCTCACGCCGGTTATCATCCGCAAGACCGAACCGGACGAGAACGGCTGCGAACACGAAATGCTCGCCGGACATAACCGCCGGCACGCCGCGCAGCTTGCGGGGCTTACGGAGATTCCGTGTATCGTCAAGATCGATCTGTCCGACGAGGACGCATGGATCTATGTGGTCGAAACCAATGTGTTGCAGCGTTCCTTTACAGATATGCTGCCGTCCGAGAAGGCCGCCGTACTCGCTCTGCGATACTCAAAAATGTTCTCGCAGGGCAAGAGAAACGATATTATTGAGGAACTAAAAAAGCTCGAAAACCCCGATTATAACAAGGAAAGTCAAACTTGTGGACATGATGTCCACAAGTTAAAAAATCGAGATAAAATCGGTACGGAATATGGTCTTGAAGGACGAACGGTTGCCCGGTATGTTCGTGTTTTCTCCGTAATAAAGACATTGAAAGAACGGTTGGATTCCGGAGAATTAACGCTTACTGTTTCTGTTGAATTGTCCTATCTTTCCTCTGCCGAACAGCAGATGATTGAGGACGTGCTTTCGGAAAGCGAATACAAGGTGGATATGAAAAAGGCCGAACTGCTCCGCAGCTACGCCGGACGGCTGACGCCGGAACTCACCGATGAAATCCTTTCGGGTGAAAAAATGAAGAAGCCGAAATCAGATAAGCCGCAGCCGTTCAAGCTGAAAGCGTCCATCTATACCAAGTATTTCGCTCCCGGCACGAGAGCAAAGGATATGGAGCAAATCATAGACGAGGCGCTCGCCCTGTATTTCAAAGACGCGGAGGACAGCCCCTCCGCATGACGAAGGAGGTTGACCTATGCGCAAAGACGAACGCTTAAAGACCGTTTACGAAACCATCGCGCCGCACATTACGCGCACCGAGGGCAACTGGCGGGACTATCTCGCCTTTGCCGCCCGGTTCCATAAGCACCGCTTTGACAATATTCTGCTTGTGTACGCGCAGAACCCGAATGTGACCGCCCTTGCAAGCACCGGGCAGTGGAATAAGATCGGGAGGTATGTCAACCGCGGCGCTGTCGGAATCGCCGTATGCGAGTATGAAAACGCCAAGCTGACGATCTCCCATCTGTTCGATATATCGCAGACCAACGGCAGAACCGTCGCCATGACCGACTGGCAGCTTGACGGAGGTATGCGGGAGGAGCTGACAAAACGGCTTGCCTACGCGCACGGACTGAACACAGACGCATTTTCCGAAACGCTTTACAGCATATCCGCGGAGGCGGTGCTTGAGCATTACGACGGGTATCTGCAAACGCTGAAAACCGCCTCCCGAAATCATATTTTCGAGGAACTGCCGGAGGGCGGTTTGGAGGCGCAGTTTATCAGCCTGCTGACAGACAGCGTTTCCTATCTCATCGGAAAGCGGTGCGGCCTGTCCGGTGAAGAAATCATAAGCGACAACGGCATAAGCACGATCAGTCACTTCAATACGATTCCGCTGATCGCCGCGCTCGGAAACGCTGTCACGGCAATCTCGAAGGGCGTTCTGCTGGAAGCGGAGCGCACGATCAAAATAATCAATAAGGAAAGGAATGAACAGCATGAAAGAACCGATGATACGCCTTACTTACACCGAGAAGGACGGACTTTTGTACCCGAATCTGCAAGTCTCCAACAGCGAGGAAGCGGATCAGCCTCTCGGCCGGTACGGGAGAATGGCGCTGGAATATCTGCGGGACAATCACCCCGACCGATATACAGCTTTGAAAATGGATGGCAGTCTGATGGAGACAATGCACAGGGTGCAGAACGAAGCGGCGGAGAAAATCGAGGCGATGACGCAGGAAATGCTCAAAACCGACCCGCTGCCGAAAACCGAGGATACGCTGGAGAGAACCCGTCACTACAACAGCCTGAAGCTGTCGGCGGAGGAGATCGTGATACGGGAGATCGTCCTGACAGAGAGGTAACGCCGGAAGTCGAACAACCGAATACCGCCGGGGAAGAGCCGTCAAGCGACGGCTCTTTTCCTTTACCCATAAACGAGTATCTGGAACGCATGATGCTCTCCAATCTGTTCTATCCGCCGAACTTTTTCAACCGCCTGCGGTATATCGACGCCGCCGGTGACAGCGACGAGAGAAAAGCAGAGCGTATCAAGGCCGCCTATCTTTCCGAGGGGAACAGATCCGGCGAGATCGAAGGAACGCCGGTATCCGTCGCGGCGGCCGATGAGGGACTTACCTTTCGTATCGGCAGCGGCGGCGTCTATGATTACGCTTTTGAGTGGAACAGCATTCAGGAGCTTGTGCGCGGATTTATCGAAAACGGCAGCTTCCCTCCGATGAGGGAGCCGATGAGCGACGACGAGGTGCGCCGTCATTACGAATACATCCTGACGAGTGAAAACCTTTATCCGAAGGAGCTTCACACGGCGCTTCGGTCGTTTCTGACCGACGAGCCGGAAAACGCCGACTGGACGGAGAAAGCCGAGCAGACTAAAGCGGCGTTCGCACAGTACGGCGAACGCGAGTTTCAGGGCGAAGTCTCTTACCGCGTCGTGCTGCGGGATGAGGGGCTTATTATGTACTTCGGAAACGGCAGCACGTTTCTGCCGTGGAATATGCTTGCGAACATCATCAATGCCATGATCGAGGGCGGCGATTACCCCGGCGAACCGGAGCAATCCGAAGAACCCACCGAGCCGCCGTTCCCGGACGGCACGACCGAATACGGATACCAATTTCAATACGGGCTGCTTTCTCGTCTGCGCAGCGACTGCGAATACTTTTTGGGAAACGGAAACCGTGCCGAAAGACATTTATGGGCGGGCAATGTAAACGGACAGATCGCTAAAATGCGCGAGCTGTATGACCTTCTCCCCGAAAAACCCGAATGGCTGACGGAACAGGAAATCGACAGCTATGAGCGGCGCATGAAGGAAGCGCCAATCATCATATCCGCAGAAACGCTTGAGGAAGCAAGGCGGATCCTCACAAAAGCCGAGTATGTGGTTTCCGATGAAATGCTTGAAAACGCCGTCGCAGATTTGAATGACAGCGGCAGCAATGCGCCGACCGCACAGCAGATCGCGGAACAGGCTGAACGGACGCTGATCGACGAAGCCGCAGAACTGGACGCACAGGACATTGAAACGGCGCTTTCAGTTGTGGAGGAATACGCGCAGCCGCCCGAAGAAATCTCCCCGCAGGAAGCAAACGAGCTATTCCGTGAGTTTTCGCCGCTCTTTATCAGCAAGGCTTTGCACGACGAAAAATACATGGCGGTGCGCGAGGGCTTTGCCGATGAAACGAAAGCTAAGATTGAGTGCGGCTTTGCGGCGGAACGCATTATGCAGTCGCTCCGTGAGAACAATCCGAAGCTGTACGCCGCCTACGCCGGATACGAAGGCTTCCGCGACCGTATGACGGCGTATATTTTTGACCGCACCTATACGCAGTTCGTAAAGGAGCTGGCGAAGCTGGAAAGAAACGGCCTGCCGAAAAAGTGCGCGACGGTTCCCGAACGGAACTTCAAGGCGTTTGAAAAGCTGTTTCCGAAAATCGTCTCCGGCGAATATGTGTCTCTCCGTCTTGAAGCCGGAGACGGCTACGACCCGCTGGTCGTCTCGCACAAATACGATAACCGCTATGCTATGGAGCATTACTATATGCAAAACGGCGACTCCATGTACGATCCGTATATGGAATTTCTGCTGGATACCGAAGCTGAAACCATGCAGGCGGCGAGCTTTGAAAACAGCGGCATGGACGTGAATCAACAGGTTTATGTCGAAGGCGGTTACTACCCGAAGCTGCAAAAGGACTTGAACAATTTCCTTGCAACATGGATGAAAAACATCTCGCAGCAGAGCTATGTTCCCGTTCGCGCCATAGCGCCGGTAAACGGTATGGATACGGAGATCCTCTTTGACAAGGACGGCAATCCGATTACCGAATCAGCAGAAGAAACCGTTCCCGATGAAGAATCCGCTTCCGTCGTCATACCGCCGACAGCATTTGCTCCCCCGTCTCAAAGCGTAAGTCAGCTTACGCTCTTTGACTTCTCTCCCGCCGCCGATCCCGTGCGGGAACGCGAGGAATGGCTGCTGTCGCTCGGTTCGGGATATGAAAACGGCAAACAGCGCATTTATGATTTTGCCCTGACGCAGCCCGCCGGAAGCGACTTTGCGGCCTTTCTCCGAGGCGAATACGGCACGGGCGGCGGCACGGTTCGCGGTCACGGCATTGCCTTTCAGGATCACGACAGCGGCGGTATCAGCTACCGTCTGGAGGATTCCGGTGAAGAAATCAAAATATCGTGGGCAAAGGCTGCCGGGATCATTCAGCGGCTTGTGAACGAAAACCGCTATCTCGACGCTTCTGCGGAAGCGGCGGAAACGCAATACACAGACGAAGAAACCGAGCAGGAAGCCGACGAGGAAATCAGGATACTTGACGAGGTCGCAGATTCTCATCACGGTCAGCTTGATATGGTTATGACCGCCTATATGGGAGAAACCCCTGTCGGATCAATGCAATACAGTCTGTATGAGAATGAACCGCACATTGCGATGATCGAGGTTCTGCCCGAATACCGCAGGCGAGGGATAGCGACCCGTATGCTGCGGAATCTGCAAGCGCAGTACTCCGAAACGGAAATCACATGGGGTATGCTGACCGACGACGGAAAGGCGCTTTACGACGCGATTACCTATTCGGTGGAGAACGAGGAATACACCCGGCGCAAGAACGATCTGGACGAGATCACGGCAAAATACAACCTATACGAACAGCGGCTTGATAACGGCGGCATTCTCTCTCCGATGGAGGGAGACGATATGAACGAATTATCGGATATCCAATACCGTCTGGAACAGGAGCTTGCCGAGCTTTCGCCCGCCAAAACCTTCGTCCGACTTTCGGATGAAGGAGAAACCGCAGAACGACCTCTGCCGGAGCCTGCGCCCGCTGCCGCTTCCGAACCTATGCCTGCCGCGCATAATTTCCGCTATTCCGAGGATATGGACTTGTATCCTTCCGGCACAAAGTCCAAGTATAAGGCGAACGTCGAAGCGATCAAACTGCTGAAATCCATTGAGGGAGAACGCCGTCAGGCGACGCCGGAGGAACAGATCGTTCTTGCGCGGTACGTCGGCTGGGGAGGTCTTGCCAACGCCTTCAATTCAAAATCCGACGAATGGGCGAAGGAGTATCAGGAGCTGAAAACCCTTCTTTCGGGCGAGGAATACAAGGCGGCGATGGAATCCACGCTGACGGCATATTACACCGAGCCCGAACTGATACGCCATATCTACGACGCGCTTGACCGCTTCGGCTTCAAGGGCGGCGCAGACCGAAAGCTGCTCGATCCCGCAATGGGAACGGGCAATTTTTATGCCGTCCTGCCGGAAAGTCTTGCCGGAACCAAGCTGTTCGGCGTGGAGCTTGACAGCATTACGGGACGGATCGCAAGGCAGCTATACCCCGAAGCGGATATTCAGGTGCGCGGCTACGAAACGACAAGGTTTGAGGATAACAGCTTTGATATTGCCGTCGGCAACATCCCGTTCAATTCCGTCAAGGTCTACGACCCGCGCTACAACAGCGAAAACTTTTTGATCCACGATTTCTTCATAGCGAAAACGCTCGATCTTGTGAAGCCGGGCGGTATCATCGCCTTTATCACTTCAAAAGGGACGCTCGATAAAAACGACGAATCCGTAAGGGAGTATATCGCACGGCGCGCGGAGCTTATCGGCGCTGTCCGTCTGCCCAATACGGCGTTTAAGGCGCTCGCCGGAACCGAGGTCACGGCGGATATTATCTTCCTGAAAAAGCGTGAGAAACAAATCGAACTCTCCCGAGACGATCTGCCCGAATGGATCACGACCGAAACCGAGCGCGGAAAATGGATACGGTATAATTCCTATTTTCATAATCATCCCGAAATGGTTCTCGGTGAAATGGTATCGAGCCGTAATATGTACGGACGCGAGGACGGCACAGCCTGCGTTGCGCCCGACGGTTATGATCTGTATACGGAGCTTGACCGCGCTGTCGGCAGTCTGCAAGCGGAGTTTTCCGCCGAACCCGACCGCGCTCCCGTTGAATTAGAGGAAGAAGCTGAGGACGAGGTAACGGAGTATGCCGACGCGCCCGAAGGAACGAAAAACTTTACCTTTGTCGTTCAGGGTGACAACATTTTCTTCTGCGAGAAAAACAAGCTGATACCGCAGAATTTTACAGGCATGAAAGCGGTTCGCGTCAAGGGCTTGTGCGAGATAAGAACCGCGCTGCTCGACGTGATCGCCGTGCAGTCAAGAGCTTCCTATGAAGAAAGCGAACTGAAAGAAAAGCAAGCCGTTTTGAACGAGGTTTACGACCGGTTTGTGAAGAAATGCGGCGCTATCGGCAGCAAAGGCAATATCCTTGTGTTCTCTGACGACGACCAGTTTCCGCTGCTTCGCTCCATCGAAAACGAGGTTAAGGACAAAGACGGCAATATTACCTATGAAAAAGCGCAGATATTCTACAAAGCGACCATTCACCCGCACACTGTCCCGACGCACGTCGATACCGCCGAGGAAGCGTTGTATATCTCGCTGAACACAAAGCTGAAAATCGATCTCCGGTATATGTCGGCGCTGACGGGAAAAGAACCCGCCGAGCTGCTTGAAGAACTTGGAGACAAGGTATATCTCAATCCGCAGAAATACTACGGAAACATTTTGGAGGGTTGGGAAACCGCCGACGAATATCTTTCAGGCCATGTCAAGGATAAGCTGCTGTACGCAAGGAGCAAGGCCGAGGACAACCCCGACCTGTTCAGCCGGAATGTGACGGCTTTGGAAGGCGCGCAGCCTGCGCCGCTTATGCCTGCCGACATCAACGCTTCTATCGGCGCACCGTGGATTCCCATAGAATACTACCGTCAGTTTATGTACGAACTGCTCGATACCCCGAATTATTACCGTTCGGACGGCGAAGCAAACGAAAGAAACTGTATCACGCTTGACTATATGGAATATACCACGGTCTGGCGCGTCGGCAATAAGAGCCTTGACAACGCTTCCGTCAAGGTCACGCAGACCTACGGCACAAAACGCCGAAACGCATACGAAATTTATGAGGACTGCCTGAATCTCCAAAGCACCACCATTAAGGATAAGGAAACCTATACCGATCACAACGGCGAGCAAAAGGAGCGTTATATAGTCAACCCTGCCGAAACCCGTATTGCCCGCTCCAAGCAGGCGCAGATCAAGGAGGCGTTTGCCGCATGGCTGTGGAAGGACGCCGAGCGCAAGGAAACGCTGCTGAACATCTACAACGACCGCTTTAACACGGTCGTTCCCCGCGAGTACGACGGCAGCCGCCTTGTGTTTCCCGGCATGAGCGAGGAAATGCAGCTCCGCCCCCATCAGCTAAACTTTGCCGCCCGCGTGATTTATTCGGGAACGGGGCTTGCCGCGCACGAGGTTGGAGCAGGAAAAACGGCGGCCTTGATTGCAGCCGGAATGTTTATGAAAAATATAGGCGCGATCCAAAAGCCGGTCTATGTTGTGCCGAATCCGCTGGTCGGCCAGTGGGCGACGGAATTTTACCGATTCTTCCCCAACGCAAGACTGCTGGTTTCGACGGCTGAGGATTTTTCTGCAAAGAACCGCAACCGATATATCTCCCGTATCGCTATGGGCGATTACGACGCTGTGATTCTCGCGCATTCGCAGTTTGAGCGTATCCCGATCTCCGCGGCGCGTCAGGAGGAACAGCTAAACGGTCAAATCAGTCAGATTTCCTACGCTATCTCCCGCGTCAAAGCCGAAAAGGGCGACAACTGGACGGTCAAGCAGATGATGTCCTTTCAGAAGAACCTTGAGGTGAGGCTTGAAAAGCTGTCGGCGCTGGAAAAGAAGGACGACCTGCTGACCTTTGAGCAGCTCGGCGTGGATTTTATGTTTGTAGACGAGGCGCATATGTTCAAGAACTGCTTCGTTTACACAAAGCTGTCACGCGTTGCGGGCGTAAACACTTCATCGTCGCAGCGCGCCTTTGATATGCTGAACAAGTGTCAGTATTTGCAGGAAGTGAATAACGGACGCGGCGTGGTGTTTGCCACCGGCACGCCGGTGTCGAACAGCATGAGCGAGCTTTTCGTGATGATGCGGTATCTTGAACCGAAGGAATTGGAACGGCAGGGCGTGTCCGACTTTGATTCGTGGGCGGCCACCTACGGCGAGATCATTTCTTCACTGGAAATAACGCCGGAAGGCGGCGGCTACCGTATGCGCCAGCGGTTCGCCAAGTTTCACAATCTGCCGGAGCTTATGCGAACCTTTCATCTTGTAGCGGATATTCAGACGGCCGAAATGCTCGATCTGCCGCGCCCCGGTATCATCGGCGGCAAGGCGGAGGTGGTATCCACGGCGGCGACAGAGTATCAGCAAACGCTTATGAAGGAATTTGTCGCACGCGCCGAAGCGATACGCAAAAAAGAAGTCAGCCCGCATATTGATAATATGCTGAAGCTGACGGGGGAAGCGAGACTGATGGCGATCGATTCCCGTCTTATCCGTGCGAACGCGCCGAATGAACCCGAAAGCAAGCTGAACCTCTGTATCGACCGCATTTACTCCATTTGGCAGAACACCGCTGAAAAGCATCTGACGCAGCTTGTATTCTGCGACTGCGGCACGCCGAAGCCCGGACAGTTCAATGTGTATGATGAGATGAAGCGCGTTCTGCTGGAAAAAGGCGTACCCGAAAGCGAGGTCGTATTCATTCACGACGCTAAGACCGAAGCGCAGAGACAGGCGATATTCGAGAAAACACGCAGCGGCGAAATCCGCGTGCTGATCGGCAGCACGGGAAAGCTCGGAACAGGCGTAAACGTGCAGGATCGCGTGATCGGCCTTCACCATCTGGACGTGCCGTGGAAGCCCTCCGACATTACCCAGCGCAACGGGCGCGGACTGCGGCAGGGCAATCTGAACGACGAACTCGGCATTATACACTATATCACGGAAGGAACATTTGACGCCTATCTCTGGCAGATCCAGGAACAAAAGCTGCGGTATATTACGCAGGTGATGACTTCCAAGAGCATTACCCGTTCCTGCGAGGACATCGACGAAACGGTGCTGACCGCCGCGCAGTTTAAGGCGATCGCTACGGATAATCCGCAGTTGCTTGTGAAAATGGAGCTTGAAAACCGCGTGTCGGAGCTGAAGCTGCTGCAAAGGAACTACCAGAACGAGCAATCGGAGCTTGACCGCAATATCCACCGTATTTACCCCGCCGAAATCGCACAGCATGAAAAAGCCATCGAGGAAATATCCGCCGACATTGAGAGCTTAAAAAAGACGGAAGGCAGAGATTTCTCCATTACGCTGGACGGCAAGCATTACGACGAGCGAATCAAGGCCGGCGAAATGCTGCTGCTCTATTCCCGTATGCTGAAAGACAGCGAAGAAGATGAGAAAACGGTCGGCGAATACCGCGGATTTATTCTGAAAATCCAAAAGGGATTCTGGGATTCACAGAGCGTCGTTCTGACGGGCAGTCACCATTACAGCGCCGAAATGGGAACGACCGAAATCGGCGTCGTCACCCGTATCGAAAACATGGCGGAACGCATTGCGCAAATGCTCGATCCCGAGGTGCGCAAGCTGTCCGAAGTACGCGGTCAGCTTGAAGAAGCGAAGAAGCAGTACGGGCAGCCGTTCGCCTACGAAGCGGAACTGCTGCAAAAGAGCGCGGAATTATCCGATGTAAACACAGAGCTTGAACTCGGCAAAGCCGAAGATGAGGAGGTCATTATTGATGAAAACGAACGATCAGAAGCGGCGCAATCGGGCGATTGCAGGCAGGATCGCGCTGATGAAGGAGTTTATCCCTGCGCTGGAACCGAAGTATAAGGCGCAGCTTTTGTCGGCGTTCAGCGCCCACGAGCTGCTCACGGCGTATATCCGCGCGACAGTCGCCGCCGATATTCGCAGCGAAGGTATCGACGCAGGCGAAGCCGCGCGGGATATGCTCTATTCCGTGGATGAAGCCGCAGAACGCGAGATTAAGCGGTATCTTGCCGACCTTTCCGACGACGACTACGAGAACGAGCTTGAAAGATAACCGCACCGACCGCCGTTTCCGGCGGCCGGCTACATAATCTATGAAGGGAGGAACGATTATGCCAAAGAAACATTCGGCGGTCTACTATGTTTACAAGCGCGGCGAGGGATTTCAGCCGCAGAAAAAGGCGCATACCGTTAAAAATGATCTCGGCTTGGATCTGTTTGCATATGACAATGCACTGTATGAAGGACAGACAGGCTTGCAGATACACGACAGGCTGGATTTGCCCGGTCTGAACGACAGAATCATATTGCTCGGCGGTATGGAAAAGCTGCGGGAGATTATGGAGGATAATATACAAAAAAACGGCTTGTCTCCGCGATATACCCGCCCCGATGAAAAGAAGCAGGACGTCTTTCCGTCCGATAAAGACGAAAACATCGTATTTGCCACCGAAGCAAGCGGTCAAAAGCATTACTATTACCGCTTTTACAACGAAAACGGGATAGAGCTTTTCACACGAAACAGCGACAAAGAATACTTTGCAACCGTTTATGTAAAATGCAACGGGTATATGCTCGGAATCGACCAAAAGCACCGGCTTGACGATATTCTGAAAAAGCTGCCGGCGTTTGAGGGCGGTGTTTACGGCGAGGTGGAGAGACAATTCAACGCCGCAATAGAGAACCCCGACCGCTATGCGGATTTGGGCTTTGCCCGGATTCTTGACCGTATGGAGGAAGCGAGGGCGCACAACGCGCCCATTATTGAGCGGCGCGAAGCGGAGTACGAACAGCATCAGATTGAGCACGCCGAACAGGAGTGCCGTGAAAAGGAAGCCGCCGAAAAGGAATATACAGAGGCGATCGCGAAAGCGGAGAAGGCTTTGCTTGCCGGTGAAACGGTAGCCAATCCGAAGATAAACGGAAAATCGCTTTTGCTTCAGCTTTTCCGCGAGCATAACATCGAGCTTCCGCTGCGGACGCAGGGGTGGGTAAACAATTCGCTATCGTCTTTTTCATACAGGGACGGCTGTTTTCAGGCGCGGTGCTGCGGCAGACTGAGCGATCTGTTTATGAACGGCATTATCAGGCTGCATGAGGCGGTGCTGACAAAACAGCAGTTTCTTGAAAATACGAATACCGATGAAGAAGAAATTGAAGCAGACGCCGTGCCTTGCGAGGATAACGGCATCGAACCGTAGGAGGTGATTATATATGCCAATGGTCGCGTCAAGAGCGCCCTACACCCTGCTTGTCGTCGATGACGACCAACCGATGAATCCCCGCGAAGATTATGATAACTTCGGAACAATGGTCTGCTGGCACAGGCATTACAACCTCGGTGACGAGCATAAATACGACGATCCGAGCGATTTTCTGCACAGTAAGCTGTTTGAAATGTATTCCTCTTATCCTTCATCGGAATACGGCAAGCCGGTATACGACTTTCTGAAATCCGGCAAGGCCGCCGACGCAAAGCTGGAATACAACCGCTCAACCCGTGAATGGGAGCTTCACGAGCGTTGGTTCGGCGGCAGGGATTGGAGCAGATCGTCCTCTTACCCCGCTTCTCTCAAAGGAAAGGACGTTCCCGACTGGTTTTTGGACGATTGCCTGTCGGCGCTGAAAAACAGCGAGATGATTCAGCTTTTGGAGGAATCCGGTCAGTTTGTTTTAATGCCGCTGTATCTGTACGATCACAGCGGCATTACTATGTCAACCGGAGCGTTCTCTTGCCCTTGGGATTCCGGTCAGGTTGGGTGGATTTACGCCGACGCCGATAAAATCAAAGAGACATACGGCGAGGTGATGCCCGAAACGGTTGAGAAAGCAAAATCCCTGCTGGAATCGGAGGTAAAGTGCTACGACTATTACCTGACCGGACAATGCTATGGCTATCAGCTTTTTGAGGGCGATACCGAAATAGATAGCTGCTGGGGTTTTTTAGGCGATATGCGGGATATGCAGGATGACTTAAAGGGTTATCTTCCCGAAGGCTATGAGGATTTAGCCGAAAAGCTGGAATTTGACTACGGAGAGTTTGATATTAACAATTATTTAGAGGAAGAATCCGAGGAAACGGAGGAGCTTGACGATGAGCTATGACGGGAAAGAAACGGCGTATACGCTTTTCGCCTGCAATCTCCATAAGGAGCGCGGCAGTATGCGTATTGTCGCCGTCGCCGGAAATATGGAGACGCTTTATGCAGCGATCGGCAACGAGATCATTGAGGGCAATATGGATTACCGTGGGTATTCCAAGCTGAAAGGCTTCGGCCTTTTCCGCGAGGACTACAAAAAGGATGAATTTTCATCTGCAAATCTGGACTACGGATATATTGAGGATCAGCCGATTCTGCTTTTGGAGAACGAGGCCGCAGACGCAGATTTGAAGCAGACCTACGGATGGCTGACTATGGACGATTCGGAATACAACCGGCTGCGTGACGGCTCGGCGCTGAAAGGTGTTGCACCTGACCGCCTGCGGCTGATCCTTGATCGTGCGCTCCGTTCTGCTGCGAACGATTACCGCGGTGCGGAGCTTTACGATTTTCTTCACGGTACGCTCGACATGAAGGACGATGAAATAAGCAAGGTCGGGTTTGATATGAAAGAGTTTTACGCTGTTCCTGATGAGTATGTAAACGGGTGGGAAAACGAAGCTGCGGAAGAACCCGATGATGAGATATAGGAGGATTTTATGAGCAGATTTTCAGAGTATAAGTTTTTGGTCGGCAGCTCCAACCGCTGCAATAAGCGGCTGCACAATGTGAAGGAGGTCGCCGAATTTATCTGCCGCGACGGTCTGCTCGGCGACGTTGCCGTAAGAACGCCGGACGGCGAACCTGTGCTGAACACCTTCGGGATATATCTGAATGAGGTTTACGATATGGAATACCGGGACGAGCTCCTAAAGGTGCTGATCCCCATGCAGAAAAAAACGTGCGAAGCAGTATTTTCCGATGATGAAAACGATATGGAGGACGAAAACGATGCCGAACTCTGATGAAAAGAAAATGATACAGTTTATCGACAGCTATGCCAATGTTCTGTTTTCCATTCCTGACGGCGGCGAGATCACAGTCACATTCGCTGACGGCAGAACAAAGGATTATATCTGTAAGTATGAAGATTCTATGCATTTCACAGCCGGAGGCCAAGTCTGGCACATTTCACAGTTTGCGAACCGTATGGAGGATAACGGGAGTATATATATGCCGAAACAGGATAACAGCAAATGGCCGGCGTACTGTTTCAGCGTAATTCCGTCGAGCGGCGACCTGATCATCATTCATTCCGGCGAAACCGGATATTACCCGCATAACGGCTCTGTATTCAGTAAGGCGCAAAATCGTGAAGCTGCCGATATTCTGAATCAACGTATCGGCGTTACACGCGGTATGGAAGAAGCCATGCGCGGCGGCAGTATGTTCGGTTTCGATAAGCCGATTGCCGATCCCGAAAACTATAATGAGGACGGTACGATGAAACGAATGGATGAATATGACCGCTCCTTTGCGGAGCGAATCCGCAAACAGTACCCCGTTGGGACGAAAATCATTCTCGACGAGATGAACGATCCCTACCGCAAGGATATGGTTTCCGGTCTGCGCGGAATTGTCGATCACGTTGACGACGCCGCACAAATCCACTGTATCTGGCAGAATGGCTCGTCTCTCGCGCTGATCCCCGGCGAGGACAAATTTCATATTGACGCCGAACAGGAGCAGGATATTCAGCCGGAGGAACAGTCCGGCGAGCTTGAATTGTGAGGTGATACCCAATGCGGCAAAGCAATGTCGCTTACAGAAAATTTACCGATGAAGAAATCCGCCGCGCGAACAGCGTGGATATAGTCTCTCTCGCAAGGAGCTACGGCTATGAGCCGGAGCAGGCGGGACGAAAAGCGATCCATATGAAGCACAGCGGCGGCTTATATCTGTTCCCCGACAGCAACCGTTTTTATCACTGGACGGGCGGCGAAGCGGACAAAAAGGGCGGCGCGATAGATTTCGTCATGCGCGAGGAAAATCTGCCGTTTACGGAGGCGGTCGCAAAGCTGATCGGCGAAAACTATACGCCCTATACCCGCAGGACAAAGCCGTATACCCCGAAGCCGAAGGAGCCGCTTGTGCTGCCGGTCAAAGCGGATAACTTCAAGCGTGCTTACGCCTACCTTGTTTCAACACGCGGAATTGAACCGGAAATCGTATCGTACTTTATGAACCGGAAGATGATTTATCAAGAGGAAAAATACGGAAACTGCGTGTTTGTCGGATATGATAAGGACGGCACGGCGAAATACTGCGCCATGCGCGGCACGATGACAGGCAGCAAATTCAAGATGGACGCGGAAAACTCCGACAAGAGTTTTCCGTTTTTTCATGAGGGAAAGTCCAACCTTGTGATCGTCAACGAAGCGCCGATCGACCTGATGAGCCATGCGACGATGATGAAGCTGTCGGGCGGCGATTGGAAAGCCGACCACCGTATCTCGCTCGGCTGTATATGGGACGGGGCGCTGGAACGGTATCTTTCCTGGCATCCCGAAATCAAGCGTATCGTCTTTGCCTACGACAACGATTACCTGGCCCGAAACAAGGACGGACAGCTTGCGAACTGGGGACAGATCTCCGCGGATAAGCATTTCCGCAAATACACCGAAAAAGGCTATGCCTGCGCCGTGCATATTCCGCATCTGAACGACTTCAATCAGGATTTGGTTGAAGCGCGCAAAGGCAGAACGCCCGAAGAACTGGACCGACAACGCATGGCGGAGCTGCAAGCCGAATTTGAAAAGGACGCTGTTGACGAGCCGGAGCCGGAAAGCGAGGACGATTTAGAATTGTGAAGGGAGTAATCTGATGACAGACGAACGGAAAAATGAACTTTACGACCAAATGATAGCGTGGATATGCGAAAACATTCAAGATGACAGGGACTTATTCGCTGTTCTTCATGGGCAATTTGGAATGACAAAGGAGGAAATGCACGACCACTGCATAGAAAGTCTCGACGACCTTTTTGATGATAGAACCATATCGGAGAATGCTGCTTTCAGAGTGGAGATTGAAACACAGCGAAACGCTTGTGCTTCATTGGACGTTGAGGATTATTTGATTTTGAGCAGCATAGTACAGGAAAGCTTGGAAAACTGTGATGATGATCCTTCGGAGTATTTGACGATCAAAAGAATCTCCGAAGCGTTGAACGAAGCGGTTGACGTCTATTTCGGAGAGACGCCGGAGCAGGAGAACGAGGACGAAGATGAGCTTGAACCGTAAAAATTTCAATTAAAGTTTTCATTTGCCTGTTTACTTTCGGGCACATATCGGTTATAATATAAGCGTGAAAGTAAGGTGATTGATATGACGCAAGCTGAAAAAATTGATAGCTTGCTTGAAAGCAAAAAAGGAATCATTCAAACAGGCGAAGCAGTAGCGGCGGGAATTTCACGACCGTATTTCCTTGAATATGTTGAAAAAAGGCAGTTACAGAAGGTCGGACACGGTATTTATATGACGGCGGACGCATGGGCTGATCCGATGTATTTATTGCAGGCGCGGTATAGGAAGGCTGTGTTTTCTCATGAAACCGCGTTGTTTCTGCACGGTCTGACAGACCGCGAACCGCTGAAATACTCTGTCACCGTCAAATCTGGATATAATACCGAGCAGTTAAAAAAAGCCGGAGTAAAAGCGTATAGCATTAAAAAGGAACTTTATGAAATCGGGTTGACGGACATGGAAACGCCGTTTGGCTTTACGGTCGCATCATACGATATGGAGCGGACGGTCTGCGATATTTTGAGAAATCGGAATACGATTGAGATTCAGGTGTTTCAGGACGCATTGAAGCAATATGCCGCAAGCAAGGAAAAGAATTTGCACCGCTTGTCTCAATATGCAAAGCTGTTCCGTGTAGAAAAAACCTTGAAGCCGTATTTGGAGGTACTGTTATGATAAAAACATCCCGTCAGCTTAAGGATAAAATCCGAAACCTGTCAAAGGATATGAAAACCGAACCGCATATACTGATGAGAAAATATATGATGGAACGATTTTTAGAACGTCTTTCTCTTTCCGCATACAAGGACAAATTCATTTTGAAAGGCGGTATGCTGATTGCTTCGACCGTTGGTATTGAATCCCGTTCCACAATGGATATTGACGCCACGGTAAAAGGAATGGACTTATCGCTTGAATCTGCGGAGAGCGCCATAAAAGCCATTATAAACACATCGTTTGACGACGGTGTTGAGATGGTTATAAAAAGCGTGTCCCCGATTATGGACGAAGCGGATTACAACGGAGTCCGCATTTCACTGGACGCATATTTTGACGGCACGAAAATCCCGCTGAAAATCGACATCTCTACCGGAGATATTATTGTTCCTCATGAGGTGCAGCATTGTTATAAGCTGATGTTTGAGGATCGGGACATTCATATACTGTCCTACACGCTTGAAACGGTTCTGGCTGAAAAGCTGGAAACGGTAATTGCGCGAAGCGTTCAGAACACCCGTATGCGTGATTTTTACGATATATTTATTTTGCTTCAAACAAAGCGAGACGGCATATCCGCAGACTATTTGGCAGAGGCGCTTCACAGAACATCAAGCAAGCGAAACAGCGCACAGATGATCGCAGTCGGAGGCGAAATATTAAAAGATGTTCGCGAGAGCACCGTAATGAAAGGATTATGGAAATCGTATCAGTCAAATTATCCGTATGCAGAAAAAGTAACGTGGGATGACGTAATGAATGCGACGGAAAGGCTATATGCTTTAGCTTATACCGAGGAACAGGAATTACCGCTTGAATCGGGTATTCATTACAGCAAGCAGGAAGAAGAAATCTGAACTTAATAGCAAATCAGAGTATCGGAATCAAATCCGGTACTCTTTTTCTATGCACTTCTTTTTTCATCGGTATCGACCAATGCGGAGCATTGCCCCGAAACCAAACACCGCAGGCGAAGCCTGTCGGTTTTGTGTTAAGGCAGGAATAGCCGTCATACTTCCGGCACGCTCACAGCTTGAAAACAGTGTTTTCAACGGGGTTTTACCCGTATTTTAGAGGTATGATTTTATATAAGACGGTATGATTTCCGTCATACCGAGAAAGGAGGCGGTTTTATCGCCAAAGCAAGTAATTCAGAACCGATTAAGACCGAGCGTATATCGCTCCATTTGCCCAAAGATACGATAGATACGCTCAAACGGCTGTCGGCGAAGAACGGTACGGATTTATCCAAAGAGATACGCCGCGCCATCGACGGCTATCTGGATATTGAGATGAACGCTGAAAACCTTGATATGATAAACAGCGTAATCAAGCAGGAGTTGTCCGTGCAGATCAAGGCGCTCGGCAACCGCCTTGCCGGACTTATCAACCGCCTGACGATTATTTCCGCTGCCGGTTATTACGCCAATATCGCCATCATTTCAGACCTGATCGACGCCGACCGCTATTCGTCCTTTGAGAAGATCGAAGCGGCGGCGCGCAAAAAGGCGCTCGCATACGCCAATCAGAAGAACGCCGCCGCGCTTGCCGCCTTTGCGGACGATAACGAGATGAAGAAAGCGATCAAGGCAGTTAAGGGTGAACGCAATGTCGATCCTGATGTATAAGCAGCGGCACAGACCGCCGAACTACCGCAAGACGCCGAAATGTAATTACGCCCATATCGGGTACATTGCTACCCGTCCCGGTTCGTCCAAAAACGAGGGGATGCGGCACGGCCTGTTCGGCAAGCTGTCGCCGTCCGGCGAGATCACCGAGTTTGAAACATGGCAGGAGGTCGGACGGCTGGTGCGCGAACTGTCTTACCGCCGCGTCAATATCTTTCGCGGGATCATTTCCTTTTCGCCCGATACCGCCGCCGAACTGAATCTGTCCGATCATAAAGCGTGGGAGGAATACATCGAGCGGCATATCGGGACGCTGGCACAGAAAAACGGTATCCGCCCGCAGGACTTGCAGTGGGCGGCGGCGCACCACAACGAGCGCAGCCACCCGCATATCCACGTGGTGTTTTGGAACAAGAATCAAAAAACAATGCTTCCGTATGTTTCCCCGAAAGTGCCGGACAGTATTCGGATTCAGCTTATTAAGGATACCTTTTCCGAAAAAATCCGGGAATATATCGCACAGAAGGACGAAGCGAAAGCGGCGCTGTCGGCGTTGACGGACGAGAGTGTGAAAGAATTTGAGGAATATATGAAAGCCTTGAAACCGGAGGAATACCGCCGCTTCAAGGAGGAATACGGCAAAATCGAAGATGAAGAAATCGGCACATCCCCCCTTGATGGTATTGTAGGAAATATGAACCTTGCGCCGTATATCCGGCGGCTGTTCTCCCTGAAAGAGAAAATGCCGAAGAAAGGCAGACTGTATTACAAGCTGCTGCCCGACGAGGTAAAAGCCGAGGTTGACGCTTTTGTTGCGGAGCTTAAAGCGACCAACGAATATATCCGGCATTTGGTTGAGGAGTACGCCGAGAGCAAGTGCCGCCTTGCCATGCTCTATGACGCCGATCCCGACAATCTTGAAAAGCACCGCGCAAAAGCGGTCGCCGAGGCCGACAAGCTGATCGCCAATAAGATTTTAGGCGTTATCAAAGCCATGCTGAACAAGGATCACGAGCTTGCGGGCTTCGCATACAGCGAAGCAAAAAAGGCGTATCACACCGAGCAGATGATCTGCGAGATTCTTATGCTTTTGGAGCAGTCGGTCATGGCGCTGGACGAGGAATACGAAAGCAGGCAGACCGCCATGAACACCGATTTATCCAAAGCGGCGAAAAAGGAATGGTATCTGCGGCACAAGGACAAGGGCATGGAGCCTTGATTCCCCGCGCCCTTTTGTATAACAAAAAATCGGGCGTCCGATTTGGAAAGGAAACACAAAAAGATGAATTACGCATACAAGCGGGGTGGCGCGCCGGTTTTTCTTCCGCACAGGCAATACGGTATCCGGTTTGAGCCGTCGCCGCCCTATCAATACCCGAAGGGACATCCGTGCTGCGGCTGCCCCTATACGCTGAAAGCGTCCGTCCCGTCCTGTATGTTTCCGAAACGGCAGGACGGGACTTGCTTTCGGTACGATATGCGCCGCAAGGAAAAACCGGAGCCGCAGGACGATGAAAAAAGGCGGGCGGCGCAGAAGATATTCGATTTCATCAAAACCCTTGAAGCCGTGAAACGGCGCAAGGGATATAAGTAAGGGAGGGATCATTACGGTCAGTCAAAATGAGCATTTCAACAGGCGCTTTATAGCGTTTCTGTATGCGCGCGGTCTGAATCCGGCCGAATACGCAGCGCCGGAGGAACCGCTTGAAATCTATCGGGAGCGCGAGTATATATGTTCGGTCATGCCCGGAGGCGAGGTACGCTTTAAGGAGCGCAGCGAGGACGCAGCCGCCGTTATGAACTTCATCGAAGAAAACTATCGCAATTACATTCTCTGCGAGCATCTGTCGGGTATGCCGTTCGACGGCATTGAGGACTACAAGAAGTTTTACGAGGTCGGTAATTCCGTGCTTGCGGCAAGGATCATGCCGGACGACAAAATCGAATATGTCACATGGGAATACGGCTGCAACCGCAAGGGCGTGATGTGGGGGCATTATTTCGGAGAGAATTTTGCCGCCGCCAAGCAGGATTTCGCCGTCCGCGCCGGACTGATCGACAGTCAAAAGCTGTTTTCGGACAAGCAGCTTTCGGCTTTGCACGGCGCTTGTCTGTTCCGGCTGATGAACGATATGGAACTTCCCTACGAGGACGAAAAGGAGCTTCAAACAACCGTCAGCCGGCTTGAATTTCTTTGTCCGCAGCTTGCGGAGCAGCCGGAGCCGGAAGCCGCGGACGAAAACGAATTTACAGAGGAGGTCTGATATATGCGCAGCAAAACCGATTTCTACCGCATTTTCTTTGAGCAGCTTGCGCGCCGCGGATTTCAGCCGCGCCGCAGCGAATCGTCCGATTACATTGCGGACATTTACCACAAGGGACAGCTTATCGGCTATTTTTCAAAAGCCGATACCGTTCTCCCCTGTTCGCAGACGCAGCTTATTATGAAGGATAAGCAGTTTTCAAAGCTGCTGAATCTGATCCGGGATACGGCGCAGGCGACGGCGCTGAAAGCCGGTATCTGCACCGAATGCCCCTACACCGACGCCAATGAAAAGCTGGCAAACGGCGCGTACAAGCTGTCCGAGTATAACAGCGTCATGCTGACCGCAAGGCAGCACCATCTTTTCGGCTATGTGTTCAGCACCTATCTTACCAATCCGGCAGGCGAAGCGGAAAACCGCCGCACCTTCTATAACCGTGAGTTTGCCGGACAGGATTTCGCCGTCCGCTCCGGCTTGGTGGATGAAAAGGCGCTGTTCTCCGAAACCGAACTGAAGCTCATCCACGCCGATCTCGTCAAGCTGAATGTGCTGGACAACAACGTGTCAAACGACGACCGGATAGCGGTCGGGCGCATTATCGACAAGATCGAGGACATTATGCCCGAGCTGCGCAGCGAGGACTATGATTTCAGCTTCGAGGACGAGTTTATGCGCGACGCCGGAATGGAGGTCGAGCCGTAATGAGCAAGCGGAATCAGACGATAGCCATTGCGCGTTTTCTCGCCTACAAAGCGCAGCTTAACGCTAAAATGGACGCCATGACCGACGAGGACTACCTGAAAAACCCAATCGGTCTTGACGTGGGCGCATATGTGGAGGACTTGATGAAATACTGCTCCGAGGAAACCGTCGATATTGTTCTGCGGCAGCAGGATAAGCTCATTTCACGGCTGGGCGAAACCTTCCTTTTCGTTACCGCCAATATGCCTTATGAAACGGAGGTGAGCGCAAATGCGTGACGGACGCCCGAACCCCGATATATGGGGAAACTTGATTACTTGCGTTGAGATCGCGGAGGGCATATATGAAATCGTCGGCACGAAAAAGAAAGGTCTTGAAATGCCGAGGGCGGTCGCCGAGGAAATCCTGCCGGAATCGGTTATGGCGCAGGCGGCGCCGGACGGCGAGGCCGTCTGCTTTACCGACGATATTTCAAGCGCCATTGCCGCCGACGCGCTGATCGAGCAGGAGCTTGTGACCGATCCTGCCGCTCTTTCCCGCCTTGACGCGCTGCGGCAGCTTGAAGAACCCGATCTTGATACCGGCTTTGAGCCGCCCGTAAGCGATATGGAGCTTGACGGCCTTGACCTTGAGAGGTAGGTGGTGAACATTTGAGACTTGTGTATATCTGCTCCCCGTTGAGGGGTGACAGCACTTGCGGCGCAAGTGCCGAAAGTAATATCAGCCGCGCGCATGAATACTGCGCCTATGCCGCCGATTGCGGCGTGATACCGCTTGCACCCCATACCATATTCACAAACTATCTTGATGACCGGAATCCCGAACAACGGCAGCGCGGTCTTTCGATGGGGCTGGAGCTTTTGAAACGCTGCGACGAAATGTGGATCGTAGGCGGTACTGTTTCCGAGGGCATGAAGGGCGAGATCGCCCTTGCGGAAAAGGAACACATTCCGAGGCTGTATGTAAGTGATGAAATGGTGCGGGCAAAGCACAAAATCCGACAGGATAACGAACCGTTTGTATATGGCGACTGCATTCCCGGCAGCGAAAAAATGAATTACGAGAATGAGATCCTTGTTATAAAGCCGGAAGTATTTGCCGACGCGGGCAGCGTAACAGCCGACGATTCACTCTGGATAGCGCACGGCGGCTTCGGCTGTACCTACGGAGCGAGAGGACAATCGGTTTTTGCGGAAAGCCTGCTGTCCGGCGAAAAGGCGCGGTGGGAACGATTCGACTTTTACGGCATGGTCGATCCCTTCCGTCTCTTTCAATGGGTGAACGACAAACCCGTTCATAACGAGCGAGCGGAAGAAATCATAAACGACATATCGTGGGATATGCAGCCGGACGCCTGCGAGGAAGATTTGCAGGAGGGCGCAGAACCATGAAAACCAAACCGAAGCTCATAGTCTGCGCGTTCATTTTCCTGTTCGGCGGCGTTTTGAACCTGTTCTTTTCCGCCGCCGTTCACGGTCTGCTGACGCATAAAATATCAACTCTGACTTTTTTCCCTGTCGGAGAGTGCCTGTCAAGCCTTGTATCGAGCAGACAGCATTTGCTGCTGTTCCTCTGCATACAGGGCTTTTTTCTTATCCTGTCGGTGATGTTTTTTCTGACGAATCTGCACCCGTATAAATCGGACTTGGACGAGATCACGCCGGATATTAAAACGCCGCGCGCAGTCGGACAGTATCAGCACGGCTCGGCTCGGTGGCTGACCGATGAGGAAAAGGATAAGGCGTTTGAAAGCTACCTGCTGAATCCGCACAACAAGGTCATAAAGGCGCTGATTGACAGCGGCTATGACGATATACAGTTTTTGAAACCAAAGAAGGAGGACGTAAATGAAAGCAACTTCATTTCCGAAGCCGATACCGAAGCTGCTCGGACGGCTCCAGCACAAGAGCGCGACCGACGATGATACCGCCGCCTTCGGTCTTGACTGGGGCGGCATTGTTATCGGCAAACGCGACGAAGGAAGCGGCGAGCGTATCTACTATATCGGCGAGGACAGTCACCTTTTATGTATCGGCGCGACGCGAAGCGGCAAATCCCGCTGTCTTGTGGTGCAGTCTATCTGCACGCTCGGCCTTGCCGGAGAAAGCATTATGTGCAGCGATCCGAAGGGCGAGCTGTATCACTACACGGCGGCGTTTCTTGAAAAGCTCGGCTACGAGGTGCTTGTGCTGGACTTCAAGACGCCGCCGAAAAGTATGCGCTACAATCTGCTCCAGCCGATCATAGACGCGGTGAACGACGGCGATAACGACCGCGCGGAAATGCTGGCGTGGGATTTGACGAACAACCTTGTAGGCAAGCCCACGGGCGAGAAAATCTGGACGAACGGCGAATGCTCGGTGATCGCCGCCGCCATCCTCTGCGTGGTCTGCGACAACAAAAAGAGGCCGGAGCTGCAAAACATGACGAATGTGTACTGGTTTATCTCGGAAATGTGCCGCACGATCGGGAGCAAAATGCCGATTCTGGAATATGTGAAAAAGCTGCCCGCAAGCCACCCGGCAAAGGCGCTGCTTTCTATCTCGGACGTTGCGCCGTCAAGGACGCGCGGCAGCTTTTACACCTCGGCGCTCACAACGCTGCGTCTGTTCACCTCGCGCTCCATCTATTCCATAACCCACACAAGCGATTTTGCGCTGGACGATATGGGAGCGAAAAAACAGGCGCTTTTCGTTATCCTGCCCGATCAGAAAACCACCTTTTATCCTATTGCTTCTCTGATCGTATCGCAGCAGTACGAGCTTTTGGCGGAGGCGGCAGACAGGCGCGGCGGCAGACTGAAACGGCGCGTAAACTTCATCCTTGACGAGTTCGGAAACTTCACGCCGATTTCGGACATGACGAACAAGCTGACCGTGGCGGCGGGACGAGGTATGCGGTACGCGCTGTATATTCAGAGCTTTTCGCAGCTTAAAGAAAAGTACGACGACAACATCTCCGACACCATCAAGGCAAACTGTCAGACATGGGTGTATCTGCAAGCCGACGATCCCGACACGCTGCGGGATATTTCCGAAAAGCTCGGCGCTTACACGACTTCAAGCTATCAGCTATCGGCAAACCACGCGAAGTTTACCATGCCCTCATCGTCGCACAGCGTCAGCCTGACCGAGCGCAAGCTGCTGAACACCGACGAGGTGCGGCGGGTAAAGCGGCCTTTTCAGATCGTCACAAGCCGCAATCATCCGGCGCTGATGTACGCGCCCGACCTGTCAAAATGGCATTTCAATAAAATGCTCGGTCTGGGCGACGAGGAACACAACCGAAAGCTGCGGGAGGAACGGGAAAACAAGCGCCCGATCATCACCGATGTAAAACAAGAAGTCGTTCTCTGGAACATCTGGATCTACTATCAAAAGGACATCATGCGCCGTCTCGCGCAGCAGAAGGGCGGCGGAATGCCGCCGCCCGACGATGATTAAACGGCGAGCCGCCGCAGGCAATCGATCCGTTAGCTTTCTCATATCGGATAGTTGTCTGTTTGGCAAGCCGCTTTTCATACTTCAAACACACACAGGAGGTATTCGATGAAAAACAAGCTCTGCAAGGTCAAAAACGCCCTGCACACGACGCAGGACAAGGCAATCGCCCTTTGGAAAAAGGCGTGCGCCGCCGTCAGTATGCTGATGATTTCGGCAATGACGGCCACTCCCGCTCAAGCGGCCGGCGTGAAGGACAGCAACATCGTCAAGGGTACGGAGAAGCTGATCGGCGACGTTACCACATGGCTTATGGTGCTTGCGCCCGTGGTTGCCGGTATGCTGATCATCTATTTCTGTATCCGCCGCTCGGCCGCCGATGAAGTCGATCAGAAAAAATGGAACAACCGCATTGTCGTGGCGGTGGTTTCCTGTATCGGCGCGGTTCTCGGAGCGGCGACGCTCAATCTCATTCTCGGTTATTACAAGTAAGATAACCGAATCCACACCCGAAGATAAGACGGCAAACGGAGTGCGTAAAACGCTTTTCAATGCCGTCTTTTCTTATACCATCAACCAAATTTAAGGAGGAATTTCACTATGGCAAGCTTCATCAGAAACGCAGAGGTCAAGGCAATGACGGCGGTTATGACCGCAAAGGAGAAGGCGCGCGGAATCTGCGCAAGAGCGAAGGACGCGGTGATGAACCGCGAAGGACAGGGTACGCTGGACGTGGCGGTGACGGTGCTGATCTCCATCGTACTCGGCGCGCTGATTCTCGGCGGCCTTTACCTGATCGTCAACGGCACGGTGCTTCCGTCCATTACCGAAAAGATCAAGGAAATGTTCAACTACAAGGGGTAAGCGTTTCCGGCCGTCCGCGCGGCGGGTAAAACCGCCGCTTTTTTCGTATCGACCACACTATATATTTTATGGAGGTATTTATTTTATGAGAAACTTTTTCAAGAAGGCTGAAAGCAAGGTCATGGGCGCGTATATCGGCGCAAAATGCAAGGCGAACGAACTCTGCGGCAGAGCGAAGGCCGCGGTGATGAACCGTGAAGGTCAGGGTACGCTGGACGTGGCGGTGACGGTGCTGATCTCCATCGTACTCGGCGCGCTGATCCTCGGCGGCCTTTACCTGATCGTCAATTCCACCGTTCTCCCCACGATTACGCAGAAGATCAAGGATATGTTCAACTACAAGGGTTAAACGCAGGACGCAAGCAAAAAAACACGGGCGGGGTTTTCAGAGGCGAAAGCCCCGCCTTATCTATTTAACGGAGGATTCAATATGAATATCAAAGCTGAGATCAAAAGGCTGTTTCCCGAAAGAACGGACAACCTGAAAGCCGCCGCAAGCCTTGTGCTGGACGGCTGTTTTGTTATCAAGAATGTGCGCGTGATCCAGGGCGAAAACGGGCTTTTCATGTCGCTGCCCGCGCGCCGCAATGTAAACGGCGAGTTTAAGGAGATCTGCTTCCCGACCACAAAGGAGCTTCGCGCCGCCATGTCGGACGAACTTCTTCGCGCCTATGCGGAAGCCGCCGCCGCTGCGATGGCCGAGAGCGAACCCGTTTCGCCGGCTGCGGCAGACTGAAAGGAGAAAAACCGATGAAGAAACGAATGTTGGCTCTGTTCGCCTGTGTTATGGCGCTCACCCTTGTCCTTGCCGGGTGTGTCCGCACCGAGGTCGGCGTAACGCTTGAACCGGACGGCTCCGGCACGGTCGGCACGATCGTCCTGATCCAAAAGGACGCATATGAGATGATGAAGGAATCCGGCGACCCCTTTGAGGGCAAGGAAACCTATACCGAAACGATCGACGATGAGGAATATATCGGAACAAGGGAAACCGCCGAATACGGCAGCGCCGACGAACTCAAAGCCGCGCTGCTTGCGCTGACCTTTGCCGGAAATGTATCCGGCGCGGAAAACCGCGTGTCCGATGAGGAACCGGAAAACCTGACGGATGAGATCGTCATTGCGCCCGAAGCGGAGGAAACGGAATCGGAGCAGGCGGCGATCTTCAAGTCCGTGGATATTGTAAAGGACGGCGGCAGCCTGACCTTCCGCGCCGTACTTGCACAGCAGAGCAATACCGGCAGCGAGGAGCTGTCCGGTATGGACTTCAACGAAATGTATAAGCTGAAGGTGGCCGTCACCATGCCCGGCGAGATCAAGAGCAATTCGGTGGGAACGGCGGCGGAAAACACCGTAACATGGGAAATAGACGATCTGACCGCCGAGAACAGCATTGAGATCGTCAGCGACGCGGGCGGCGGCAGTATCGTTCCGGTCGTTGTCCTTGCGGTGCTGATCGTTCTTCTGCTTGTGGCTGTCGGCGTGCTTATGTCGAAAAAGAAGCAGCAGAAGTAAAAACCGTTTCGCCGGACAGACTGCGCAGAGGCGGTTTAACGCCGTCTCTGCGCTGAAAGGAGGTGTCCGACTCTGGCATATATCATAACCATTCTGATTGTGGCGATCCTCAACGGTTGTCTGGCGTTCATCGACCAAATGCTCGACGGGATCCTGCCGCTGTCGCTGCACGCCGAGGAATACATGACGATGGTTTCCGGCGTTCAGATGTTCAAAGACCTATACAATGTGGTGTTCGGCTTCGGCGTGTCGCTTATCGTTCTGAAATTTCTCAAAAAAGGCTTTGAAACCTACGTCATGTGGACGGACGGCGACGCCGATGAAGAACCGATCTCCATACTCACGAACTTTTTCAAGGCGCTTGCCGTGGCGGTCTGCTTCCCGACGCTCTACGGCTGGATGGCGGGAATCATTCAGGATATGACGACCAAGCTGATAAACGCCATCGGCGCGGCCACCGCTGTCGGCTGGGAAACATGGGTTGCGGGAATCGCGTCCGCCGGTCTTGTGACGGCGATCTTCGCGCTGATTTTCATTGTCGTGTACTTTATACTCTATTTCCAATTCCTTATGCGAGGACTGGAAATTATGATCCTGCGCGTCGGCATACCGCTTGCCTGCGTGGGACTGATCGACAACGACAAGGGCGTGTTCAAGGCGTACCTGAACAAGTTCTTTCAATCCATGCTCGCCGTGCTGATACAGCTTTGCCTATGCAAGCTGGGCGTTGGACTCATGCTGAATATGCACGTCTTTTGGGGCGTGGCCTGCATGGTGCTGGCGGTCAAGACGCCGAAATTCCTGCAAGACTTCCTGATCACAACAGGCGGCGGTGGCGGCGGCGCGGTCGTGAACAATGTTTATCATTCGGTACGGTTGGTGCAGATGCTCAAGAAAGGGGGCGGCTGATAAATGGTTACAATGGACGATATATCCACGGCGATCATCATGCTTGTGCGGATCGGCGCGGTCGCCCGCTTCATTTACTGCATGGTACGCTTGCAAGCCGCCGAGGAACAGGCGGCGCAGTATAAGAAACGCGCCAAGAACGCCGTTATCTTCTATGTCATTGCAGAATCCATCTGGCAGCTTAAAGATTTAATATTGTATTATTATCGGTAGTATGCTTGGCGCGGCTGTCACTAAAAGCACAATCTATCCGCAATTCTCTAAAATGTCGAAAGTTTTTCGGGTTATAATCGCAAAGCTCTATTTACAAAGTATAAATAAAATATATCGGCGTATAATTGAAAGTATAGTTAGAATAATCTTGACAAACGATTCAAACTATGATATAATAGCAAGCGTATAAGAATATGGAGGTGCTGTAATGCCTATTGTCAATCAAGAAAATATACTTTCAATACTGAACAGCTTCAACCCGTGGTGGCAGACAGGGCTTGTGCCGAAGGGATACCTGAAAACATTTAAGCGCAGCGGATATTACACCTGCAAGAAGAAAATGGGAAGCGATATACGGCGGATCGTGGTAATGAGCGGCGCACGCCGTACCGGAAAGACAACGATCATGTATCAGATCATCTCCGATTTGTTAGAAGACGGAGTAAAACCGCAGAATATTCTGTTTTTCACCTTCGACCACCCGGTGATCCGAGTTGCCGGGATGGATCAGATATTGTCTATCTATAAGAATAATATCTCCGACGACGAGCAATTTTATATGTTCGTTGACGAGGTGCAGTTCGATAAGGACTGGACGCATTATCTGAAAATGGCATACGACATGAATCCTGAAATGCGCGCCGTTGCCACCGGTTCCGCAAGCGCGGCCGTTGAGAGCGATGTGCGTGAAAGCGGCGCCGGACGCTGGACGGTTATCAAAATACCGACGCTCTCCTTTTATGAGTATTGCGAAATCAAAGGGATTCAGAAAAACGCAAGCTGTGAAAATGTGTTCGGACTTCATTTGCTTTCCCGGCAGGAACAGACGCAGCTTATTATGGGACTTTCCGATTTGCAGATTCATTTGATGCGTTATTTGCAGCTCGGCGGTTTTCCCGAGCTTGTGAAAACCGAGGATACCGCCTACGCGCAAACGCTGATCCGCGAGGATGTTATGGATCGCGCCATCAAACACGATCTGCCGCAGATTTACGAAATCCGAAGTGTTGACGAGCTTGAGAAGGTATTCGTCTATCTATGCTATAACAGCTCAAGCATTATCAACATTGAAGCAATGTGCAAGGAGTTTGAGGGCGTTTCAAGACCTACCGTTGAAAAATATATCCGGTATCTTTCCGACGCCAATCTCATCAATATCAGTCCGCAGCTTAACATCAAGGGGAAAAAGGTTCTGAAAGCGAAGAACAAAATCTATATTTCCGACAGCGGTATCCGAAGCGCGGTAGTGCTTGACGCGGATATTTACACCAAGCCGGAGGAACTCGGCTATGCGCTGGAAACGACCGTATTCAAGCACGTTAAGGATTATTTTACCGCGGAAAATAAGCTGTATGAGGTTGGTTATATCCGTGATAATAACGGCGCTGAAATCGACGTTGCCGTGCAGTATACCGGAAAACAGATTCAATATATTGAAGCGAAAATGCGAAATAATGCAACGGTCAAGGACGATAACGGAATCGTGATTTACGGAATGAAAGATATTCCCGGCTATGTTATTTCAAAAACAGCTACCGATTACGGCCTGACAGATCGAAAGAATACGCAGCTTTACCGCATTCCGGCATTCGCTTTTCTGTATCTGATGGGCAGACAGCAAAATCAAAGCGCAATAAACAACAAAGCGGCAGACAATCAATAACGATTATTGCAACGATACAAACGATAAATAGCGATAACGGCGTTTAACCGAAAAAGGTTGAGCGCCGTTTTTCTATGCCCGAAAGGAGGGTGTTTCAGAGCATGGATGAAAAGCTGTATATCCCGATGGGGGTAAAGCCCGAAGCCGAGTTCTTCCGCGGTTTCGGCAAAAAGCAGATGATACAGGCGGCTATCGGCTCGCTGTTCGGCGGCGTGATTGCCTGTATTCTGTGGTTTATCACGCAGAATGTGACCGCCGTGATGATAACGGCGCTGACCGTGATCGCCGGCAGCGTGATGATGACGACCAAAGACCAAAGCAATATGTCGGTGGTGGATCAGATCGCCAACATGATACGCTTTGCGAAAAGTCAAAAGGTCTATCCGTACCGATACGGTGATGAATGGAGGCTAAACTGATGTACGCAACGATTCCGGTTTACTACCCTTCGCTTGAGGAAGCGGAGCGGAACAACGAAAAGGAAATGTGGCTTGAAAGCTATAAGATCAACATGGACTGCAAGCGCGCTATCGAGGACAGGGCGGCGACCGCCATGAACACCCGCGAGCTTGACAGTCTCATTTCGGATTTGGCGGAGGAATACGGCGTGGAGCGCGCCATGTATGTTCTTTCCCGCACGGTGCAGTTCCGTGACTGGGACGGACGCTTTTCCGAGATCGTCAAAGCGCGCGCCGGAGAATTTGAGTTTCCCGACGCGGCAAAAAAACTGTCCGCCGATTCTTCTGAGGGAAGCAAAAACGCGGATCAGACGCAGGCGTATCTTACGGAAATCGATCCCTGCGTTCTGGATTTGATGTATCAAAGGCTTATGCAGGAAGAAAACGGTTGTTTTTCGGACATTGCGGAGGACGAAGCGTATGCGCTTGACGACTGCGAGATCTCCGATGAATCGCTTGAACGGGAAATGTGAGGGCTGCCTATGAGTGAAAAGCAAATGACCTTTCTGGATTTTTTCAGCGGCGTAGGCGGTTTTCGAGCCGGCTTGGAGCTTTGCGGTATGCGGTGCGTCGGTCATTGTGAGATCGACAAATACGCCGACCGCAGCTACCGAGCCATTTTTAATGTGAAGGAGGACGAATGGTATGGAAACGACATTACCAAAGCCGAACCCGGAGAATTGCCGAGAGCAAACGTCTGGACAGCCGGATTCCCCTGTCAGGACATATCTGTCAGCGGAGCGCAGAGAGGTCTTATTGAAGGAAAACGGAGCAGCCTCTTTTTTGAAATCATTAGATTGCTCAAAGGCAAAGCTGCCGAAGATCGACCCGAATGGCTTATCCTTGAAAATGTTAAGAATCTGCTCTCAATTAACGGCGGATGGGATCTTGCGGCCGTTCTCTATTCGCTGGCCGAAATCGGCTACCATATCGAGTACGGACTTCTTAATTCAAAATTCCACGGCGTTCCGCAGAACCGGGAACGAATCTACATTGTCGCTTATCGACATTTTAGAGCCGAACCCGGACGAAAAGTATTTCCTGTCGAGTGCGGCGACGGCAAAGCTCTTATACAACTCATAGGCGGTTCACAGGGCAAACGCGTCTACGATCCTGCCGGGGTGAGCTGCACGATCACCTCGTCTGCCGGAGGGTTCGGCGGCAAGGCGGGGCTGTATTTCGTAGAGTATAACCGGAAGGACGGTGTTCGGCGCACGCTTGAAACAGCGCATACACTTATGCAGAGCGATTGCCGCGGAATTAACCGAAATCAGAATCAGAACGCCGTATTCGTAGACCTGTGCAAAGGAAACCCGAAGCTGACCGATACGGCGCGGTGTATCAAGGCGAGATACGACAGCGGGATCACAAATCGACGCGCCGACAATTCCGGCGTATTTTGCATGAGAAACGAATGTTCTGACCGCGAGAATTGTACGAGCTTTATTGAACTTCGCAAGGGTGCGCCGAAGCTGCGTGAAAACACAAAATGTATACAGGCGGCTTATCGTGAATCAGGCGTAAACAGATTCGGTTCGTCATGCGGCGTGTTCTACGGCTGCCGCGCCGTATTGACGCCCGACCGTGAGAACAAACGGCAGAACGGCAGACGCTTCAAGGATTGCGGAGAACCGTCCTTCTGTGTGAATACGGTAGACAAGCACGGCGTTTATCTCTGCGCCTGCGATACCTGCGAGCGTGCTTTGAAAATCAAGGAAGCAACCAAAGCGGGATATAAGGACGCGCATTGCGGGGACAGCGTAAACTTCACCTTTCCCGACAGCAAAACCCGGCGCGGCCGTGTGGGAAAAGGCGAAGCGAACACACTGGATACCGCCTGCAATCAGGGAGCGGTTTTTGCCGGGTGCGGCTGTATCCGCCGCCTGACGCCGAGGGAAACATGGCGCTTGCAGGCGTTCCCCGATGAAATGTTTGACCGTGCCGCTGCCGTCAATTCCGACAATCAGCTATACCGGCAGGCGGGCAACGGCGTGACGATCACGGTCGTTTACGCAGTCGGGCAGCGGATAACCGCTATCCAAAAGGAACTGGACGCGGAAAGGAGCGGTGCAGTATGATCGGATTTTTAATCGGACTGCTGCTCGGCGGCCTTTGCGGTGTTATGACAATGGCGCTCTTTCAGCTTGGACGGCGTGAGAGCGAAAAAGAAGAAACGGAGGGAACGGGCAATGAGCGAGATCATACAGACGATTGACTGCGACCGCTGGAGCGAGCCGGACGAACAGCGCCGGGTAAAGCATCTCGGCATGATAAAGGCGAAGGACGCTTTTGAGCAGCTATATACGCATCTGCAAACAAAAAATCTGCTGCCGGACGAGTATTTTTTATTCACCGAGCGGAGCTTCCCGGATGATGCGGAATTGCCGGATTTTCGCACGGCGGTCTGTCATACCGATTTCGGCGGCAGCGAGGGTATCTATATCGACGTCGATCTTTATTGCAGGGACAAACAGATTCACTTCGCAACCGGAAAAACGCTGTCCGAGGACGCCGACGCCTTTTTCAGAATGTCGCGTATTTCCGCCGAATGTTCGCTTATGCTTAACGGCCGCGGCAGTACCTTTGAGAAAAAGAGTGTTGAAGCGGTGCTTACGCCGGAGGAAAGTCTGGCGCTCGGAGCGGTACTCGACGAAAAGCTATGCGCTCACAGCGAGCCGGACGAGACGGAAATGTATATACGCCTGATGGAAAAGGTTTATCCGCAGACCACCGATAATGAACCCGAAGCTGAACAGGAAAACGAAATGGAAATGTGAGAAAGAGAGGAAAACAAAATGAAGGATACCATGAAATACAAGCTGTGCGCCGGCATGAAAACCCCGCCTTCCGCAAAGCTGATCTACTGTTATCTGCTCGACGTATCGGAAAACGGCGGCGTGATCCTGCCGGTGAAACGGATCGCAAAGGCGGTAGGGTTGTCCTGCGCGGCGGCGCGGCGCTCTCTGAACCGTCTGAAAAGGCTGGATATGATCGACATTCTGCCGCGGTATAACGAGGACGGCGGCAGACTGGCAAATAAATATACCGTAAAGTGAGGTGATACAAGTGGCTGAAAAAGCAGATGTAATTCGTAATCTCGATCAGGAAATCGAAGGCTTTAATGAGAACAGCAAAACGCAGCCTGCCGATTTACGCATGAAGAAGCTGGAATACTATACGGCGCTGCGTAACGGTATCGACGTCATGCCGCTCAACGCTCCGCAAATCGACGCGCTTGCACGGTGCGATAATCTTCTTTTTATGGCTGACCGTGTTTTTACGGCTCATGTGAATAAAAGCGAAACGCAGCCGGATTATACTTCGCTGTGTTTTTGGTTTGCGGATGATGTGTACCGTGAAGAAAGAATGAATAAGCTGTGGGAGCGTTTGAACAGCGAAAACGAAGGCTACCGTGAGGAACTGCTGCAAAAAACGCCGAAGGAGATTTACGAGAGCGCATATGAAATCAGTATGAAAAATGAACTCGTCATGCTCTTTGAAGAAAGCAATATTTCCGCACGGCGTATCGACGCGCTGCTGACTCTTGAATATCCGCTTGACGCGCTCTATCGGGAATGGCTTGACAGCGACGCTTCTTTCTTGGATATGCTGCTCGATTCTTCTGAAAATCTGATTGAAAAACAGGACGCCTATTTGCAGCGGCAGGACTATATAACGCACGGCGAAACGCCGTCCGAGGATATTACCTTATGGAACGCTATGTACGACGGAGACGAAATGCGATATAGCGGCGAGGACAACGAAGCGGACGAGGATTTGGAGCAATGACCGCGCTGATCGTCAAAGGCATATTGTTCGCCGCTCTGCTTGCCGTCGCCGCCGTGTGGGATATGAAAAAGCGTGAGATTCCCGACCTTATCCCGCTTGCCATGCTGCCTGTCGGCTGTATCGGGATCACGCTTTCCGCGCTCCCCGCCGCGCTGCTCGGTATGGCTGTCACCGCGCTCCCGTACTTCATTGCCGCCGTCGCCGTCAAGCGCGGCGGCTTTTCTATCGGAGGCGGCGATATAAAGCTGACGGCCGGCTGCGGCTTCGTTCTCGGCGTGTGGGGCGGCGTTCTGCAAAGCATACTTGCTCTGACGGCGGCGGTGATCGCAGGCGCGGTTATCGCAGCCGTGAAAAAGAAAAAATTCCGTGAGGTCAAGCTGCCGCTTGCGCCGTGCTTCTGCGCAGGCGGTATACTTGCGTATTCGGCGGTCGCTTTGACCGTCCTATTCTAATTTCAGGAGGTAATTTGAGTTGAATAAGAACATTTTCAAAAACCGCATGGTGATCGGCGCGGTCTGCATTGTCCTGTCGCTGATCGTCTGCTTCGGCATTACGCCGCTGTTTAATTCCGGCTTGAAAGCGCAGACGGATATTGTGCGTGTGAAGTCGGATATTTCACGCGGGGATAAAATCACCGATTCTATGGTCGAGGTCGTGTCGGTGGGCGCGCACAATCTTCCCGCGGATGTTGTAAAGGATAAAAACGAAGTTGTCGGCAAATACGCCGTCTACGATATGGTGTCCGGCGACAATATCCTGTCGGGCAAGCTGTCCGCCGAACCGCTGACCGAATTTGAATATCTGACGCGGTTGGACGGCAAAAAGGCCGCCGTGTCGGTCACGATCCCGTCCTTTGCGGCGGGACTGTCCGGCAAGCTGGAAGCCGGAGATATCATCTCGCTGATCGCCGTTGACGGCGATACCGGAATCACCGAAACGCCGCCCGAACTTCGCTATGTGGAGGTGCTTGCCGCCACCGCCAGCAGCGGTGCGGATAAGGTTTACAAAGGCAACGAAACTCCCGATGATGAAGAAACTCCCGAAGAAAATCTGCCGTCCACCCTGACCTTGCTTGTGAATATGGAGCAGGCCGAGCTTCTCGCTGACCTTGAAAACAACATGACCTTTCATGCGGCGCTCGTCTATCGCGGAAGCCGTGAGAACGCCGAGAAGTTTCTGACGGCACAGGAGCAGTATTTTACAAAGGAAAGCGAGGGAAACGGCGAATCCGGCGATAACACAGAACAGAATCCGAATGAAAATATTGAACAGAACGGAAGTGATACAAATGCCGAATAAGCAAAAGCAAATGCTCGCGGTGTGGGGCAGTCCCGGCAGCGGCAAGACGGTCACGGCGGTCAAAATCGCCGCCGAACTCTCCAAACAGAAAAAGAATGTGGTTATCGTACTGTGCGATACTACCGCTCCGCCTTTGCCCGCGCTGATCCGCACAAAGAAAACGCCTGAATGCTCTGTGGGCGCGGCGCTTGCCGCCCCGGTCATTACACAGGACTTGGTGCTGAAGAACCTTGCCGTCTATGACAAAAACCCGTATATCTCGCTGCTTGGCTACAAGGCGGGCGAAAACATCTACACCTACGCCGAATATTCCAAAGAACGCGCGGTGGATATGCTTGTGCTGCTCCGGCATATCGCAGACTATGTAATTGTGGACTGTTCAAGCAGTCTGACCGATAACATTCTTTCCACCACGGCGCTTGAGGTCGCCGACGACGTGCTGCGTCTCTGTCCCTGCGAGCTCAAAGGAATCTCCTACTATATGTCCTATCTGCCGCTTATCGGGGATAGGAAATTCAAGCCGGAAAAGCATATCAAGGCGCTGTCAAACACGCGCTCCTATGAGGGCGGCAGAGAGTATGAAAGCTCCTACGGCGGCGTGAAATACCGCCTGCCGTATATCCCGACGATTGAGGAACAGGCGGCGACGCTGAATCTGACAGAACCGCTTTCCGGCAAGGAAGCAAAGGCGTATGAAAGCGTGATCGCCGCCATTGCGCGCGAGGTGTTTGCCGATGGGAAATAACATCGAACTGTTTTACGATACCGGCAGCAACAAAAAGAAGTTTGCCGAGATCCTTGCCGAGGTGCAGGAATACCTCGCAAGCAAATACGCGACGCTCATCACGAATAACCCGGAGGAACAGCGGCAGCAGCTTACGGCGTATATCGCAAAATATCTGAACGACCACCGTCTCGGCGCGGAGGGACTTTCCTCTGACGAGCTTGTGGAGCGTATTTATACCGAGATGGCGGAGTTTTCCTTCCTGACGAAATATCTCTTTGCGACGGACGTTGAGGAATTGAATATAAACTCGTGGAAGGATGTGAAGATCACCTATTCGGACGGCCGCGTTGTGCCGTCGCCGGAAAAGTTTTCGTCACCGCAGCACGCCGTCGATGTGGTGCGCCGCCTGCTTCATAAGTCGGGGATGATTCTCGACCAGTCCCAACCCGGCGTGGTCGGGCATTTATCTAACAAAATTCGTATCACCGTTCTCGGCAATCCGCTGACCGACAACGACAAGGGCGTTGCGGCTTCTATCCGTATCGTCAACCCGCAAAAACTGTCGCGTGAGGATTTTATCCGCTTCGGCACGGCGACGGGCGAAATGCTCGATTTCCTGTCGGTCGTTCTGCGCTACGGTCTTTCCATGTGCGTAACGGGCAGCACGGGCAGCGGCAAAACTACCCTGATGTCGTGGATTCTTTCGACCATTCCCGCAGACAAGCGTGTGTTTACCATTGAAAACGGCTGCCGCGAGTTTGACTTGGTGAAGGAGGATGAAAACGGCAGCGTCATAAACAACGTCGTTCACACCGTCACGCGCTATTCGGAGGATTCCCGGCAAAATATCGACCAAGAGAAACTGCTGGAATTTGCCCTGACCTGCAACCCGGATATTATCTGCGTCGGCGAGATGAAATCGGCAGAAGCCTTTGCCGCGCAGGAGGCGGCGCGCACCGGACACAGCGTTATCACCACCACCCACGCCAACTCCTGCTCGGCCACCTACTACCGCATGGTTACGCTCTGTACGCAGAAATACGATATGGGCGATAAAACGCTCCATAACCTTGTGACCGAAGCGTTCCCGATCGTGCTGTTCGTGAAAAAGCTGGAGGACAACTCCCGTAAGGTCATGGAGATCACCGAGTGCGAGATCCTGCCGGACGGCAGCCGTCAGCTTCACACGCTCTACCGCTACCATGTGTCGGAAAACATCATAGAGGACGGCAAGGTGGTTATCAAGGGCGAGTTTCAGCGGGTAAACACGATCTCGGAAAGCCTGCAAAAGCGGCTGCTTGAAAACGGTATGCCCGTCAAGCTGCTGCACCGTATCACACGGGAAGATGAAACGGCAAAACAGCCGCGCAGACGCGCGGTGCGTTCGTCCGGCGATCTGCCCGCAAAGCGATCTGAAACGAAGGAGGTAACTGCATAAATGGCTTTTCTTATTATCCTTGCCTTTATCGGCTTTCTCGCGGGAATCTTTCTGCTTCTGAATATGTCGCCGTTTGAGTTTCTGGAAAACCTGACGAAATCCTTTTCCGGCAGACGGAAATCCCTTGCCAAGCAGATAGAGGAAGCGAGCGATCCGAAAGAACCGAAGGGTATCCGAAGGACGATCCGCGAGACGAAGGAAGTGCTTGAAATGACCGGCAAAAGCGGCAAATTCGCCGCGCTCTGCGCACTGTCCTTTTTCCTGATGATGGTCGGTATCCTGTTCTGTATTCTCATCGGCAACTATTTTCTCCTGCCCGTGCTGTCGGCCGGCATGGCGCTGATACCGTTTTGGTATATCCTGTTCACGGCGCACAGCTATAAAAAGATGATGAACAGCGAGATCGAAACGGCGCTGTCGGTCATTACGACCTCTTATCTGCGTTCCGAGAGCATTATTACGGCGGTGGAGGAAAACATCGAGTATCTGCACCCGCCCGTGTCCGACGTGTTCCGTTCCTTTCTGGCGCAGACGAGCGTTATCAGCGCCGACGTAAGACAGGCGCTTCTGAACATGAAGCCGAAGCTGAAAAACTATATCTTTCACGAATGGATCGACGCGGCGGTCGCCTGTCAGGACGATAAAACTCTGAAAAGCACGCTCACGCCGATCATTGAAAAGCTGTCGGATATGCGTGTGGTTGCCGCCGAGCTTGACTATATGATGTACGAGCCGCTCAAGGAGTTTATCACAATGGCGCTGCTGCTCGTCGGCAACATTCCCTTGCTCTACTTCTTGAATAAGGACTGGTACCACACGCTGATGAATACCGGCGTGGGGCAGGCGATCTTGGCTGTCTGCGCGCTTACGCTCTTTATCTCCTTTGCCGCCGTGGTACGGCTGACGAAGCCGGTGGAGTATAAGCGATGATGAAGATAATCCCTGTCACAATGAAGCAGGCAAACGAATTTGTACTGTCGCACCACCGTCATCACGGCAAGGTGCGCGGCTGCAAGTTCTGTATCGGCGTGACCGGCAATGACGGAACGCTTCACGGCATAGCCATCGTCGGCCGTCCTGTTTCCCGATACCTTGACAACGGAACGACCGCCGAGGTGACGCGGCTCTGCACAGACGGTTATCATAACGCCTGCTCCTTCCTCTACGGCGCGTGTGCGCGGATCGCCCGTCAAATGGGATATACCGCGCTGCTGACATATATTTTAGAAAATGAGAACGGAGCAAGTCTGCGCGCGTCCGGCTGGACGGACAAGGGTATCTGCGGCGGAGGAAACTGGAATGTCAAAAGCCGTCCCCGCGCCGACAGCCAGAACAGCGGCATGAAACGCCGCTACTACAAAGAATTGAGGTGAATATCGCTTGCTATTGATTATATTATGCTTCGGAACGCTCTTTGGCTTGGGAGCGTTCTTTTTGTCGGCGGCACTGCTGCGTTTGCCGACAAGCGCAAGCACAAGGGCGGTTATGACCGTCACAAGCCGGAAAAAGGAATCCAAAAGCCTTGACGCCGTGGTTATGGATATGGCGCTTAAAGCGGCAAAGCTGGTAAAACTGTCCGATTTCAAACGCCGCAAGCTGGAATCAACATTGAAATCCGCGGATATTCAGACGACGCCGGAAACCTATATCGCCAAAGCATGGGTGAAAGCGGCGCTTGTAGGGCTGCTGATCATCCCCATACTGCTGATATTTCCGCTGCTTGCTCCCGTAATACTTTTTCTTGCGATCGCAATCTATTTTCGTGAAATGAAGCAGGCCGATGAGATCGTTAAGGCAAGGCGTGAGGAAATCGAATACGAGCTGCCGCGCTTTGTCGGTACGATCACGCAGGAGCTTCGCGCGTCCCGCGACGTTCTCGGTATCCTGAAAGCCTATCAGCGTAACGCGGGAGAGGCTATGAAGCGCGAGCTTGAGATCACGATTGCGGATATGGCTTCGGGCAACGAGGAAACCGCGCTGACAAGATTTGAAACGAGGATCGGCAGCACCATGCTGTCCGATGTGATCCGCGGCCTGATCGCTGTTAAACGCGGCGACAACGGCATTATGTATTTTCAGATGCTTTCCATGACCTTCAAGCAGCTTGAAGTGCAGCGCCTAAAGCTGGAAGCCATGAAGAAACCCGGCAAGATGAAGAAATATTCATTTTTCCTGCTCGGCTGCTTTTTGCTGATGTATCTCGGCGTACTCGGCTACGAGGTGGTCAATGCGTTCGGCAAGATGTTTTAAGGGGGAGACGCTATGGAGAAACTTTTGAAAAACAAGCGCGGCGAGGGATTTGTCGATGTCTGCGTGTTGGTGCTTGCCATTGTTATGGTGCTGGCGCTGTTCGTCAAGGTCATGCCCGTGTTTATCGCAAAGCAGAACCTTGATACCTACGCCGCCGAGCTTGTGCGTACCGCCGAGGTCGCGGGCTGCGTAGGCAGCGCAACGACGGCAAAAAACAATTCGCTGCGAAACGAAACGGGACTTTCGCCGTCCGTTTCTTGGAGCAGATACGGTAATATACAGCTTGGGCAGGAGGTAACGGTCACGCTCCGATATACGGTCAATATAGGACTGTTCGGCGGGTTCGCGTCCTTCCCGATCACGCTGACGGCAAAAGCGACCGGAACAAGCGAGGTGTATCACAAATGAGCAGGCTGAGCCTGCACGCAAAATCGCGCATGGAGCAAGCGATAATTGTATATTTTGTTCCCGCGCTGAAAGCGAGGTGGTAATTTGAAGTTAAAAGAAATTATCAAAGACAAATCGGGCAAGGGCGCGCCGCTGATACTTGCCGTTGTGCTTGTCTGTATCCTTCTATCGACTGCCGTATTTGAATACGCGCGGCTGATGATCGTCGCGCAGGGCGTTCGCGACGCGGTGCAGTCTGCGGTTATCGACGTGGCGACCGATAATTGGGACGAAGCCTATGCCGGACTGCGCGAGGGGTATTCGGGCGGCTACCGTCTGTCCGGCTCCTATTGGTATCGCAATGTGACAAGCGGAAATATATACGGCCGGCTGACCGAGGTTCTCGGCCTGAAATACGAAAACGGACGGTATGTGAAATACGCCGGAGATAAAGCCGAATACCGCCTGTCCGGGCTGACGGTCAGCGTGGCGAACGCGCCGCTTGCGCCGTCCGATCCGAACGGCATTTCACAGCTAACCGTAACGGGAACGATCACCGTAGAAGTACCGTTGTCGTTCGGGTGGGAGCATTTGCCTTCTATGAAAATCACAATGAAATTCAAATCGGTATATGTTCCGAAATTCTGACGATCTATGCGTGACTTATGCGCCTTGAACCGGAAACGCCCCATAAAATGCAACAATGTTTGTGCGCTGTGGCCGCTGGACGCGGCGCATATCTCTATGTTATAATATTGATGTGGAAAAGATAATCATTTTGGATTTCATATACAGTTTTTTGAAGGAGGATCGATCATATGACTATAAAGAACCGCAGGCTGCTTGCAATACTCGGCTCTGCCGCCGTTTTGGTTGTCGCCGCCGCGCTTGTCGTGGCTTTGACAGGCGGCGCGGCAGACAAGCCCGCGCCCGATGTCACCGACAATAGCGGAGGTACGGTAACTGTCGGGGATATTACCGAAAATCCTGTCACCACGCCGGATACTACACCCGATACCGATGAAAATAATAACGGTGTGATCGTGCCGGACATTGAACCGGAATCCGGCGAAGGTGAAAACGCCGGAACGCCTGACGCCGACCCCGTTCTGAATATTGACGGCGGCGAGGATGTAAACGTAAATATCTCCGAGTTTGAGGACGACAAAACGCCGCCCGCACCGCCTGTTGTCAGCGACGAGGACGCGCTTACCAACCCGGATACCAAGCCGACCTACGAGGATGATCAGACGAATGTCAACCCTGACAACGATACCCCGAAAAACGGCGACAAAAAGGACGGTAAAATCTATATTGAGGGCTTCGGCTGGATCGTTGACGAGGGCGGTCAGGCACAGGGTGAAACGGTTGGCGAAGAAGGCGATGAACTGACCGGAAACAAAGTCGGCAATATGGGATAATCAAATAGAATATCAAGCATTAGAGAGTGTGGATGAAATATCTGCACTCTTTTTTTATTAGCAAGGAGGTGCTTTTTTTGAAGCGAATACTGACGCTTTTTCTCTGTGCCGTCCTGCTGCTCTGCACACTGCCGCTGACCGTTCTTGCGGAAGGCACGGGCGGCGACGGCAATATCGACGGCGGAGGCGGCGGCATGGGGCAAGGAACAAGCGAAAACTATTGGAATCCCGGCATGGACGGCGTGCGGGTCACGGTTATCAAAGCCGATACGCAGCAGCCCGTCACAACGCCGATTGATCTGACAAACAAAAAGCCGACCGTAACGATTCATTTCGGGAAAGTCAGTAAAATTTCTTACCGTAACGGAACAGCGTTGTCACCGTCAACAAGCAGCTACACTTATTATAATCCTGCAATTAAAATGCCGACGATTATCAGCACAGACGGTAATGTGAATATTGATGCGATTAAATCGTATTTTTGCGACGAGATTATTGTCAGATATATTGCCGAGTGTACCGGCATGAATTACGACACGCTCATCAGCGGCAAATACAAGCTGCTGCTTGAACCGATCTCATATTTTACGCACAACAGCGTAAAGTATGCCTTCACAGCGCACGAAATCGCGTTGTACGACAATCAGACCTCGGGCGCGCTGCGCAAAACCATGACCTCGCTCACGCATAAAAATCAGCCGCTTTCCATGTTCCTCGAATATGACGATCTCGGTTTTACGGCTTATACGGGAGCGACGAATAAAACGGTTTCCAACGATACGATCCTATCCAATCTCGGTCTTGGTATCGTCCGTTTTACCGAAGCCGTCCCCGATGTTGAAGAAACAAACTATGAATACGAATACCGTATCAACACCGACGTTATTACTTCGGTCACGCTTTACGCGGGCGGTGAAATCAACCCAAAAGCGCCCGCGTCCGTTACTTTCCGTATCAACGGCAGCCGTTATACCGTTAACAACATTGTGATACCGGAGGGCGAAAGCCAGCTTGTATGGGTGAAATGGCATACGCCGTCTACGCCGACGAATATAAGCATTTCCGTCAGCGCGACAAAAGGCACGCTCAGTCAGACGAGTATTTCCGCGCGCGTCGTCGAACTTGCAAAGAGCGATCCGCCCGATCCGAAAGCGACCGATACTAAAGGCACATGGTCTGCGGTGAGCGTTCCGAACCGAAACACAAAAACCTCGGCTTCGTGGAGCGTATGGTCGGCGGCGTGGCACGCAAATTGGGTATGGCATGAGAACTGGCAATGGCAGCCGAATATGGTGTGGGTATCGAATTGGGTATGGGAAGCGAACGTCCAATGGGTTCCCGATATGAAATATGAATCCTACCGCGTATGGCAGTCCGATTGGCGGTATGTTTCCTATCAGGTGTGGGTTCCGAACATCATCTGGATTCCGTTTATCGGAAATGTGGACTTCGGCAAATATGAAACAAGATATAAATGGGTGGACTACGGCGGCTATGTGACAAAGTGGCATTGGGTAGACCGCGGCTCTTATCAAGACCTCGGAAAATATGTTGACAAGGGCGGATATGTGGATAAAGGCAAGTGGGTGGATAACGGAAAATGGGTTGACGAAGGCTGGTACGATTTTACCCGCAACAACTATTCCGCTTCGCTGTCCGCGTCCATGAGTCTGTACCCCGACGATAAAGTGCCGACCAAATCCGGCTGGACGATGAAAAGCGGCTACGGCGTAAAAAACACGGCGGCAGTAACGGTCAACACGACTGCTCCGCTTTCCCATTACACCTACGCGCAGACGGCGCTTTCCTACTTCCAGGAGTTCAAATACAAGACCTATTGGCGCATCCTTGACCGCACGGCCTCCGGCAAGACGGCAAAGTTTGAGTTTGCGGCGAACAAATACAGCACCTATAACCGCCGCGTTCATTTTTCACCGATTTGGTTTCCGGACGGTCAATACCGAGTGAACACGCACGTTTACGATGTATGGACGCCTGCCGGTATGCTGTCGGCAAACATCAGCGATTACGTTCGTATCAGCGGAAATTTGTATGACGACTGGCATATCGCGCCCAGCCGGTAAGGAGGATATATGAAACAGCTATATACCGTGGTCACGCTGATTGCCGAAAGCGGAGACGGCGTTAAATTCCTCGTTCCGGGTATGCCGCAGCGTGCGGATGATATTCCTTTTTTGAAGGACGGCGCGGCATTTCTCAGCCGCATTCCGCAGGATCAGTTTGTTAAGGCGAATTTTCATGCGTATGCCGGTGAAAATCTTCCCTTTGAAGCGCCCGAAGAAATAATGAAAAATCTGCGCCGTTTATTGCAGGCGGGCGCGCTGCGGGACGCGGACGATGTTACGCTGCTGATAAATCCGGCTCACCTGCATGACGGCAATGTGGAATGGCGCTTTCAGGAACAGAGGCGGGATCGCTTTCTGAAAATGTTCTCCGTTATACAGATCATCGGCAGAGACGGAGATGCGGCGGAATATATCGGCTTGGGTATGCCGCAGGACGCGGACGATTTGTTTATGCCGGAGGATTCGAGGGATAAACTGCGGCTGGTATGCCGGCCGCAGGCGGCCAAAGTAACAACCTATCTATATAAATTGACCGATGAAGATGAGTTCATGCCCGCCTATACGCTTGATGATATTTGCGAAAAATACAAGGAATGGGAAAGAGACGGAAAGCTGTGCCGCGTCCGTGAAAACACGTTCCCGATAGACTTGGAGCGAGAACCTGACGATTACATTGTGGGAACGGAGGAAGATGAGGAAGATTATGAAATCTAACAGGAAAGCGAGGTTTTGCCGTTGGTATTACCGATTATAATGATCTGCGTGTGCATCCTGCTCGGCGGCGGGGTGCTTTTTTATACGAAATATGCCGCCAAAGGAAAGGGCGGCAGCGGAGGGAAAGCAAACGATCCCGCCGCTGTCGCCGCAAACGAGTTTGTCAATGTAAAGGACGTTCGCGGAAAGTTTCTCTACACGCGCGACGGCCTTGTGATGGCTTATCTTAAAATACTGCCGATCAGTATCGACCTGTTCAGTAAAAATGAAAAGAAACAAATCGTCCGGCAGCTTACAGCCAATATGTCAAGCGTACAATACCCGTTTCAGCTTTTGGCGGTGTCCCGTCCGGTGGATATTTCGCCGCTGCTCTCCGAGCTGTCCGACACTCTCACCGGAACGGCCGACGTCAAGCAAAAGGAACTGCTGCGGCAGGAAATGCTCGACATGAGTACCTTTGCGCTCTCCGGCGAGGTCGTGGAACGGCAGTTTTATATCAAGCTGTGGGACAAGGCGGCGGACGGCGCGGAACGCGATCTTCTGCAAAAGCTGAAATATCTTGAAGGGTATTTCAGCGACGCCGCCATCCGCACCGAAATTTTGGAGCAGCAGGACATTGTGCGGCTGTGCAATCTTATCAACAATCCGTCCTATGTGCATTTGGAGGACGCCGACTTTGAAGCGGCGATCCCCATGCTGTCGGGGTACGGCCTATGAAGAAATACACACGGGAGGATTTGAAAATCATGCAGGCGTGGCCGCTTGAACGGAAGATTCAGGTCACGCAGACAAGAATCCTTGAGTGGGTATTGAAATATAAGAATATGGTATTTGTCAGTTTTTCGGGCGGCAAGGATTCAACGGTGCTTCTCGATCTGGCGCGGCGGGTGTATGCGGATATGCCCGCCGTTTTTGTCGATACGGGACTGGAATATCCCGAACTGCGCGAGTTTGTGAAAACAAAGGAAAATGTGGAATGGCTGCGCCCGAAGCATCCATTCTTTGAAATTATCGAAAAGTACGGCTATCCCGTCATTTCCAAAGAGGTGTCGAACGTCATCTACGGCGCAAGGCGCGGTCAGGAACACCGTATAAGACGGTTAAACGGCAAGGCTCTCGACAAGAACGGAAATCCATCTATTTTTAACTGTGAGAAATATAAATATCTGTTGGACGCGCCGTTTCCTATCAGCGATAAATGCTGCTATCACATGAAGAAAGCGCCCGTTAAGAAATACGAGCGGCAGACAGGCAGAAAATCTATTATCGGCACAATGGCGTGTGAAAGCAAGCTGCGGCTTCAAAGCTGGCTTAATTCAGGCTGCAACGCCTTTGATTCGGAACGTCCGGTCAGCAAGCCGTTGTCCTTTTGGACGGAGCAGGATATTTTACGCTATCTGCAAATCACGGGGATTCCGTATGCGCCGATCTACGGAGATATTATAGAAGTGAAAACGAAAAACGGTATGAAGCTGACAACAACGGGCGTGGAGCGTTCCGGCTGTATGTTCTGCCTGTACGGGATTCAGAATGACGGTATCCCGAACCGCTTGCAGAAAATGCAGCTAACCCACCCGAAGCAGTACGATTATTGTATCAACAAACTCGGCTGCGGCGCGGTATGCGATTTCATCGGCGTGCCGTATAAAAACGAAGAAACGGAGGTGCTGCCATGCTGACAGCAAAGAAGCAGACCGAAACGGTCAAGGTCAACGAAGCGTTACTCAATGTCATTACCCCTATGGGGCTTGAAATAAAGAAAAACTCGATCACGGTCGGAGAAAACACCGGCAAGATTTACGGCGTTATCCGTTATCCGCAGAAGGTGGATTACGGCTGGCTGTCGAAGGTGACGAATATCCCGTCCACCATTGTATCGGTCGGAATCAAGCCTATCGACAACGGCGCATTGATTTCCGCTATTTCAAAGAGTATCGTGCAGAACCGCGGCGCGGCGGACAGCGCCAAAGACCCGCTGACACGGCAGCGCGCCGAGAAAGCGGCGGACGACGGTGAGAAGATCATGCAGCGGATCGATCAGGAGGGCGAAACGGTTGCGCTGATGTCGCTCGCCGTTATGCCGGTAGCGCAGGACGAAAAGCAGTTTACAAAGGTCTGCCGCCGTGTGGAATCGGTGCTGAACGTGCAGAAATGCAAGGCGCGCACGCTTTCCAATCTGCAAAAGGAAGCGTTTCAGGCGATTTCGCCTACCTATCCGTCCAACAAGACGGTAGACGATATTACCTCGCGCATTATCCCCATGTCTACCTTTGTAGGCGGCTTTCCGTTCGCAAGCAACGGCTTCAACGACGGCAGCGGCTATTACTTTGCCAAAGACAACAGCGGCGGTCTTGTCATTGTCGATACATGGAAGCGCGGAAACGACCGCACCAATTCCAATATGGTCGTCATGGGCGTTGCGGGCGTAGGAAAGTCCACGGCGGTCAAGCATATCATGCTGTCCGAATATATGAAGGGTACGAAAATCATTACGATCGATCCCGAATCTGAATACAAGGAAATGTGCCTGAATCTCGGCGGCGACTGGATCAACGCGGGCGGCGGTCAGGGCGGTATGCTCAATCCTCTGCAAATCCGTCCGGCTCCGGTGGACGACGACGGTGAAGCTGACAAGCTGTATCAAGACGAGGGCAACGGAATGAGCGATATGGCGCTCCATATCAAAACGCTGGAAATCTTCTTTAACCTCTATCTTCCGTCGCTCTCGGATATGCAGAAAGCCATTCTGAAGCAGGCGGTGATCGAACTCTACAACGGCTTCAATATATTTTGGGAAACGGATATTTCCGCGCTAACAAGCAAGGACTTTCCCACCTTCTCCGATCTTCACAAGCTGCTTGAAAAGAAAGCAAGGGCGAATAAGGAGCAGACGGTCTACCGCGACCTTGCGCTGCTGCTGAACGATATAGCGAGCGGAAGCGATTCCTTTCTCTGGAACGGCCATACGACCATTGAAACAAAATCCCGTTTTGTCTGTCTCGACACCCACAGCTTGCAGAACACGAGCGACAACATCAAACGGACGCAGTATTTCAATCTGCTGACATGGTGCTGGGAGCAGATGAGCCGCGACCGCACCGAGCGCGTCATGCTGATCTGCGACGAGGCGTATCTGATGATCGACCCGAAAGTGCCGCAGTCGCTTGTGTTTCTCCGAAATGTGGAAAAGCGCGCGAGAAAGTATGAGGCGGGGCTTGTCATTATCTCTCATTCGGTCGTTGACTTTTTAGCGCCGGAGATCAAGATGTACGGGCAGGCGTTGCTCGACATTCCATGTATCAAGCTGCTGATGGGTTGCGACGGAAAGAACTTGCAGGAAACAAAGGAGCTTTACAATCTCACCGACGCCGAAACGGAACTGCTTGAAAGCAAGAAACGCGGTCACGCGCTGTTTGTGATCGGCTCAAAGAGACTGCATATCAACTTTGAGATTCCGGCGTATAAGTTTGCGTATATGGGTTCTGCCGGAGGACGGTAAACCCAAAGAGCGTCTGATAACGGACGCTCTTTTACATACCGAGAGAAAGGAACGGTGATTTTATGGCGATTGATCCCGCAACCGCGAAAGCGATTGCAAAAGCGGCGGCAAGCGTAGTAACCGATAAGGAAACGCGCAGCAAGCTGCTTTACATTATCCTGATAGCGATAGCCTGCGGCGTAGCGGTTATTCTGATTCCGCTGTATCTTCTGACGCATCCGCTTGAAATGCTGAAAGCCGCGTTTGCCGATACGCCGGACGACGCGGCTTTCATCGAGCAATACAAACAGGAAAACGACGACAAGGTTCTCGTGATCGGAGGAAATCTGACCTTTGAGGACGCCTATCCGCTGCCTGTCGTGGGCGGCAGCGTGACAAGCGGCTACGGAGAACGCGCAGACCCGATCACGGGCGAGGCGGCGTTTCACTACGGTACGGACTTCGGCGGCGTATGGCAGTCGAATATCTACTCTGTCGCTGACGGCGAGGTGGTGAAGGTCAACACCGCAAAAAACGACGGGTATGGCAACTATATCATCATCAAACACACCGGACAGCGGACAAACGACGCCGGAGGAATTGAAACGGAAGTGTTTTACGGCTTGTATGCGCACATGAACGATATATATATGTTTGAGGGACAGAGTGTGAAGCAAGGCGCGCTCATCGGACTGATGGGCGGCGATCCCGACCGTGACGGCAATCCCGGACGAAGCACCGGAACGCATCTGCATTTTGAAATACGCACGTCGCAGGACGGAACAGGCGTCGATCCGGCCGGATATATTTTTCCGATACCCGAACCGGAACCGACCGAGACGACAGAAACCGCTGCAAGCACGGAAACATCCGCGCCCGAAACCGCCAACTCAAACGAAAGCGAGGAAACGACAAATGAATGATAAAAAGAAGCTGATCGAGTTATTCATCTACATTGCCATTGTGATCGTGGGCGTGATTCTGCTGCTGACTTCAAAGCCGAAGCTGCCCGATACCGAATATTCAAATACCGAAACAGGAGGAACAGCGTATGCTACTGTACTTGACGAGTAATCAGAAAACCGCTCTGATCGACGCCGCCGTGCGTGAAAAGGAACTCACGGCAAAGAAGCTGGCGGGAAAATTCTCGCTGAAAAGTTTTGTGACAAAGGATATGAGAAATTACACGGCGGCGAAAACCTTTGTTGTGGACGCCGCCTGCGCCGAAGAAACGGCGGGAGATTTCTGCGTGGCTCTGCAATCCTTTCAGATGATGTTTTCCGCGCGGATCATCGTCATTCTCTCCGACTGCGAGAACGGCGAGGACTACATCTCCCGACTGATTTCATCCGGCGTAACGAATATCGTGACCGCAGACACGCCCGAAAAAGTGACGGAGGAACTGCTGGAATGTCTTTCTGAGGACGGTATGCAGAGGTATCTTCCGCAGTATGCCTTTGCGGAGCAGGAGCAAGCGGTTGAAACAACGGAACAGCCGGAATCCGAGGTAATTCGCAAGTATAAGTGGAACGCCAAGAACATTAAAATTGCCGTCGCCGGTTCGCAGCGCAGAAGCGGCGTAACGGTCACGGCGTTCAATCTGGCGGCGTGGCTGACGGCGCGGGGCGCGGAGGTCTGCTATGTGGAGATGAACACCAACCGCCACCTTCAAATCATTCTCAATATCTACGACGCGCAAAAGGACGGAGAACACTATACGGTTGACGGCATCGACTGCTATCTGACAAACGAGCTTGACCGCGACTATGAATTTATCGTCTACGACTGCGGCGTGCTGAATACACCGGCAAGCTGTTTCAGAAATGCGGATATTCGTCTGCTTTGCGGCAGCGTGCTTCCGTATGAGCTTTCGGAGCTTCACCGTGCGCTTGCCGCCTGCGAGGGCATGAAGGTCAATACGGCCGCGCTCTGTGTGCCGGAGGAAATGAAGGATTACTGCCGAGAGCTGTTCGGTGAGGACATTGCCTTTGCCGGCGCTTCGCACGATTTGTTTGCAAGCAACGCAAACGGGCAGCTTTACCGTCCGCTGGTGCAGGGGTATATTGCAGGAGAAAAATAACGAACAGGAGATTGTAGCGATGGCAAAATATCAATATGTTCAAAACGCTTTTCATTCGGATTTGAAGCCGAGGGCGCGTCTTGTGCTGAACTGCCTGATCATGCACGCTAACAAGGACGGCGAATGCTTTCCGTCCATTAAGACCATAGCCGCCGAGTGCGGCTATGGCGTATCCACGGTCAAGCGTGCGTTAAACGACCTTTGCGAAGCCGGATATTTGCAGAAGCAGGCGCGCTTTGACGAGCGCAAAAAGGGCGGTCAGACGAGCAATCTCTACACGCTGATACTCACCTCTGATTCCGAAGATACCGAGCATGAAACGGAAACGACGGAAACCACGAGCGTTTTGGATGAAAATGACAAAATCCGCATTGCACGCAAGGCTGCGTTCGCACATAATCAGGATAAAACGGTCATTGCCCGGAGAATAGATTTCTCCGGGCTTTTAAGCTGGACTGGGGTGCAGTCCATTTTCGTACCCCCTTGAACAGTACAGCTTGACAGTTTATATTCCGATGAAAAAGAAGATTATTTACAAGCATACAAATAACTTTATCAATGGATTTGTTCTGTCGGTAAGCGGTGTTTCCGAGAGGTGATCATCGACAAGAGAAAAAGTTCCCGCACAATACGCACAGGAACTTTATCTCATCCGACAGATTATTTACTTTAATCTTCCTCTTGACCGTGCAGAATCCGGTTTTCATCGTATCCGAGCAAGGCGCAGGGAGCGAAAGTCTTTTATTCATCGTCTTTCAGCAGCCATTGTTCGCTGCACCCAAACTCCAAAGAGATCAGCTTCGCAAGACGAGGCGAGATTTTCTTGTTTTTCTTTCCCCCCGGACGGCTGTTGCCGGTCAAAATATAAATGTAGTTCTCGGATATGCCCACTTTGCGGGCAAACTCCGTTTTTGTAAGGTTGTTGTCCCGGATAATGCGGTTGAGTTTATCTGCAAGCGTCATTCGCCGCCACTCCTTTCCTGCTTCATCAACGCTGCGTACATCAACAGTTCTTTCAGTGAAGAAACGCCCAGCTTGCTGTAAATTTCACGGTTATGGTACTTGATCGTGTTCCTTTGAATATCGCGCAGCAGCATGATTTCCTCTGCTTTTTTACCTTCCAGATACAAATCAAATATCTCCCGCTGGGTACGGGTGAGGGACTTTACGCCCGAAAGAAAAACGGCGTAAGCGTCCTGGTCTATCTGCTTTTTCCGATCTCCCGCAATTCGCTCTATCTCGGTCTGCGCCCGTTTATACCGTTCCTGTGCGTCCTGCTTTTCCTGGTCAAGGCGCTGCATTTCATCCTCTTGCGCCTTGTCCTTTCTGGCAAGAAAGGTAAACAGGTCGTCTATCTCGGAAAGCCCGGTGGAAATGCTTTCTTCCGAATAGGTCTGATTTTGAACGGCTGACAGGGCGCGGAAAACAGGCTTTAAGTAGCGTCGGCTGATAAGCACCGACACAAGGACGCTGACTGCCAGCAGCAAAACGACAATGAGCGTAAAGATCTGGCTGTTTCCCCGGATCGCGTCGTCCAGCGTTTCCTGCGGGAAGAAAAGCGCAAGGCATAACGCTTCCTCGCTATATGGAGATCGGGACGGATAAAGTATGACGCTCTCCATCAAGCCGCCGTAGTCTGCGCTTTCGGCGGTGTAATAGACGAAATCCCCGTTGCTGTGGGAGTAGGTCATATCTCCGGCAAGCAGGGCGCTGACCTCGCTTGCATATCCGCTTGCAAGCCCCGTTTGTGTTTTCAGCCTGTCGCCGTCATGCGCCGCCGCAAGGAACAACGCGCCTTTATAGGTATCCGACTGGGGCACATAGAGCTGCCCGAACATCCGCAGGCTGACCTCGATTCCGCATACGCCGAACACCGTGCCGTCAGCAGCGCGCAGCGGCACACAGAGCAGAAAGCCCGGCTCGCTGTTGTCCTTGAGCGTTACGCGCTCCGTCCAGTAATAGAGCCTTGACAGAGGCAGATCGGGATGCTCGCGGGCGGTTTCCATGACCTCGGTAAAGAACTCCTGCCCGGAAATATCATACTCCATGTGCCATTGCCCCAACAACTCAACGCCGTATTGCCGCGCAACATTGGCAGGCCCACGCAGGTAATAGGAGCGCCCCTTGACGCTGCCGTTGATAACGGGCTGTGTTTTTACGAGAAATATTCCGGCTTTTGCGGTATCCGCGCCGTCCGTTCCCGCACTGGCGTCCAGCAGTACGAAAGCCCCGCCGCAGGAGCTTGTGTCGGTAACTTCCAGCACCTCGTCCATCATGATGGATAAAAGCGGCTCAATGAGCTGCTTGTTTTCCGGCAGCCCGTCAGCGGCGATCTCGTTTTGCTTAAAAAAGTCGTCCCCTATTTTTGACAGGCTTTCCGACAGGGAAATACCCCTGACCGATATATTGCCGAAATCCGTTTGGAGCAGGTCTGCCAGATGGGTAAGCTCCGACTGCGTGTAATGATGGACGGCGGTGCGGCCGCTGCCGGTGATCCCGAAAAAGGAGAGCAGCAGCACGAATACCAGCACCACCACTACAATGAGGGAGGAAAAGAACAGGACAGTCCTGCGCCGCAGGGTAGAGCCTTTACGCTCCCGCTTATATAGCTGTGCCGACTGTCGTATGATATTCATGTTTACCGCCTCCTTTCCCTAAATCTGACTGTTAAACGCTTCAGTTCTTAAACTCCGCAAGCGCGTCCGCGGCGGAAATACTGTCGCCGCCCGCATATTCCCGCCTGTTCTTTGTGAGTAGATAATACCAATCGTCTGCATACCGGCCGCTGACGGCGTCAAAGTCCGAAAAGTTCGGCGCGGTAAAAAACGTATATTCGCCGTACATATCCAGTACCGCCGTCAGCATTTTTTTGATTCTTGCGTCCTCGACGGCTTCAAGCTGCGTCTGCATATCCTGCTCAAAGGCCTGTTTGGTTACGGGCAGATACCCCGTTTCAGAAACAAACTCCATGTTCTGCTCCGCGGCTGTGAGCCATTTGATGAACTCCGCCGCCGCGTATTCCTTCTTTTCCTCGGTCTTGGCGACCATCAGGCCGCCGCCCCGCTGGAGCGCCAGCTTTTCGCCGTCCTCGAAAACAGGATAGGGCAAAATGCTGTATTCCACCTGCTTCACGGTAGCGTCCGGGTAGGTGATGGTGTCGCCGTAGAACAAGATCCCCGCAGACGAACCGGTGGAGCAGACAATATCCCCGGTCTTGGAGAGATCGGAGGAATATCCGTCGAACAAGGCAAAGCCGCCCGTCACAGACGGGGCGTACAGGGTTTCAAAAATATAAGCGTAGGTATCGCTGTCAAGGGCAAGCGAACCGTCCTCATAAAAGAGGCTGCCGCCGAGCTGCACCATGCCCACCTCTGCGATATTGAACCACGAATCGGCGGCAAAAAACGCCTTGCCGTCGCCGGAAACATCGGGCGTCTGGCCGTCCGTCCACTCATAATACTGCCGGGACAGCTCCGCCAGCCCCTCGAAGGTGGAGAGCAGCGCCGCGTCCGCGCCTGTGGCCGCCGCAAACTCGTCAAACAGGGTTTGGTTTAAGTACAGGATTTCCGTTGACTTGGCAATCGGGAACACATACAGCCCGCCGTCCGAGAGCCGCCCTTCCTCTACAAAAGCGTCCACATAGGCGGAAAGCTCTTCTTCGGAAAAATAATCGGCCAGATTCGCCAGCTTGCCATTCTCCCAAAACTGCACGGCGATCTTCGGGTAGCCGGTGAAGATGTCGGGGCATTTCGGCGCGCCGGGATCATCGTTTGCGATCATAACAAGGCTCTTGTTGAGGTCTGCGCTGGACGATACCGCCTCCACCTTGACTACGATCCCCTGCTCACGCCCGACGGTGGCGTTGAACCTCTCGATCAGAACGTCCATTGTGTTCTGCATCTCGCCGCCGTAGTTGTGCCACATGGTCAGCGTGACCGGATCGTTCGGATCAAGGGGCGATTTGTCCGAGCATCCCGCAAGGGAAAACAGCGTCAGCATCCCCAAGACGACCGCAAAAAATCTTTTCATAAAAAGCACCTCTCTTTTTCCTTTTATTAGCATTTCCCACCCCGGAAACAAAGTTTTTTTGAAAATTTCCCGATTTTTTTTGAAATTCCCCACCCTTTTGGGCATTTGGGGTGGGGACAAAACAGAAAAAATCCGTATAATTTTAAGTGTAAGCTGCCGGACGGTAAGAAAAAATACCAAAAAGGCAGATACAAAAATTAAAGGGGTACCCCTTTATGTGGGAACATAGTTCCCACATAAAGACCTCTATCCGCAAAAAAAATTTCTGCGGAGCAGAACTTCGGTACTTTTCTATTATAGCACATATCCTTGACTAAATCAAGGGGTAGGATCAATTTATAATATGTTTACGCCCGGAAAGGAGGCGCTGCGATTGGAGAAAAATAACAAATCAAAGACTGCGCCCTATAAGATTAGGGCCGACGATGCAGGCGGGAACCGCTACCGGTTTTTCTGCGAGCTTTCCGGCATGGAGGTCTGCATTACCGAGCCGGTCAAAGCAGACACATCGGAGGAGGAAGCGAGGCTTGCCTGGAAGCAGGGCGGCCGGGAGCATTTTAACCGCTGCCATAAATGCGGGCGGTGGGTATCCAACGCCATGTATAATGTGGACACCTTGCACTGCGTGAAATGCTCGCCCATTGAAAACCCGCCTGTATTTTGCCCCTACTGCGGGAAACCTGTCACGGAGGAAAAAGACGAGTTTTGCCGGAGCTGCGGCAGAAAGCTGTTTTACGAAAGGGGGATGGACGATGGAGAATAAGGCGTGTGCAAACACGCGGATACTGCGCATGAAGAACCGCTGGCTGGCGCGGGCTGAGGATATGGCGAGCTACGGCTTCGGCCCCAAGGCGATGATACAGATCAAGGTATGCGAAGGCTGCGGCAAGAAGGCTGCCGCGGATCAAAGCTATTGCAAGGCTTGCGGAAAGCGGCTGCCGGAGAAAACGCTGCTGCTGACCTATCAGGCAATGCACCCCTGCTGTCAGCTCTGCGGCACGGTCGCGCCGGACGACGCGGAATACTGCCCGGTGTGCGGCGCGCAGCTCCCCCGCAGGCCAAATGAAAGCGAAATAACGGCGGAGGGGACGGAACCAATGGATAACCTGAATGGCAGGCAACTCTGCCTTGAAGAAAACGGCTATCACGGCGAAAAAATGGATAGATCAGATTCAGATAAGGAGGAATAGCGTATGGGATTTTTAGAAAGAGCCATCCGGCGCGGTGTGAGCCAGGGCGTGGGAAACGCCGTAGGCAAGGCCATCGGGCAGGCCATTGAGCCAAAAGCTACCGAGCTTGC
>QAMX01000086.1 GCA_003149835.1 Clostridiales bacterium
GGCGCTGTATGCGCTTGAAGCCCGGGCCGACAGCCTCTATGCGCTGGCATACCCCGCGCCGGAGAGGCGCGGGTCGGGCAGCCTGTTTCAGATATCGCCGTATGTCGACGAAACCGGATGGGGAAACGCGCCGGCGAAGCGCTGCCATATCGATAACCGCTGAAAAGCACGGCCGGCCGCGCCGGATGGGCGCGGGCGAAACGAAAAGGGAAAAGATTATGCCGGCGTTCCGCCGGAGTTTAAGGGGACTTAGGGATGGACGAGAGGAAAACAAAGGTCGATTTTGCGCTTGATTTGATGGAGCGGCTGGATTTTCCAGTCGACTGCATCGGCTATTTCCGGCTGTTGGAAACATCTTATTTTTTGACGGGGCCGTACGCCGGGGAGCTTTGCAGCCTGCAAGAGGCGTATATGGCGGGCAGCCTGCCCGTAGACGGCGCGCTGAACCGCCTGAAAGAGATCGCCGCAGAAATTGACGTGCCGTATCGGTCTATGTATCAGTTGTTTTATCTCAACTGCGCCTGCGAGCTCTATGCGCTGTACCGGCAGCGCGGGATTTCCGACGAGATTTTTTACGCCTCGATGAACGACCTGCGCTGCAAGCTCTTTGAATGCCGCGAGGTCCGCGGCGTCTGGGGCAACGATACCGACGGCTGGTCGGACGGTTTTTTCAAGCTCGACCGCTTCGCGCTCGGCCGCTTGCAGTATGAACAGCGGACGTTCCCGCATGAGGATTACGTCTGCGGAGACGCGGTTTTACGGCAGGGCGATCCGGTGCTGAACACGCATATCCCCTCAGCGGGTCCGTTCCCGCGCGCGCTGCGCTATGAGTCGTACCGGCGCGCCTATGAATTCTATCCGCAGATTCGCTGCGGCGGAAAATATCTGCCGATTATCTGCAATTCGTGGCTGCTTTTTCCCGACCACGAGAAATTCCTGCCGCAGACGTCGAATATTCTCGACTTTATGCGGGATTTCGATATCATTGAACCCCGCTATTCAGAGCAGCCGTACGCGTCGTGGCGGATCTTCGGCCGCTACTTTGAAGAGCCGTTTGACAGGCTTCCGCGCGATACCTCGCTGCGAAAGGCCTATGCCGACTGGCTCGCCGCCGGCCATAATACCGGCTCGGGCCGCGGACTGATCCTTTTCGACGGAGAAAAGATCGTCAACAACGCGCGCGGAGAGTAACGGCCGCGGCTGCGGCGCGGCAATATCAAAAAACGAGAGGAAATCTATGCTCGACAAATCCGTTCCATATCAAGATATTTGTATGATCAAACTGGACGGCGCTCTGAGCGCGCCTGTCCTGCCGGAGGGCTATTCGTTCCGACTCTATGAGTCGGGCGACGAAAAGCATTGGGCGACAATTGAAACTTCGGTCGATGAATTTGAATCAACCGATCACGCTCTCGCCTATTTTGACCGTGAATTTGCGCCGAACGCCGCGGAGATGAAACGGCGCTGTACCTTTGTCTGCGATCCGGCGGGGCTTCCGGCGGCGACGGCGACGGCATGGTGGAGCGTCGCAGGGGACAAGCGCTTTGGGCTGATTCACTGGGTCGCGGTCACGCCGCGCTGCCAGGGGCTCGGGATCGGGAAAGCGGTGACGCAGCGGGCGATGCAGCTGCTGGCGCAGTGCGAAAGCGGCCGCCCCGCGATGCTGCACACGCAGACGTGGAGCCATATCGCCGTGCGGATGTATCACGCGCTCGGCTTCCGCGTGGTGAAAGACGTATCGCCGCTGTGCCCGAAAAACGATTATCAGAGCGCCGTATCCGTTCTGCAAAGCGTGATGGATGAAACGGCGCTGCGGCGCTTGACAGAGACTGCGGTCGAAGCGGCGGCGCTTTTCAGCTGACGAAAGCGCGAAACAGGAGGTATGGCGACTATGCGATTGGATCGAATCAAAAAAACGGCTCTGCTCTCCGTCTGTGCCGCTTTGATGCTGCTTTCCGCCTGCAAAGTGGTTGTTTTACCGTATGACCGGGGAGATGGCAAGCAGACGACGGCGGAGCACCGCTTTACGACCGCGGTACCCGTGACGACCGCGGTATCTGTGACGACTGCGGCACCCGTGACGACTGCGTTGCCCGCAACGACTACGGAACGGGCGACGGAGCCGCCGCCTGCCGAAACCACGGCGGAGCCAAACGAGGCGTCGCTGTGGGCGGAGAGGCTAATTCCCGCGTTTGAAAAACGTTTTTTCCTCAACCGTTTGGATGAGGAGGAACTGGCGCTCTTCTGCGTGATCTACGAGGCCGCGGCGGCGTTTGAAGAATCGGCGCGGTTTCCCGAGCCGATTACGGTCGACAAGCTGACCGAGATGATGCTGCTGCTGAACTATGAATGCCCGGAATTGATGCAGATCAGCGGAAACTATACCTACTTTACCGACGCCGCGGGGCTGTGCGTCTCCGTGTCCTTTGACTATATCATGGACGAATTTCAGTATACAGCCGCCGTCGAAGAGATCGGCGCGCTTTTTGAACGCTGGCAGCAAGAGCTGTCCGGGCGGACGGATTATGAAAAGGAGAAATTTGTCTACGAGTATCTCATCGAAACCTGCCGTTACGACGAATACGCGGCTCATGCCGGCTCATGCTACGGCGCGCTGATCGAAGGCGTCGCCCGCTGCGAAGGATATTCAAAGTCGTTTATGTGGGCGATGTGGGCGCTCGATATCCCGTGCATGACCGTGACCGGCGAAGCGGCGAATGGGGACGCGTTTTTGTATTCCAGGCATTCGTGGAACATCGTTCAGATCGACGGGACATACTGCTATCTGGACGCGACCTATGACGACGTTGAGCAGAATGGGGAGCAGTTCCCGATCTCCTATGGTTTTTTCAACGTCGACCAAAACAGCGTTGAGCGGAGCCGCGAGACGGATGCGCTCTATCTCCGTCTCGGCGTTCCTGACTGTGCGAGTATGGACAACAGCTTTCATGTGAAAAACCGCTCTTATCTCCGCAGCGGCGGACAGGCTGCGAAAATGCTCTCGGAGCTCCTGGGCCGCGCCGTGACGAGCGGAGAAGACAGGGTTTACCTGAAAACGGAGACAGACGAGCAGTTCTCCGAGCTGGTCAATTCGATCGATACGTTGCTCGAAGCATGGCTGACTGACAATGTCGATCAGGCATGGAGATACCAGTGGCACAGCTATGGCGACGCGCGCGCCCTCGTCGTCGATCTGTATTTTTGACGGAAAGTTTGGCTGACCGCTGCGAAGCATGCGAGGAAGCGGGCAGCTGAGACGACCCAACATGAACACGCAGGGACGGCCGGATTTTTTTGGCCGTCCCTGAAAATTTTTCTCCAAACGCGGCGAAGATTCCGTTATCCCAATAAAGCGTTTTGATCGTTCAGACAAACCGGCCGGGCCGGCCGGCACCTTGCGCGATGACTGGGAAAAGGATGAGGGATATGGACTATTCGCTGCACTTGACGACAGCGTGTAACATGGCGTGCCGCTACTGTCGGTTTCCGTGCGGTAAACGATATATGAGCTTTGAAACCGCGCGCGCGGTTCTGGACCGCGCGGCGCGCGCCGGCGGCAGCTGCGGAATCGAATTGACCGGCGGCGAGCCGCTGTTGCAGCGTCCGCTGGTCTGCGAAATTGTTCGCTATGGCAACCGGCTCATGCGGCGCGCTCATGTCCGGTTTGATTTTAAAATTTCCACCAACGGCCTGTTGCTGGACGGGGAAATGATTCGTTTTGCCGCTGCGCACGATGTGACGGTGGCGCTGTATCACGACGGCGTGCGCGAGGCGCACGACTGCAACCGCGTGACGCCGTCTGGGGATGGAACCTTTGAGCGATTGGAGCCGGTGATCGACGCGCTGCTGGCGGAGATGCCGTATTCTCCCGTCCATATCACCGTTGAGCCGTCGTCCGTGGCCCGCTTTTTCGACAGCGTGGCCTATCTGTACGGCCGCGGCTTTCGCGTGCTGCTCGCGGATATCAGCGTCAAGGGCCGCTGGAACGCCGAACGCCTTGCGCAGCTCAAACAACAGTATACGCGGTTGGCGGGCTTTTATTTTGAACGGACGCTGAGCGGAGACGCGTTCTATTTTTCGCCGTTCGAGGCCAAAATGCAGAGCTGCGTGCAGGGGAGCCGCGCCTGCCTTGACCGCTGTGAACTCGGTAAGAACAGAATTTTCGTCTCAACAAGCGGTGATTTTTATCCGTGCAGGCAGTTTATCGGCAATAAAAAGTACCAGATCGGCTCCGTGCGTTCCGGTTTAGACGATATGCGGCGTTTCGCGCTGTACCGGGAAAACGGCGCGGAAAAGACGGAATGCGCGGCCTGCGTTTTCAAAAGCCGCTGCCGCAACAGCTGCGGCTGCAAAAATTACGCCGCGACGGGTTCGCTGTCCAAGGTGTCTCCCTCTATGTGCGCCCACGAGCAGACGCTGATTCCCATTGCCGACGATTTGGCAAAACGCCTGCTGCGCAACAAATACGCGACGTTTTTGCGCAAGCCGTACGATGATTTTCATTCTTTTCGTCCGGAAGCGGAATGGGCCGCCCTGCGCATGGTTTGAGAGCGGCGGGAGAGGGCGATTTTCGGCGCACGGATTGGATTTTAAAAAAAATAGCGGGCGGCCGCGCGGTTCCGAGTCACCGCGCGGCCGTTTCTGTCTAAACACATGGGGAAACGGCTATCTCCGACAAAAAACGTTCAGCGCCGGAGCAAATTATTTTACAATTATATATGGAAATGCGCGCTTGGATGTAGTATAATATAGACAGATCAAAACGAAAAGGAGTTGCGGACGTATGAAGATTCATTTTGACACACGGAAAGGCTCTGTTTCGGAACAAACAATGGCGGCGGCGGAGAAAAAGCTGGCGAAGCTCGACCGGTTTTTTAATGAGGACGCCGTTGCGGAGGTCAAATTCAGCGAGGTCCGCGGTCAAACGGTTGTAGAAGTCACGGTTCGCAGCGCGCACATGTACTTCCGGGCGGAGGAACGTTCGGGCGACGAGTATGCGGCGGTCGACAACGCGGTCGAGGCGATCGTGCGGCAGATTCGCAAGAATAAGACCCGGCTCGAAAAACGCCTGCGCGACGGAGCCTTTGAGCGCAGCGTCGGCGAGGCGGCGGCTCCTGAGCAGGAGATGGTCAGGAGAAAGCGTTTTGAATTAAAGCCCATGACGGAGGAAGAGGCGACGCTGCAAATGGAGCTGCTGAACCATCAATTCTATCTGTTCAAAAACTCTGACGCCAATAACAGGATCTGCGTCGTCTACGGCCGTGAAAACGGCGGCTACGGTATCATCGAAGCCGAGTAAGACAGAGTATAGCTCCGGGGCTGAATTTGCAGCCTTTCCTTTGAACAAACGATTCACCGGCATATCTGCGGCGGTATTCCGCCGCAGATATGCTGTAAACGATAAAGAATGCAGAAGGAGAACAGTATGAGAGATTTGAAAATTGCGGTCATCGGCTCCGGCTCAACCTATTCGCCGGAAATTTTTGAGGGAATTATCAAGCGCAAGGACAGCCTGTCGGTCAAAAAAATTGCGCTGATGGACATTGACGAAACCAAACTGTCCATTGTCGGCGGACTGATTGAGCGTATGGTCGCCGCGGCGGGCATCAACGCGGAGATTATCAAGACGACCGATCTGGATACCGCGCTCGACGGCGCCGACTATGTTCTCGCCCAGATCCGCGTCGGCCGCCTGCCCGCGCGTGTGTTGGACGAGCGTATCCCGCTGAAATATGGGCTGATCGGCCAGGAGACAACCGGTATCGGCGGATTTTTCAAAGCTCTGCGTACGATCCCGGAGATCATGAAGATTGCCAGACGCATGGAAGAACTCTGTCCGCATGCGACGCTGATTAACTTCTCCAACCCGTCCGGTCTCGTCGCCGAGGCGGTACAGAACAACTCCAAAATCAAAATGGTCGGTCTCTGCAATATTCCGATCAATATGTTTACCGACGCGCGCAAGCAGCTCGGCGACGATATTGATATCACGTATGTCGGCCTGAACCACCTGAGCTGGATCACCTCGATCAAAAAGCAGGGCGAGGAGATTCTGCCGCAGATCCTCGAAACCTACAAAGACGAGGATGTTGACAACAAGTATTTCCGCTACTGCCAGGGCATTCCCTGCGGATATCTGAACTATTATTATCGTACGCGCGAACGCCTCGCGGAACTGCAAGAAGCGGCGAAAACAAAGACGCGCGGCGAGGAGTGCATGGAGATCGAAGCGCGGCTTTTGGAGCTCTTCTCGGATACGAGCCTTTACACAAAGCCCGAGGAGCTGAACAAGCGCGGCGGCGCTCTGTACAGCGAGGCGGCCGTTTCGCTGCTGAACGCCATTGAGAACAACCTGAACGAGATTCATGTCATCAACGTCATCAATAACGGCGCGCTGCCGTGGATGGCGGACGACGACGTCGTCGAGGTCAAGACGCTTGTCAGCAAGGATCAGCTGATCCCGATCCCGGTGCGCAATTTCAACAACCCGCATATCTGCGAGCTGATGCGGACAGTCAAGGCGTATGAGAAACACGCGGCGCGCGCCGCGCTCACCGGCGACCGTGACGAGGCGATCCGCGCGCTGATGATTCACCCGCTGATCGGCGACGTCAACGCCGCCGTCGCCTGCTTTGACGAGATGCTCGAAGCGCACAGACGCTATCTGCCCCAGTTCTGATCAAAGTCAACACCTGACAGGAGAGGATTTTGTCTATGGAGTATATTTTAGGCCTCGACGGCGGCGGCACGAAGACCGACTGCTATATTTTCACCAGAGACGGCGAGCTGGCGGCGTATGCGAACGGCGGCGCGACCAACCATGAGAAATATGACGGCGGCTTTGACGAGATGACGCCTGTGTTCGACGAAATCGTCGGCGGCGCGCTCAGCCAGCTGTCGATTCGCCCCGCTGACCTTGCCGCATCGGTGTACGGCATGGCCGGCATCGACGTTCCGTCCCAGAAGACGCGGATGGAGAATTATCTGGCGGCCAAAGGGTTCAAAAACGCGATCGTCGTCAACGATTCGTTTTTGGGTATCAAAGCGGGGTGTCCGAAAGGCTACGGGATCAGCTTCGTCAACGGAACGGGCAATTCCGTCGGCGGCGTCGATAAAGACGG
>QAMX01000038.1 GCA_003149835.1 Clostridiales bacterium
AAAAAGACAGGGCGCGGCATAAAATACCGCGCCCTGTAAAAATGCATCAATTTGCCGAATCGCTTCGACCGAAACTCACTGTTCAAAGAACGCGTCGAGCGCCGCGTTGATCGACGCCGCATATTCTTCAACAGCCTGCTTCGGCGTCTTGCCGTCGTAGGAAACGCCGCCGATAATATCGCCGATCAGGTCGTTGGCGTCCGGACACACGGTGCTGATTTTCACCGTGAAATTCGGAATGATATACTCGGCCATCATTTCCTTGTCCTCTTCGGTGCGGCAGCGGCCGTCGTCGAGGATGTTTAGGTAGGATTCGGTGTCGTTGAGGATCAGAGCCCACTCATTGAGGATCGGAACAACCTTGTCGAGATCATGGTTCGTCGACTGGATGATAAATGCGTCCAGATTGTTGTGCATGGAGCAGTATTCCGTCGCATCCGGACCCTTCGGCATCGGGATGATACCGTAGTCGTGCTCGGAATTGTAGATGATCTCGCCGGCGCCGTTGATGTGGCCCATGCCCGCCCAGTTAAAGGTAACCGTGCCGTTGGCAAAGGCCTCGCGAGCCGCTCCCGAAGACTCCGCCTCCATGCGCGTGCCGTCGCCGTAGTTCATGTCATACAGGAACTGCAAGGCGCGGATGCCCGGCTCGGTGTCAAGCAGAAGCCGCCACTTGCCGTCGACCTCGCCGATCGGCTGAATGCCGTTCGTTGCAATCTCGTTGCCCCATGCGGTAGCGCCGGTGCCCCACGTGTCAGGCGTGCCGTCGCCGTTTGTATCCTTTGTTGTCTTCTTGGCAATGTCACGATAAACGTCCCATGTCCACTTGCCGTCGCGGACGAGCTGATACATGTCGTCATAGCCCGCCGATTTGCAGAGTTCTTTGTTGAAGGTGATAAAATAGCCGGTCTGCGCCATGACATATTCACTCGCTACGTTCAACGACCAAGGATGGCCGAACATCTCGCTGCACCGGACGGTCGTCTGATACCAACGGGTCTCGTCGGTATAATCCAGACCCTCATTGACAAGGCGCGGATCGTCCAACGGCAGAATGGCATTGGCCTTTGCCGCCGGCCAGAACTTGTTCTGACGCGCCCACAACAGGTCAAAAAGCTTTGTGCCGCCCATCGAAGCGGCGAGCAGCTGCTCAAGCATATCGCCCGGGAGATACTCGTCCTCGATTGTAACATCAAGGCGATCCTCCAGATCGGCCAGCTGATCCGCCAGCTCTTCCTCGCTCTGGCTCGCATAGGAACCGTCCTCTGCCATGGCCGGGAAAACGTCACCGTTGTTGGCAATCGTCAGCTCATAGCCCTTGAGCTTCGAATAATCGACGGTGGTTTCAGCAGGAGTGGTCTCCGACGCCGGCGTCGTTGCCTCGCTGCTTGTGTCGGTCGCTTTAGACGTGCCGTCTGTTCCGGCCATCGTGGTTTCCGGCTTATCGTCGCCGCCGCAGGCGGCAAACAGCGCCATAACCATCACAGCCGCGAGCAGCAGTGCCAGGAGCCTTGAACGCGTTTTCATGTTACACCCTCCATTTTTTTACCCTCCGCACACCTGAAACGTCTCCCGTACATACACATTTTCGATATGCGTCAAGTATAAATTTGTCACGCATTATACCACCTATCTATGTCGATATCAATGTATATATATCGATTATTTTTTTTATTTATTTTGTAGATATTACAATAATCATTGACAATCCAACAGGCGCTCGCCGGCCGGTACTGCGCCGCGACCGCTGGCCGCCGGCGAATCCGCAGGCGGTTAGCTGTTGCTTTTTCCCGGCGGATATGGTACAATACCTTTGAGTTTTGAGTGAAGCGTTTCAGAAGCTGCGGCAGAGCGCCGCCGCGGCGGATGAACCGAAAGAGAGGGATTGCAATGAGCGAGCAGCCTTATGTATGGAAAGACCGCAAACGGATTCTTTTCGGCTTGCCATGGACGTTTACGAAATATTTTCTGACTGAGGAAAAGCTGCTGATCGAGACGGGCGTGTTGAGCCGTAAGGAAGAGGAGATCCGTCTTTACCGTATTATGGATATCACCATGAAACGGTCGCTTGGCGAGCGGATTTTCAACCTTGGAACCATTCACTGCTGCTCTGCCGACAAATCCACGCCGGAATTCAATATCCGCCGCATTAAAAATCCGGCAAAGGTTAAAAATATGCTCTCCGATATGGTGGAAGCGGAGCGGATGGCGAAGCGCATCGGCGGCCGCGAATTTTTTGGGGACGACGAGGACGTACATTGACACGATAAACGGCCGACAACGCACGCCGGCCGTTTATTATTTTAAACTTCATTCGTTATTTTAACAATTATTTTGATAATAGCCGGTTGATGACCCCCTCTCCGCGTCGTTTGACGCCCGGAGAGAATAGGAGTTATGATATGTGTTATATAAAAGATGAAAAGTTGAATCGAACGGACGATCTTGGATGTACCGGCGCAGAAGACAGGCTTCACTCATGGGTTTTGAACGAAATCATCGACAATATGAACGTCAATATCTATATTACAGACTTGCAGACAGATCGGATTCTCTTCATGAACAAAGCCATGAAGAAGGGGTTTGGCGTCGAGCATCCCGAGGGAAAGATCTGCTGGCAGGTGTTGCAAAAGGATATGCCTCATCGCTGTGATTTCTGTCCGCTGCGGCGTATGCTGGATGACAAAACGCCGTCGTCGTCATACCTTTGGGAGACCAACAACACCCTGACCGGCCGCGTATACGAGTGTTACGACAGCCTGATGCGTTGGACGGACGGAGAGCTGGTTCATTTTCAGCATTCCGTAGACATCACCGAGACGAAACGGCTGTACCGCGCCGCGACCTTTGACGAGCTGACGGGCGCGTTCAGCCGCCGCGCCGGCCAAGAGGCGCTGGTGAGGACACTGGAAAACTGTATGGCGCAGCGTGTGTGCGCCACGGTCTGTAAGTTTGACGTTAACGGCCTAAAAATGGTCAACGACACTTATGGACATTTGGCCGGCGACCGGTTGTTGACGGAAATCGCCGCAGCTTTCAAAAGCGCCTTGCACACAGGCGAATATCTGATACGGCTGAGCGGCGACGAGTTTTTAGCTGTTTTGTTCAGTTGTGACGAACAGCAGGCGGAGGCGCGGGTACAGACCGTTTTGACAGGGCTTCAAAAGCTAAATCTGTATCCCGACGCGCACAGAAACGAGGAATTCTGTTACGGGCTTTTTGTGGTCGACGGAGAGACGGAGCTGTCGGTCAACGAGGTTCTGAGCGCCGTCGACGAGAAGCTGTATATGCAGAAGCGTGTTTTACATATCCGTCAGGCGACGCAGCGCGCCAACGAGCGCGGCGCGGTTGGCGGAGGGGCGTTTACTTATGATAAAAACCGGTTATACGACGCCCTGGTACAGAGCACGGACGACTATATTTACGTCTGCAACATGAAAACCGGTACGTTCCGCTATCCGAAATCGATGGTAGAGGAATTTGACCTCCCGTCCGAGGTGATCGAAAACGCCGCCGCCATTTTGGGAGAAAAAGTATATGACGAAGACCGGGCGGCGTTTTTGGAAGCCAATCAGGTGATCGCAGACGGCCTCGCCGACGCGCATATGGTGGAGTACAGAGCGCTGAACCGAAACGGCGACTGGGTGTGGCTGCGCTGCCGCGGCCATCTGGAACGCGATGAAAACGGCGAGCCCAGTCTATTTGCAGGCATTATCACCAATCTGGGTAAGAAAAACAAGGTCGACCCGTTGACAGGTCTTTTCAATAAATTTGAATTTGAAAATCGCATCCAACAGCTGACCGAGTCGGAAACGCCGCGGTCGATCGCCGTTCTTCTGCTCGACCTTGACGACTACCAGCGTGTCAACACGCTGTATGACCGGGCCTTCGGCGACGAGGCGCTTCGGATCGTCGGACAGAAGCTGCAATCGCTGCTCCCGTCCAACGCGATGTTGTTCCGGCTCGACGGCGATGAATTCGGCATCATCATACGCGGAGGTAAAAAAGCGGCCCGCATCCTTTTTGCACAGATTCAGGAGACGTTTGCACGGCAGCAGAGCTGCGGAGACAAGCGATTTTTTGTCACCCTGTCCTGCGGATGCGTATTTGCGCCCGAGGACGCCGTATCTTATCTGGATATCCTCAAAAACGCCAACTGCGCATTGGAATACGCAAAGCGCAGCGGCAAAAACCGGATGTATTTCTTCTCGCCGGAAATCGTCACACGCATGGAACGTTCGATCGCTCTGACGGAGCTGCTGCGGGAGAGCGTTGAAAACGGTTGCGCAGGTTTTGAAGTCTATTATCAACCGGTTTTCGATCGAAACCGGCGGCTCGTCGGCTCCGAGGCTTTGGCGCGCTGGCGGTGTGAAAAATACGGAAACGTACCGCCTGACGAATTTATTCCGCTGCTCGAAAAAAACGGCCTGATGATACAGGCAGGCCGCTGGATCTTTGAGCAGGCCGTCTGTCAAACCGCGTGCTGGTGCAAGCAAAAGCCGGATTTTCTCATGGGAATTAATCTGTCGGGCTATCAGCTCGAAGATACGGCCTTTATCCCGTTTATGGCCGACACGCTGCGCCGGAACAATCTGCAACCGTCGCATATTATCATCGAGCTGACCGAGAGTTATCTGGCGCCGAATATGAAATATCTCTTAGATCGATTGGAGCAGATTCGTCAAAACGGCTTTCTGGTCTCCATGGACGATTTTGGAACCGGTTATTCGTCGCTCGGCGTACTCAAAAAGGCGCCGGTCGATATCGTGAAACTGGATAAGGCGTTTGTCCACGGCATCTGTACCGACGGCTTTGACAGCGCCTTTATCCGCCTTGTCGCGGAGCTGTGCCGGATTGTCGGCATTCGCGTCTGCTTAGAAGGCATCGAGATGGAAGCTGAATTCGAGGCGAGCCAGCCGCTTGGGCTGGATTACCTGCAAGGTTATCTGCTCGGCAGACCCGCTCCCCCGGAACAATTTCAAGCGCAGTTTCTGACGGCCTGCGCGGAGGATGCGCGCCCTTGACGTATGAGCTGACGGTTTGCGCCCGTTACTGAACGGATTAACTGAACGATCCGTCTGAAACATCTTCAAAAATATCCAAATACGGCTCGGTTTCCTTTGCTTTGATCAAAGGAAACCGAGCCGTTTCATTGGCAGATTTTTTTTCATGCGAACAGGTTTGACGTTAAAACACAGGGGGCTTGAACCGTCGCAGCCGCTCTGCTTACCGCTGCCCGTCCACATACGCGCAGGCGGAGAGCGCGGCGACCGCGCCGTCCGCCACGGCGGTGGTGAGCTGACGGACGCGCTTGGCGCGGCAGTCGCCCGCCGCAAACACGCCGGCGGCCGAAGTCGCCATATCCTCGTCCGTGACGATATAGCCAGCCTCGTCGGTTTGAACGGCGGCGCGGAACGCGTCGTTCTGCGGCTCTTGGCCAACGGCGACGAACAGGCCGCTGACATCGAGCGCCGACTCGGCGGCGGTCGCGGTATTTTCCAGCAACAGCCCCGAAAGCGCTTCCCCGCCCCGCAGCGCTTTCACGACGGCGTTGGTGTGAAAGATCACGTTTGCGCGCCCGCGCAGCAGCTCGACGAGCCGCGCTTCTCCGCGGAAAGTCTCGCGGCGGTGAATCAGGTGTACGGTGCGGCAATAGGACGAGAGCAGCAGCGCATCCTGCAAGGCGGTGTTGCCGCCGCCGGCGACCGCGACGTCCGCGCCCGCAAAGAACGCCCCGTCGCAGACCGCGCAGTAGGAAACGCCGGCGCCGGTCAGGCGTTCCTCGTGTTCAAGGCCGAGGCGGCGGTGGCGCACGCCGGCCGCAACAATGACGCTGCGGCCGAAAACCGCGTCCCCGTCGTCCGCCGTAACGCGCAGACTTCCGTCTCCCTGCCGTTCGAGAGCGGAGACGGTTTTAAAATCCGTCTCCGCGCCGAGATCCAAAACCTGCGACAGCAGCCGGTCGGCCAATTCCCCTCCGCTGATCTGCGGAAATCCCGGATAATTTTCCACGCGGGGAGAAAGCGTAATCTGTCCGCCGTAGCCGCTGCCTTCGAGCAGCAGCGCGCTTTTTCCGGCCCGGCGGGCATACAGCGCCGCCGTCAGGCCGGCCGGACCGGCGCCGATGATAACGATGTCGTACAACCCGCAGCCCTCCGATCAGACGCGCGCCCGCAGAAAGTCCTTGATGCCGGCGATACTGGCGTGTTTGACCGCGCCGTCTTCCGCGACGGCGATCAGCGTCGGAGCCTGCTTGACGCCGTATTGCCGCGCCAGCTCGGCGTTCTCAGCCGCGTCGAGCTTGGTATACGCGATCTGCGCGTTTTTCAGAAGCACCTCCGCAACCTTGCAGTTCGGACAGGTCTTGGTCGTAAAGAGCAGGTACTGCGCCTCGGCGTCTGGCGCGCAGGCGGGGCATTCGTCCGCTTCCTCCTGCTGCTGCGCGGCGGCGCGCTCACGGCGGAGCTTGGAGTTCGGGATGTCGTAGACGGCGCGCTCCTTGAATTCCTGCGCTTTGCCGTCGTTCCAGTTCTGGACGGGGCGGTAGTAACCGGTGATTCGGCTGTATACCTCCGTCTTCTCGCCGCAGTGCGGGCATTCGTAGACCTCGCCGGAGAGATATCCGTCGTTTTTGCAGACCGAATAGGTCGGCGACAGCGTGTAGTAGGGCAGCGTATAGTTCTCCGCGATCTTGCGCACGAGCGCGGCGGCGGCGCGCCAGTCGGGCAGCTTTTCGCCGAGGAAAGCGTGGAACACCGTGCCGGAGGTGTAGAGCGTCTGCAACTCGTCTTGGATGTCGAGCGCCTCAAAGATATCCTCGGTAAAGCCGACCGGCAGATGCGAGCTGTTGGTATAATAGGGAGCCGCGTCCGGCTTGGAGGCGGTGATGATGTCGGGATAGCGCGCGCGGTCGTGCTTGGCGAGACGGTACGCCGTGGATTCCGCCGGAGTGGCCTCTAAGTTGTAGAGGTCGCCGTACTGCTCCTGATAGTCGGAGAGGCGCTCGCGCATGTGATTCAGCACGTCCTTGGTGAACTGCTGCGTCCTTTTGTGCGTCATATCGGCGCGCAGCCACGAGGCGTTGAGTCCCGCCTCGTTCATGCCGAGCAGGCCGATGGTCGAAAAGTGATTGTCAAAGGTGCCGAGGTAGCGCCGCGTGTAGGGATACAGCCCCTCGTTGAGCAGCTTGGTAATGATCGTGCGCTTGACTTTCAGCGAGCGCGCGGCGATGTCCATCATCTTATCGAGCCGTTTATAGAAATCCGCTTCGTTTTCAGCCAGATAGGCGATGCGCGGCATATTGATCGTCACAACGCCGACCGAGCCGGTGCTTTCGCCGCTGCCGAAAAAGCCGCCGGATTTTTTCCGCAGCTCGCGCAGGTCGAGACGCAGGCGGCAGCACATGCTGCGGATGTCGCTGGGCTCCATATCGCTGTTGATGTAGTTGGAGAAATACGGTGTGCCGTACTTGGCGGTCATCTCGAACAGCAGGCGGTTGTTCTCGGTCTCGGCCCAGTCAAAATCCTTGGTGATCGAATACGTCGGAATCGGATACTGGAAGCCGCGGCCGTTGGCGTCGCCGTGGATCATGACCTCGATGAACGCCTTGTTGACCATGTCCATCTCATGCTTGCAGTCTTTGTATTTGAAGTCCATCTCCTTGCCGCCGACGATGGCGTTCTGCTCGGCGAGATCGGGCGGAACCGTCCAGTCGAGGGTGATGTTGGAGAATGGCGCCTGCGTGCCCCAGCGGCTCGGCGTGTTGACGCCGAAGATAAACGACTCGATGCATTTTTTGACCTCGCGGTAGGAAAGGTTATCGGCCTTGACAAACGGCGCGAGATAGGTATCGAAGGAGGAAAACGCCTGCGCGCCGGCCCATTCGTTCTGCATAATGCCCAAAAAGTTGACCATCTGGTTGCACAGCGTCGCCAGATGGCTGGCGGGAGCGGAGGTGATCTTTCCCGGAATGCCGCCCAGCCCTTCCTGAATCAGCTGCCGCAGCGACCAGCCCGCGCAGTAGCCTGTGAGCATGGAGAGGTCGTGGAGATGGATGTCGGCGTTCTGGTGCGCGTTGGCGATTTCCTCGTCGTAGATTTCCGAGAGCCAGTAATTGGCGGTGATCGCGCCGGAGTTGCTGAGAATCAGGCCGCCGACGGAATACGTGACGGTGGAGTTTTCCTTGACGCGCCAGTCCGTGGCCTTGACGTAGCTGTCGACGAGTTCTTTATAGTCTAAAATCGTCGATTTCATATTGCGGATCTTCTCCCGCTGCTTGCGGTAGAGGATATACGCTTTGGCGACGTCGGAATATCCGGCCTGCACGAGAACGTTCTCGACGCTGTCCTGGATATCCTCGACGGCGATGAGCGAGTTTTTGATCTTCGGCTCGAAATCCGCCGTGACCTTTAAAGCGAGCAGATCGATGACGCCGGGATGATACTGCTTGTCCTGCGCCTCGAACGCCTTGGTAATAACCGCACTGATCTTGGCAATGTCAAATTCGACGACCTTGCCGTCGCGCTTGGTGACCTGATACATGAATTTCCGACCTCCGTAAATTATAGTGTGATCAATAAAATAATTATATATCGAGAGGTATCTCTTTCTTTCCTTTGTTCCATTCAGGTTGGGAAGACAGACCGCCCTCGTAAAATGCCTGACTTCGTATGCCGTCTGTTTTCATACGGCCGCGCTCCGGTTATTCCACGCCGCGCAGAGCCGCCGCCGGGATATAGGGCCGCACCGCGCTCAGCATACGGCGCAGCGTCTCCGGCTCGTGCGCATGCAGCCCCGGCGCGAGGATGTCGCCGGAATCGGTAAAGCTTTGCAGAAAATATTTCTCCGCGCCTGCGAGCCAGCGGCCGATCGCCTCGATGTCGCTGATGGTGTGCAGCTCGCGCACGACCGTGGTGCGGAATTCATACCGGCCGCTGAGAGAGCGCAGAAAATCGACGCTTTCGCAGACCGGAGCCATATCGTAAACCGGTCTGCCGATGGTTTCGGCGTATCTGTCCGGCGCGTTTTTGACGTCCATGGCGACGGTATCGACCAGCCCCCCGGCGACCAGCTCTTTGAGCCGCGCCGGCAGACTTCCGTTGGTGTCGAGCTTGACGGAATAGCCGAGCTCCTTGACGCTGCTCAGAAACGCTTTCAGCCCCTCTTGCAGCAGCGGTTCGCCGCCGGTTATGCAGACGCCGTCGAGAACGCCCGTCCTCTTGCGGAGAAAAGCCAGAACCTCGTCTGCGGGAATCGCGGGCGGCGCGCCGACCGGCGGAACGCCGGGCCTGTGCGCAAGGGAGGCGTTGTGGCAGAACGGACAGGCAAAGTTACAGCCGTCGGTGAACACGGTGCAGGCGACTTTGCCCGGATAGTCGAGCAGGGTGAGCTTTTGCAGCCCGCGGATAATCATAGAAAAAACCCTTTCTGGCGGGGATCACGCGGCGGAAGCAACCGCGCGCAGTCATCGCGGCGGCGCGGCGGTTTTTGCCGCCGCAAAAAACAGCCATTCGCGCGCGACGTCTCTGTGCCTGAGTATTGTAGCACAGCTGTGCCGGGATGTCAAGAGCAAATCACAATATATAGGCATATCGTTTTGGAATAAACACAATATATTGTTATAGTTAGTATTGATAACTAATTAGTTTCAGCGATGGGAACAGCCGGCCGGCGCGTAGAAATTGGAGGATTTTACCGGCAGCCGCGCTTGACAGCGCGATTGTACGCGTATATAATTACGGTAATCAACAAAACGCGCCGGCGTTCGGAGCCGGCGCAGAGCGGGAGGGCGCGCGGAATTGCGGCAGGTGCATACGTTGGCTCCGGTGTACGACGAGCGGTCTGAGGTGTTGATCTTAGGCAGCTTTCCGTCGGTCAAATCGCGCGAATCGGGGTTTTATTACGCGCATCCGCAAAACCGTTTCTGGAAGCTGCTGGCCGCGCTGTACGAAGCAGACGAGCCGCGCACAAACGATGACAGGCAGGCGTTTCTGCTTGACCGCTGCATCGCCCTCTGGGACGTGATTCAGAGCTGCGAGATCACCGGTTCGGGCGACGCCAGCATTCGCAGCGCCGTGCCCAACGACCTGACGCCGCTCCTGCGTTCAGCCGAAATCCGCCGCATCTTCGCCAACGGCAGAACCGCCGAAGCCTTATACCGCCGCTTTTTGCTGCCGGTATGCGGCCGAGAGATCACCGCCCTGCCCTCGACGAGTCCGGCCAACGCCGCGTATACGATGGAGCGGCTGCTCGCGGCGTGGCGCGCGGTGCGGGACGTCTGATTGCCGGGGCATGCCGCGCTTTCCATCGCCGGCGGCTTCATACAAAATTGAAAAGAGGGATTTTTGCCATGCTTCCTTATTACCGCGTCAGCTCCGACTGTCAGGCAGGGTTGATCGAGGAGCTTGAAAAGCTGATGATCTACGACTGTCACGAGCATCTGCCGCCCGAAAAGGCGCGCCTGCAAAGCGCGCCCGACGCGTTTACGATCTTTTCTCACTATTGCCAGCACGATCTCTACACGGCCGGCATGGCTTTGGAGACGCGCGACAAGGTGCTTTGGGAGCGCGCGGACCTCGACTGGAAGTGGCGCGAATTTAAGCCGTATTACCAAAAATGTAAGGACACCGCGTATTTTCGCGCCGCGCACATCACCTTGAAGCGCTTTTATGGCGCCGACGAATTGACCGACGAAAATTACCGCGCCGTTTCCGAGCGCGTCGCGGCCGCAAATACCGAGGGGCTCTACCGGCGTGTTCTCCGCGACGCCTGCGGAATCGTCTGCTCGCTGAACTGCGACGGCCCGCTCGACGACACCGACGGCGGTCTGCTGCGGCAGAGCGTGCGCGCGCGCGAGGTCACGAGCCGAAAAAACCTGACCGCTCTGCTCGGCTCGGAGCCGGACGGCACAGCGACGATGGACGATGTGGACGCCGCGCTGGAACGCTTTATCGCGGAGGCTGCCGCCGGCGGCGCTTTCGGCGTCAAGTACATGCCGGTGTTTTTTCAAAATGCGACCCGCGGCGAAGCCGCGGAGACGCTTGCCCAGCTCTGTAAAGACGGCGGCAAAACTCTCCCGCGTTCGAATCCGCTCAACGACTATCTTTTGACAAGACAGATGCGCCTCGCGCATGACCGCGGGCTGGTCAACGCCGTTCACACCGGCTACTGGAACGATTACCGCGAGCTCTCGCCGGCCAATCTTCTGCCGGTCATCATGCAGAACCGCGACATCCGCTTTGACGTCTATCACGTCGGTTACCCGTATGTCCGCGAGGCGATTATGCTCGGCAAGGTGTGGCCGAACGTGCGGCTGAACATGGCGTGGACGTATCTGATCAGCCAGTCCTTCGCGGCGGACGCGCTCGGCGAGATGCTTGAAATGCTTCCCGACAACAAAATTCTCGGCTTCGGCGGCGATTATTACGTCATCGAAAAGGTCTTCGGCCACCTCTGCATGGCGCGCGAGACGATTGCTTCGGTGCTCGCGGACAAAATCGCAAGGCGCGAGCTGACGGCGGAGCGGGCGCTTCGCATAGCCGAGAAAATGCTGTGCGATAACCCCAAAGAGTTTTACAGACTGTAAGTGCCATTCGGACGGCGCGCTGTCAAAACCGGCCGCCGTCCGTCTGTTTTTTTCGGCGAGGGCGGGCGGCGGCGTCTGATGAAAATCGCCGCCCCGGTAACGTCCTCGCTTGTCTCCCCGGCGCGTGTCCGCATTTGGACTCGCCGCACGCCGGCAAGGTTTACGCTTTGTAAAAATCACGGCGGCCGGTTTTATCATTCCGCCGCCGTCTTTAAAAAGCGTTGCGCCCGCAGCAACGCCTGGGCGGATATTTTTTTGTCATCTGTGCGGAAAGTACTTGCAAAGTTTATAAATTTAGTATATCCTATATAGAGTGGATATATAAGCGCCGTTCGTTGGGCGGTAAAGCGGCGCTTGTCCCGATTCTTGACTGCACCGCCGGAACGGAGCGCTCATTATGCTTGGAGGAGACACCAGAAAATTCAATATCCCAGCCGACAACGAGAGCGAGATGAAAATCCTTCTCACCGCGGTATATGACGCGTTGAAGGAAAAGGGCTACGACCCGATCAGCCAGATCGTCGGCTATATCCTCTCCGAAGATCCCGGCTATATCACCAACCACAAGAACGCCCGCAGCATCATCCGCCATATCGACCGGGACGAACTGTTGCAGGTGCTTGTTAAAAATTATCTCAACGCGAAATAGGGCGGGAGGTTTGTCCTATGCAGTACCGTCTGCTCGGGCGCACCGGCCTTCGGGTTTCACGTCTTTGCTTCGGCGCGCTGACCGTCGGCCCCTGTCAAGCCGACATGCCGCCGGAAACCGCCGGGGAGATCATTTCCCGCGCCTTTGAGCTCGGCGTCAATTTTATCGATACCGCTCAGCTTTATCAGTCCTATGCGCATATCGCCGCCGCGCTCAGGCGGCCGGCGGCGCGCGATATCGTCATCGCTTCAAAAACCTATGCTTATGAAGCGGATGCGGCGCTGAAAGCCGTCGAGGAAGCGCGGACGGCGCTGAACCGCGACGTGATCGATATTTTTCTCCTGCACGAGCAGGAAAGCGCCCATACGCTGCGCGGACACGCCGCCGCGCTCGACATGCTGTACCGTTTGAAAGCGCAGAATCAGCTCCGCGCCGTCGGCATCTCTACCCACCATATCGCCGGCGTATACGCGGCGGCCGAGGCCGGGCTGGATGTTGTTCACCCGCTTCTGAACCTCGCCGGTTACGGGATCCTCGACGGCTCCCGCGACGAGATGGACGCCGCCTGCCGGCACGCTTCCGAGCTTGGGCTCGGTGTGTACCTGATGAAGCCCTTCGGCGGCGGAAACCTGCTGTCGAGATCGTCCGAGTGTCTCGCTTATTCGTTGCAGCGCGATTACGCCGCCGCCGTCGCCGTCGGCATGCAGTCGGTTTTAGAGGTCGAAGCCAACGTATTTTATGCGGAAAACGGCTATTTTCTGCCGGCGCACGCGGAGCGGCTCTCTCATACCAAGCGCCGCCTGCTGATCGAGGACTGGTGCGAGGGCTGCGGCGTCTGCGAGACCGCCTGTCCGCAGGGCGCGATCCGGGTGGACAGCAAAACCTCGAAGGCCGTCTGCGACGCTTCCCGCTGTCTCACCTGCGGCTACTGCGGCATGGCATGCCCGCAGTCGTGTCTGAAAATCATTTGACACAGGCTTTTTCGGTATGATATAATATGAACGATATCGGTATGCAGGCGGCTCTGATCGCCCCTTCCGCCGGAGATTTGCAGAACCGCCGGTACCGCTTTCAGAAAAACGGAGGAAACTGAATGGAAAACGAAAACAAGGCCGCGCCGTTTTTGACGTATAAGGGCAGGCCGCTTTTGAGAAAAGATAACGTGCTGTATTACGGCAATATGTCCGACAAGTATATTATCATGCTGCAAATACTGGAAGAGGAAAACATCAACGGACTGGCCTCCCCCACCCGCGTCGCCATTTCCCTGCAACAAACCGATCCGAATGTCCGCGCCAGAGAGCGTATCGTCCGCAAGAGCGAGAAAAAAGGGCTCTACGACGCGCTTGACCTCGGCGCCGTCTGGCTCGAACGCGCGCTCGCGGAAAAATTCTGATCGATTGGCAAGGGCGCGTTTTTTTCACCCGCCGCTCATCCGCCGGATCGGTAAGGCGCGTTGAACGTTCCGATCCGGCAGATTGGAACGTCCGACGGCGCCCGTCCGATCCGTTTTTTCTGCTGTCGGCCGCGCGGATTTGCCAGAGCCGCGTTCGGCGGCCAAATTTTCGCCGTCGGGCTGCCCGAGGGCGTCGACGCGCCGCCGGCGCATTGGGTTTTAAAAAGGGAAAAGCGCCGTTCCACAAATGAAAGGCAAAGGATTTGCTATGCGATTGATGAAAAAGTTGATTTGCGCGCTGCTGCTGCTGTCCATGCTCGCCGTCCCCGCGTTTGGCGATCAGCTCGGATCCGTCACCGGCAGCTATGTGTTTCTCCGAGCCGGTCCGGGAACCTCCTACGCCCAGATCGGCGGCTGCGCCAAGGGGACGAATCTCGTCATCCTGGCCTCTGAAAACGGCTGGTTTAAGGTTTCGGTCAACGGCCTGACGGGGTACATCTCCGCCGATTATGTGACGACCGACCCTTCCGCGTTTACGACCGCGCCGGCCGTCCCGCCGCAGAGCACGGAACCGCCCGCAGACGCGCAGTACGGTACGGTCACGGGCGGAATCGTCAACATCCGCGCCGGCGCCGCCTCCTTTCACGCCCGCGTCGGGCAGGCTCACAAGGGCGACCGCGTCCTTGTCCTGGCTCTCGTCGACGGCTGGTATAAAATCTCCACCGATAACGGTCAGTTAGGCTACATAAGCGCCGAATATATCCGCCTTGACACCCCTGCGGTCACGACAGCGCCTGCAACAACGCCGCTTGTGACGACGCCGCCTGTCACCACCGCGCCCGCAACGACGGCCGATCCGGCCGCCAAATACGGCGTCGTCACCGGAAGCGTCGTCAACCTGCGTTCCGCCGCTTCCACCTCGAGCGCCATCGTCGGCGCCGCGAAGAAGGGAGAACGGCTGGTCGTTCTGGAATCGGTGGACGGCTGGTATCGCATCCGGCAGGGCGCGCTGACTGCGCATATTCACGCCGACTATCTGCAACTTGAAGAGCAACCCGTCACGCCGCCGGTCACGACGACGACACCCGCCACGACCGCTCCGGCTAAACCGGAAGAACCCGGCGCTCAGTATGCCGCCGTGACCGGGAGCGTCGTCAATCTGCGTTCCGCCGCCTCTACGACCAGCACGATCGTCGGACAGGCTCACAAGGGCGAAAGGTATCGTGTCGCCGCAAAATCCGGCGATTGGTATCAGATTTACGTCAACACGCAGCTGGTTTATATTCACAGCGACTATGTGACCGTTGAGGCCGGACAGAGCGGCAGCGCAACGGTCGGCACCGTGACGGGCGGCGTTGTCAACATCCGCGCCGGCGCCGCCGCTTTTCACGCCCGCGTCGGACAGGCTTACAAGGGCGACAAGGTGACGATCCTCGGCTCTGAAAACGGCTGGTATAAAATTTCTACTGAAAACGGTCAGGTCGGCTACATCAGCGCCGAATATATCCAGACCGAAGCCCCGTCTACGACCGTGCCGCCCGCGACGACGCCGGCCACAACGCCGCCGCCCGCGACCACTGTCCCCGACAGTTTTACCGTCTCCCCGCTCGACGATACCGGCGTCATCACCGGCTCTTATGTCAACATCCGCGAATATCCGTCTACAAACGCCACCGTGCTCGGGCTGATCGCCAAGGGCAAGTATGTGGATATTCTCGGCTCTGTGGGCAGCGATTGGTACAAGGTGTCTTACGGCAGCGTGACCGGTTTTATCAGCGCTCAATACGTCCAGCCCGGCGTAGCCGAATACAACCGGCCGGTGTCCGGCGTGATCACCGGCGCGAGCGGGAGCGGCCTCGTCTCCTCTCTCGGCTCTCAATTCAACAGCTTGCCGTTTGCCGAGCAGCTCTGCCAGTACGCCAAGACCTTTATCGGCGTGCCGTACGTCTATGGCGGCAGTCTGCCGGAAACAGGGTTCGACTGCTCCGGTTTCACCAAATATGTCTATGCCCATTTCGGCATCACCATCCCGCGGCTCAAACAGTATGAGGCGGGGCGGCGCGTCGAGAAAGCCGATTTGCAGCCGGGCGATCTGGTGTTTTTCAACACGACCGGCGTTTCGATCAGCCATGTGGGGCTCTACATCGGTTACGGCCAGTTTATCCACGCGCCGACGGTGGGCAAATCCGTCTGTATTACCGAGCTTGAATCGGATTATTACGCTTCGCGCTTTGTCTGCGCGGTTCGGATTCTGGATTAGCCGCCGGCAAAATCGCCTCCGCCGGCTGCTGCAATCTCAAATATCATCAAGGCCGCCCGAGGGAGTGAAAACAACTCCCCGGGCGGCCTTTTTATT
>QAMX01000082.1 GCA_003149835.1 Clostridiales bacterium
ATGAACGGTTCCGCGGTTGGAGCCGATCAATCTTTCGCCGCTGATCGCGTTATTGGCGGGGTACATCGGATTATTGAGGTCGGGCTCGGCCAGCGCCGAGGCCGTCAGCGTGAGCGCGATATCGACATGTCCGGCGCAGGCGGCGAGCGTTGGATACTTCGCCGCCCAAAACTCGTTTGTCACCGGCTTGGCCTCAAAACGCTCCGCAAGCGTCGGAAGGCAATGCCGGAACCATTCGTCGAATGTGCGCGCGTCAAAGGCAAAGACGCGCCGGACGTTGATATGCGTGTTGTCATAGATGCGGTGATCGCGGCCGCCCCCGATCATCATCGACAGATCGGCCATGTTGACAAACAGATTCCCGTATATCTCGGCGCTGCTCATCGCGTCGTCGAGATAGACCCCCGAGGTCCATGAAGAGACGTTGGGAATGTCGTGAATGAAATTATAGCGGATGACATTGCCGCGGAACGTCCAGTCGCGGCCGCTGTAAATCACGCCGGCGTCGCCGGTCTCATAGAGGATATTTTCAAACTCATTGCACTCGATCAGCATGTCGTTGCCCCAAAAAAGGATGGCGCTGTGCGGCAGATCGTGGATATAATTGCCTGCCGCGCGCTGACCGACGCCGTTCATGGTAATCGCCGGCGTATAGGTTCGCACGACGCGCGAGGTGTTATAGATTTCACAGCCGACAACCGCGTTGTTGCCCGGGCGCAGCGTTTCAAAATCGCCGCCGTCCAGCACAACGCCGCCGTGGCCGGTGTCAAAGATCGTACAGTTTTCAATCGTCACGCCGGTACAGCCCGCGTCCACGGTGACCGCGTTCGTGCCGATGTTTTTCAGCGTACAGCCCGTCAGCGCACACGCCGAACTGTTTTCAAACGAAACCGCCGACTCATAACTCATGTCAAAGGTCAGGTTTTCAAGACGAATGTTTTCCGCGCCCGCAACGGCGACGAGCGGCGCGCGCAGCGCGGCCAGCCTGACCGTCCGGCCCGCCATCGGCGCGTCGGAATAGACGTAGATTACGCGCGCGGCGCGGTCGATATAGTATTCGCCCTCGCAGTCCAGCTCGCAGAGGAGATTCAATCCGTAGAACTGCGCCGTCTCTCTTGCGCCATAGCTATGGGGATAAGCCGCCTCGATCAAGTTTTTTTCCGGGTCAATCGATTGAATTTTCAGGTTGGCGGCCGACCAGTCATAGTAATAGTAGCCGTAGAGAAAAGCGTCGTCCTCCTGCGCCCAGCGGTCGATGCGCTCGTCGTCGTATCCAAAAATCGGACTTTCCTGGAAAATATAATCCTCCGGCGCGACATATTCCGCCGTCCCCGGAGCGTACTGATTGCTGTTCTCACTCGGCGAAAAACCGCCGCGTTCAATCCAAGCCGGACGTATAAACGCTTCTGCGGCGTCGGCATTGGGCCAGCGCGCCGGCACGCAGAGCGTCGCGTCGAACATTACCGTCGGCGCCGGCGGTTCAGCGGGCTGTCCCGGAATCTCGCGCGGGATCGCGCCTAAGTCGATCGAATCGTCCTCGATTGAATAAGCCCAGACCTTGCCTGCCGCCCCCTCTGCCAGCCGATCCAAATTTTCCGCCAAATGAAACAGGCTGCCGTCGAAAGCTGTCGCGCCGGTCAAAACGACCGTTTCGCCGGGGTACGCCGCGTAAACCGTATCGGAATCGGCCTCTGAGAGCACGAAGCTCTCTTCGAGAGAATATGTGCCGCCGCGAAGATAGACCGTCGCCGCTTTCCCGTTTCTCTCGGCGCGCAGCTTGTCTCTCGCCGCCGCCAGCGTCCGCAGCGGGCGCTCCATTGAACCGTCGCCGGAATCGTCGCCGTCCGACGAGACATAGATTTCAAAGCGCCGCGGCTGTTCCGGCACACTCTCTCCGGCGCATCCGCCCATTAGCGCCGCCGCCAGCAGCAGCGGCAAAAGGCGTTTTCTCATACCCTTCTCCTCCCTATCGCGTCTGAATCGCGGCCCGAAAACCGGCGCAGCCGTTTTCCGAAGACCGGATTTAGCATATCACATCGCTACCGCCCTGTCAAGGAGCTTTTTTCCGCCGCTCCGTATCTGCTCAGCGGCCTTCCGGCGCTCAGATGGACAGATACGCGCATGGGTGTTTGGGAGCCAGTGCGCCAAAAGCGGCATACGGCTTTACGGTATAGGCGCTTTTATGCGGTCATCTTTCTTCTCTTCATTGAAAAACCCGTTTCTCGAAACTCCGGCCGCGCCGCAACAGATCAAAACAGAGCGCGGCATTGTCAAAAGCCGCGCTCTTACATTTTCAAGCCTTGAACCGCCGCGGGGTTCGCGTGTTCCGGCACAATCAGGCCGTCGTCAGCCTGGTGGCGCTGATTTCCTGCCCGTCTTTGATATAGACGCGCGCGACGCGCCTGCCGATACAGCAGATGAGCTCATAGCCGATCGTCCCCGCCAGCGCCGCGACCGTCTCGGCCGGAATCCAGTCGTCTTCCGTTTTGCCGAACAGCAATACCTCGTTGCCTTCGTCGGCATGGCAGCCGCTGACGTCGATCATCGTCATGTCCATGCAGACCTTGCCGATGATTGCCGCTCTTTTTCCTGCGACGCCGACCGTGCCGCGCCCTGACAGCAGCCGCGGATATCCGTCGGCATAGCCGACGGGGACTACGGCGATATCGGCGTCGCGCTCCAATACATGCGCGCCGTAGCTGATGGTGTCGCCCTTCTGAAAGCGCCGTTTCTGGACAAGCGTCGTTTTCAGCGTCATGACCGGTTCCAGCCGGCAGCGCCGCGCCAGCGCGCCATGCGGCTCGTTGTCGGGGCTGAGACCATACAGCGAAATGCCCGCCCGCACCATGTCGCAGGCATATTCCCCGTGCAGCGCGGCCGCCGCGCTGTTGGAACAGTGGCAGAGGCCCGAATCCACGCCCATCTCCGCGAGGCGGGCGCGCAGCTGCGAAAACAGCGCGAACTGCCGGGCGGACAGCGCGTCGTCCGGTTCGTCGGCGGTCGCAAAATGGGTGAACATCCCGGCGATGCGCAGGTTGGGCAGGGCGGCAATCCGGGCGATTTCCTCCGCAGCCAGCGGGACGGACGCCGCGTCGGAAACGCGGATGCCCAGCCGCCCCATGCCTGTGTCGGCCTTGATGTGCACCGAAACCGTCCCGCCGACCAGGCCGGCCTCCTCGGAAAGCCGCCGCGCGCTTTCAAACGAAGAGACGGAGGTCTCAATCCGTTCCCGGATCAGCACATCCGTCCATGCCGCCGGCGCGCCGCCGAGCACAAGAATCGGCGCCCGTACGCCGCTTTGCCGCAGAACCACGGCCTCTTCAATGTTGGAGACGGCAAACGCGTCGCTGCCGAAACGCTCCAGCTCCGGCGCGACGACGGCCGCGCCGTGGCCGTAGGCGTCCGCTTTGACGACGGACATGATTTTGACGCCGGCAGGCAGCCGCGCTCTGAGCGTTTCAAAATTGGATTTTAAGCGGTCAAGGCTGATTTCAGCCCATGTTCTCTTTAAATAACCGTGTTCAGGCATATCTATCTGGTTCCTCTAATCCTCTGTTCCAGTCAGCTCGCTGTCGCTGAAAGCGAGCGTCATCACGCATTTCCCGCCGCTGAAGCTCTCCGAACGGCAAGGTTCGAGCGTGTCCTTGGCAAAATACGTCCGATGCGTCAGCTCCTCGCCGGTGAGCACCGAGACGACCGTATAGACGACGTATTCCGCGCCGTCCTCCTTTTCCGTCCCGACCGATTCGGCAAACCCGTCCTTCCATGTCATGAAGACGTCGCAGAGGAGCTTGACCGGCGACACGCCCGTTCCGTCCAGCGATGCTGGCGCGAAAACAGCGCCGTCGTATGTAATCTCCATTTTTTCCGCGCCGACCCGCACGCTCAGCCCCGCGAGGACGACCGGCTCGATCACAGTCATCAAATGTCCGCCGGCGGCGCTGTATTCATAGGCGATCCGGTAATCCGATACCGTTTCCCCGTGATCCATGCGCGCTTCCACCGTGGCCGAATAGGCCGCTGCGCCCGCGTATTTGGCGTTGATCTTTTCGTTCAAGTCCGCATCCCGCACGCTGCCGCATGCCGAGAGCGTCATCATCAGTGCGCAAATCAGACAGACAAATTTGCGCATATTTCCCTCCGTCGCCGTTCATCGCGGAGCTGCGGGCGCGCCGAAACAAAACCGCCCTCCGCTTCAAAAACAGCCCTTCGTATTTTTAACCGCCGCGGCAGCGGTAAAACGCCCGCGGCAGCAGCCGGAGCATATCCGTCGGCGTCATGCCGATTTCGCCCTGTACCGCGCGCGCCATGTCGCCGGCCAGCCCGTGAATGTACGCGCCCGCGGCGGCCGCCTCGAACGGCGGAATTCCCTGCGCCGCCAGCGCGACGATGATCCCCGCCAGCACGTCGCCGCTGCCGCCGCGCGCCATACCGGCGTTTCCCGTCGTGTTGACGCATACGCGTCCGGCTTTGTCAGCCGTCACCGTGACGTGCCCCTTCATCACCAGCGTCGCGCCGAGCGTCCGGGCGATGCGGACAGCCGCAGCCGTCCTCTCCTCGCCCGCCCGTACCGGCGCTTCGCCGAGCAGGCGGGTCAGCTCCCCGTCATGCGGAGTCAGAATCACTTCCGCCTGCGCAGCCGCTATCTTATCTTTATGCGCGCAGAGCGCGTTTATGCCGTCCGCATCGAGGACGACGGGCGCTTTTGCGGCCGCCAGCATGGACAGCACGACCGGCTCAACCTCCCGGCCGCGGCCAAGCCCGCAGCCGATCAGCAGCGCGTCCGCCCGCTCTGCGCGCCCGCGGAGCTCATCCAGCGCCGCGGCCGCAACCGTCCCGTCTTCCAGACAGGCCGCCGGATGAACCATCGCCTCATTCAGCTTGGCCGCTGCGATCGGATAGATCGCCGACGGGACGGCGAGATCGACCAGTCCGGCGCCGCTCCGCACCGCGCTTTCCGCCGCAAAGTAAGCAGCGCCCGTAAAACCCGTGGCTCCGCAGAGCAAAAACGCCCGGCCGTAATCGCCTTTATGCGTATCCTGCCGCCGCGGCGGCAAAACGCGCCGGATCATCGCCTCATCCGCTGTGAGCATCTTCACAGGCGCCGCCTCCCTGAACCGCCGCAGGCGGCTCGTCCTCCCCGGCCGCTTCGCCGGTATTTTTATACGCCAGCACCGTGGCGACGGCGTAATGAGCGCTGTGCGAAAGCGAAACCGACAGCGTCAGATCCGCATACAGCTTTCCCATGCTGCCGCCGAGCGCCAGATAAGGCTGGCCGCGCTCGTTGTGCAGCACTTCAATCTCGGGAAGCGTGTTGACCGTAATCCCCGTTCCAACCGCCTTTCCGAAAGCCTCCTTGGCGCAGAACGCAGCGGCGGCGCTCTCGGCGGCGGCCCCGCCGCGCGCGGCGAAATAGGCGCGCTCCCGCTCGGTAAAGCAGCGCTTCATCATGCGCTTGTCTTGCAGCACCCGCTCAAAACGCGCAATCTCCTCAATATCCGTTCCAACTGCCAAAAACATCGCCTGCGCCGCCTCCTTTCTAGCCTATTCCCGATAGACCCGCGGGATCAGCTGCCGAATGCTCGCGCGCATTTTTTTGCCGGGCTCAAAAATCAGCAGCGTTCGCTTTTCCCCGTCGCGGAACACCGCGAACCAGCGCTTCGTCGACTTCGGACTGCTCGACGCGTCGATCCGTTTTGCGACCGTCGAATCCTCAAACTCCCGCTTATATTCATCCCGCACCGGCGCGAAGATCTCGAAGCTACGCACATTGACGCTGAGCAGCTGTTTGCGCCGCTCCCGCGCCGTGATTTTATCCACATCCAGTTCGTCGTTGGTGAGGATATATTCAAACTCCACCTCGAACTGTTTATAGGCGAAATAAACGCCGACGCCGACGCCGAGCACAATCAAAAGGCTCATGATGCCCACATACATAAAAGACACGGTCATGATCGCGATCGCCGCTGCGCCGATCGCGCCTTTCAGGAGCGTATCCCGCGTGTCCGGCAGTTTTCTGACTAACTTTTCATTGAATATATCGCCTGTTTTTTCCATTCCGAATCACCTTTGGCCAAAGCCTGGCCCCTTTTCAAAATCATCTGGATTTGCGCCGGATCAGCGGCGCAAACACCCTGTTTTCCGCGTCCGCAAGCCGTTGCGGAAAGATATTGGATATATTATACCACACTTCCCACCCCTTTTCAATTTCCGCCTGTAAACTTTTCACGGCAATCCGGTGCGTTCGACTATGGAAAAGATTTTTCTCCGAATCCGCGTCTATTTTGTCCAATCTGCCACTACTGTTTACAGGCTAAATCATGTAAAATTATCAGAAAAAGAAAGAATGCGAAGGTAAAAGAATTTGAGCACGTTCCAGAACGACTTGACGCAGGGCAGCGTCTCCAAGCAGTTAATCCGTTTTTCGATCCCGTTTTTGCTGTCCAACATTATTCAGGCGCTTTACAGCGTCGCCGACATGCTGATCGTCGGTTGGTATTTCGGTGAAAACGGCATCTCCGGCGTTTCCATCGGCAGTCAGGTGACGATGCTTGTCACCAATCTCGTCGTCGGCTTTACCGTCGGCGGAACCGTATTGATCGCACAGTATTTCGGCGCGAAAAAGTTGGAGGACGTCCGTGAATCCATCGGAACGCTCTTTACGCTGCTGATAGCCGCCGCAGTGGTGATGACGCTGGTCTTTTATCTGTTGGCGAATCCGATCTTAGAGCTTCTGCGGACGCCTACGGAATCCTATGCGGATACATACTCCTATCTCATCATCTGCCTGTTCGGTACGATTTTTATTTTCGGCTACAACGCCGTCTCGTCTATTCTGCGCGGGCTCGGCGATTCCAAGCGCCCGCTCTATTTTGTCGCCATCGCATGCGTCGCCAACGTCGTCCTCGATTTTATATTTGTAGGCGCTTTAAAGCTCTCATCCGCCGGCGCTGCGTACGCCACGGTCATTTCCCAAGCGCTGAGCCTCGCGCTCTCCGTCATCTACCTCTGCCGCAACAACTTCATCTTTGATTTTAAGCTGAAAAGCTTTCTCCCGAAGCTGGATAAGGTGAAAAAAATCATCTCTCTCGGCCTCCCCTCTTCGATTCAAAACACGGTCAGCTCCATCTCGTTTTTGCTGATGACGGCGCTCGCCAACGATTATGGCGGCGTCAACGCCAGCGCGGCGATCGGCATTGTCGGCAAATTCAACGGCTTCGCCATTCTCCCCGCCATTGCCATGAGCTCGTCGGTATCCTCCATGGCCGGACAGAACATCGGCGCCGGCCTCTACGACCGAGCAAAGAAAACGATGTGGATCGCGCTGCGCATTTCGCTCCTGATCAGCGTGCTGATCTTCGCGTTCGTGCAGCTTTTTCCGGAAACCGTTCTGCGCCTTTTCTCCGACAAGGAAGCGGTGATTACCGACGGCGTCAAATATCTCCGCTCCTTCTCGTTTGATTATCTCTTCGTCTCCTTCTTCTTCTGCTTTAACGGGCTGATCATCGGCGCAGGCCATACGACTTTCTCGCTGATCAACGGCGTGCTGTGTTCGGTGCTGCTGCGCATGCCGATCGCCTACGTCTTCGGCTATACGTTTGATTTTGGCCTCGCGGGCATCGGCGCGGCCGCCCCGGGCGCGACGCTCGGAGCGATCTGTCTGTGCGGCTGGTTCATCGCCACCAAGCGCTGGCAAAAGGGCGGGCTGAAAATCCACGCTGAAACCGCCGAAACCGCGGCGTAATCCGAAACAAGCTTCGCTTTAAGGCCGGGCCGAGTCCCGGCCTTTTTTATGACAAAGGCTCTGTTTTTGAAAACCTTCGGCTGTCGGCCGCTTCTGTCCGAAATCCGTTCCATCTTTTTTGGCACGGTATGATCCGTCTTTTTCACACGGCATCGGGCGTTTTCAAGCCGCTGTGTTCCCCGACCCCATATCCACTAAAAACGTCCCGAAGTTCGAACGAAAAGGGCCCCTGAAAGAGAACGCGCTGTTCTCTTTCAGGGGCTCTTTCTTGATATTGTACGTTTTCCGGCACTCAGGCAGAGATACCGCCTTATTCGTCCTCTTCCTCTTCCATGCGGGCCTTGGCTTCCTCGATGATCTGCTGCTGCACCATCGGCGGAACTTCCTCATAGCGGACAAAGTCGAGCGTGAAGCTGCCCCAGCCGCGCGTCATGGAGCGCAGGTCGATCGCATACGAGTTCATCTCGGAGATCGGCACCTCGGCCTCGATCACCTGCATATTGTCCTCCGCCGGCTCCATGCCGATGACGCGGCCGCGCCGCTTGCTCAGGTCGCCGCTGATGTCGCCCATGTAATCGGCGGGGATCGTCACTTTCAGCAGTCCGTACGGTTCGAGAATGACGGGGTTGGCGTTGGGCAGGCCGTTCTTATACGCCAGCCGCGCCGCCAGCTTAAAGGAAAGCTCGTTGGAGTCAACGTCGTGATAAGAGCCGTCATAGAGCACGGCTTTGAGGTTGACGACGGGATAACCGGCGAGCACGCCCTTGTCCATACTCTCGCGCAGGCCTTTTTCGACGGCGGGATGGAAGTTTTTCGGAACGCTGCCGCCGAAAATCTCCTCGGCGAAAACGAGATCCAGCTCTTCGGTCGGCTCAAAGCGGATCTTGACGTGGCCAAACTGCCCGTGACCGCCGGATTGCTTTTTGTGGCGGCCCTCCGCCTCGACCTTTTTGCGGATCTTCTCGCGATAGGCGATCCGCGGCGCGGTCAGATCGACGTCGACGCCGAATTTGCTCTTTAACTTGGAGCAGAGCACGTCGAGGTGGATATCGCCCATACCCGAAATCGTCTGCTGATGCGTCTCGGCGTTGATCGCGTTTTCAAAGACGGGATCCTCGTCGTGCAGGCGGGCGAGACCGGTGGCGATCTTTTCCTCGGCGGCCTTATTTTTGGCGACGATCGCCTTGGTATAGCAGACGCGCGGGAAATCTATGCCCTTGATCACGACGTTCAGCCCCGGAGCGCAGAGCGTGTCGCCCGTGCGCGTTTCCGTGAGCTTGGCAACCGCGCCGATGTCACCGGTGCCGATTTCCGCAACCTCGGCGTTTTTCTTGCCGCGGACCATATAAATACGGCCGATTTTTTCGCTCGTGCCGTTGGTGGTGTTGGTCATTGCCGTATCCGGCGTGACCTTTCCGGACAAAACCTTGAAGAAAGAGAAACGGCCGTACTGGTCGGCGACCGTTTTGAAGACAAACGCGCAGGCCGCCCCGCTTTCATTGAGCGCATACGGTTTTTCCTCGCCGTCGACGAGCTGAATCTCGTCCTTTCCCTCGGCAGGCGACGGGAAATATTCGATGATCCCGTTCAGCAGCGCCTCGGTTCCCAGTCCGCTTACCGCCGAGCCGCAGAACACCGGGCAAATCGCGCGCGAGGCGACGCCGGCGCGGATACCCGCGGCGAACTCCTCGTCCGTAAACTCCTCGCCGCCGAAGAATTTCTCCATCAGCTCGTCGTTGGTTTCGGCGACGTTCTCCGCCAGCGCGGAGCGGTACTCCTCGACCTTTTCCTCCATCGACGCGGGGATCGAAATCTCCGTGACCTTATGGTTGGCGGTCTGATAGGCTTTTTTCGTGACGATGTTGATAATCCCCGTCGCCGTGCCGTTTTCCATGATCGGGATGACGATCGGCGCGATGGAGATCCCGAAGATTGAGCGCGCCTCCTCATAGGTCTTATAAAAGTCGGCGTGTTCCTCGTCAAGCTTGGATATGTAGATCGCGCAGGGCTTGTCTTCATGCTTTAAATTCAGCCACGCCTTCTGCGCGCCGACAGAGATACCGCTTTTGGCGCCGATGACAATGACCGCCGCGTCGGAGACGCGGAGCGCTTCCGTCACTTCGCCGACAAAATCGAAAAAGCCCGGCGCGTCCAGAACGTTTATTTTATAACCGCCGGTTTCGACGGGACAGACGGAGGTCTGGATTGAAATGACCCGCTTGATTTCCTCAGGGTCATAGTCCGAAACCGTATTGCCGTCCGTCACTTTGCCCAGACGGTCTGTCACCTTGTTGGCATATAAAATGCTCTCTGTAAGCGACGTTTTCCCGTCACCGCCGTGACCTAAGAGACAGATGTTGCGAATCTTTTCAATGGAATATGCCATCCGTTTTACTCTCCTTTATGATAATGAATATCGGCCAAACTGTTCAAGGTGCGCTTCCAAATAATTATATCGCAGTTCCGCCAAGAAATCAATGACTATTTTTGACTTTTTCGATATTTCTTGTCAAAGGCTCAAAACCGGTTGACCCATGCGGCAAAAACGAACGGAGGAACGGCCCAGAGCAGGTAGTAGAGAAGCATATTGACCGGCGTCGCCGCCTCAGCCCACCCGAAATAGGCCATCAACGTGCCCAGCAGCAAGCCGATCACCGAGGAAAGCAGCGAGAAAATGACGGACAGGCGCGCCGAGGTTCTGTACCGCCGGCAGCTGATCAGCGCTTCGGCGACCGCGTCGCTGCCGCCGTAGGTGACGATCAGCCCGTCGGATTCGAGCGCGAGCGACTTGTCCGACATGGCGACGCGCAGATCTGCGGGCGGATAGACCACATCCGAGGAGGAGACGCCGAAACGGCTCTGGATAAACGCGGCCGTGACGTTAAAGTCGCGCGTGGCGACTACCGGCATATAGCCGTTGTCCTCCAACAGATTCAATGCGTAATCCGCCTTCGGCGTCACCTGATACTTGACGGCGAAGATCGCCAGCAGCTCCGAGTCGACGACGCAGAACACGGCCGTTTTCAGCTTGATATCCGGCGGGATCTTGATCCACGCGCGCTGGACAAACGAGGCCGTCCCCACCATGACGCGGCGGCCGTCGACGACGCCCGTGATGCCGCCGGCATCCGAGAACACCAGCTCGCTGACAGGGCGGAGCGGCGCGTAGCTGTCGCTTGCCAGGCGGAGAAACGGCTTGGCAAGCGCCGTCTGCGCCGCGTCGAGCACGCTCGCCGTCACTGAGAGCGCCAGCTCCTTTTTATCCGGGTTCATCAGCTTATAGCCGTTGACCGAGATCGCGTCGCCCGGGAAAATATCGTCGTCGGTCATCAGCACAAACGACCGCCCCGCCATATGCGCCACCGCTTTGCCGCCGCCGAGCAGCACGCCGCTTTTGTACATCCGTTTGGCCGCCTTGGCGAGCGGCAGCGCCGCCGCAATCGGAATGCCGAGCGCGGGCGTAAACGCCGTGATAATCGACCAGCACCACAAAAACGGCGCGCCGCTGTTCGTCGCATAGCCGCAGTAAACGGCGAGGAACAGCGAGACAAGCAGGACGAGCGGCGAATACCAGAGCATCGCCGCCGACGCCGCGTCGTTCTCGCCGAAGGTTCTGTAAAAACCCTGATAATTCGTGGCGTTTGCGACCGTATAGATCACGTCGCCGTCGTATTTTTCAGGAAGAACCGTCAGCGTTTTCGAGCGTTGCAGCCTGTAACAGCTGCGAATCGAGCGGTAATAGGATTTATATTTGATCTTATTGCCGAGCAGCGTAAACAGCGCCGCCAGCGCCGGCAGAACGGCGACGGGCGCATACGCCGCCGCCCCCGCCGCGTCCCTGCACAGCTCCGGCGAAATCGCCACCGCCGCGCAGTAAGCCGTGGAAACGCACAGCGAGGAGGCCACAAGCGTCTCGCCGCCGGCGCGCAGCATCAGCAGACCCGCGACGCCGCGCGCGATCATGTCGTAGCTCAGCGCGATGACCATACCGAGAAGGCCGGCGTTTATCAGCGCATGGGTGCGCGGATGCGCGGCAAACGAAGCCGCCTCCGGCATCGGCAGATCGAGATACGAAGCCGCCGTCATATAAAACAGCGGGATACAGAGCAGAAAAACCAAGTAAAAGCGCACGGACGCGGAGCGGCGGCTGCGCTCGAATTTTTTGAGCATGCTCAGCGGATTCAGCGTCGGTTTCGGCTTTGGTTCAGGCGGAGCCGCTTTCGGCGCCGGCCGGCGGTATCGCTGTCCCGCCGGTTTTTCCGCGCGTTCGCGCTCCATCTCCGCCTTAGCCGCCGGCGGAACCGGCACCGGTCCGGTTTTGATATGCGCGGGTTTCAGCTTCTGCTTTCGCACCGACTTTTTCGCCGTTTCGTTTTCGGAGAGAATTTGCTGGCGCAGCTTTTTGATTCGTTTCTGTTTTTTCTCGTATACCGAGTCGAACGCGGCCGTATCGATCACCGCTTCCGCGGCGATGGCGGAGGGCACGACGAGGTCCTCGGCTCTGACCTCCGGCCGCTTCGCGCGCCGGATCGGCACGACGTTCGCCGGTTCCTTCTCAGACGATCCCTTTTCATCGGAAACACGGTCCCCGGCCGTATCTATGCGCTCTTGTTCCAAAGCTTCCGGCGCTTTATGCGGCGCGGCCTGTCCGCCTCCGGCCGTTTCGGCGGGCGGAACGGCAGCCGGCCTCAGTTCCGCCGCAGCGGCCGGCTCCTCTTTCCGCTTTTCTTCCGGCTTCGCCGCTTTTGGCGGAGGCGGAGCTTCTTCGCTCTGCGCTTTCTCTCTTGCAGCTGCGGCCTTTGTTTCAGCGGCGGGCGGGTGCGGCGCCGACGAAAATTCGGCGAGAATGGATTCCAGAGAAAATTCGTCGGCTGCGGCCTGTCCTGCCGAGCCGGTATTCATATCCATGAGCGGATTTCCTTTTTTCATATGTGCCTATTGAGCGCCGGGCGGCGCGCCATCCTTTTTCCATAAAATTCATGCTTGACCGCGTTTTACGGTCCGCCGGTGCGTTGAGATTTTCTCCGGCAGAGATCGGTATTTTGGCGTTTCGCCGCAAAACCGGCTGTCAGCGCTGCTGCGGCCGCTGTCTGACCGCTTCGTAGAGAAAAACGGCGGCCGCAGCGGAGACATTGAGCGAATTGACCTTGCCGAGCATAGGAATCCGCACCAAAAAGTCACAGTCCTCCCGGATGAGCCTCGAAAGCCCGTCGCCCTCGGAACCGAGCACGATCGCCGCGGCCGAGGTCATATCGGTCTCGCAGACCAGCCTGTCCCCCGCGCCGTCGGCGCCGTAAAGCCAGACGCCGGCCTCTTTCAGCTCGTTGAGCGC
>QAMX01000005.1 GCA_003149835.1 Clostridiales bacterium
AGCATGAGCTTATTTTTGACGACCGGCGCGCCGCACGCCGCGTCGAACTGCGCGAGCTTTTCAAAAAACGCTCCCTCCGCGAGGGGCGGAACGGTAAAGCCGCCGTCGAAAATGCTGACGTTGGCGCGGTCGATCGGCTCGATTTCACCGAACACCGCGCGCGCGGCTGCGAACGCCTGCTCCGGCTCCTGCGCGTTAAAGCGGACAAAATACTGATGCTCGACCTTGCGGCAGTCGGCGATTCTCGACGGCTCGGCGCCGCCCCAGTCCATCCATTTGCGGGCGCGCTGATGCTTGGCGGCGTCGATAACGTCTGCGACGATGGCGCTGGCCGTCGGCAGCTTGCCGGCGCCGCGGCCGTAGAACATGACCTCGTCCACGGAATCGCCCTTGACGATGATGCCGTTGAACACGCCGTCAATGGTCGCCAGCGGCGATTCGTTGGGGATCAGATATGGCGCGACGGAAATATAAATTTGTTCGTTTTCCAGCCGCTTGGCGCGGCCGAGCAGCTTGATCTTGCGGCCGAGCGCGTCGCCGAAGGCGATGTCCTCCGGCGCGATATTCTGAATGCCCTCGATCTTGACCATTTCGGGATAGATGTGAAAGCCGAACGAAAGCGCGCTAAGAATACAGATCTTCCGGCAGGCGTCGTCGCCCTGAATGTCCGCGGTCGGGTTGGCCTCGGCGTAGCCGAGCGCCTGCGCTTCTTTGAGCGCCTCGTCAAAGGTCAGGCCGGCCTTAATCATCCTGGTCAGGACATAATTGGTCGTTCCGTTGAGGATGCCGTATATCTCGGTGATGACGTTTGCGGCGAGGCACTGGTTGATCGGGCGGATGACGGGGATCCCGCCGCCCACAGAGGCCTCGAACAGATAGTTGACGTTCTTGTCCGCGGCGAGCGCAAAAAACTCCACCGCATGCTTGGCGACAAGCTCCTTATTCGACGTGACCACGTTCTTGCCCGCCAGAAGCGCGCGCTTTGTAAAATCATAGGCCACGCCGCTGCCGCCGATGGTCTCGACGACGGTCGAAACCTCGGGGTCGTTTTCAATAATGGAAAAATCCTTGATCATCTTATCCTGATACGGGCTGTCGGGAAAATCGCGGACGTCGAGGATATACTTGACGTAAACATCCTGCCCAGCGCGCGCCGAGATCATCTTCTGATGCTGTTCAATGATATCGGCCACGCCGCTGCCGACGACTCCGTAGCCCATGATCGCAACACCGGCCATTCGGTTCACTCCCTGTATATATTTGTGAAATCGGCGGCCGGAAATCCGCTGTGCGGAGAGCGGCTGAGGCGCGCCGTTGATATCGCCGCGCCGGCGCTAACCGGCGCGCTTTTCAATCCGAAATCAGTTCGGACGCCTGTTATTATACCATATACCGCGCCATATCACAAGAGAATATTTTATTTTTGGGAGAAAAACGCCGCCGGAAACGGATTTGGGCCGCGAAAGACGAAAGCCCTTTCCTTTTTATGTGTTTTGCGGTATAATATAAAAGAAGTTTTCCGCGAGGGATAGGAGAGGAAAAGGCCATGAACAAAACAGGGGATTCGCGCGAGCAGACCCTGCTGGTCTGGAAATGCGCGGCCGTCAATTTGATATGGATCGCGGCGTTCAGCGTTCTGTCGGTGTTTTTGACGAGCGTCGTCTTTGCGGTCGCGTTCAAGCAGGTGCTCGACGGTATCGAGCTCAGCGGAGGCAAGGCCGCGGTTCAGCTGTTTCTCGAAGGCGCGAGCTATGCGCTGTTTCTGCTGACCGTTTCGCTGTCGGCCTTTCTGCGCGGAAAAAGGCGTTCCAAACGTCCGAAACCGTCGAAAGACGTCTTTCTGCGCGGCGTTTTTCTGGCCATGGCGATCGCTGTGCTGCCCGCGCTGCTGCTGTTTCACCTGACGGATCCGTTGGCGAACAGGACGCTGCTGTTTTTGTACATGCCGTTTGTCTGTCTGACAGACGGCCTGGGTTTTACGCAGCTTTCGGTGATGCTGACGGCGTTTGTCGCCGCCGGTTCGCAATATCTGACCTATTGGCTCGGTTCGGCGCTTCGCAGAAGACGCGACGAGCGCGAGTGAAGCGCAAAAAGAATTTGAATTATGCGGGGAAATATGGTATAATATTTTGGAAACCGCGCCGCCGGTTTGCGCACGGACGGGCGGTCGCCGGCGGCGGCGTGGTATAAAATTTAAACGGATGCGGCGCGTTTGCCGCGGGGCGGCGGGTTTCCGCCGCTTGCTTAACGATCGTTCCGAGGGCCGGCGCGGCTGACGACAGGCCGCGCGCGGGGTTGTTGTTTTCATTTTTTGATCTATGAGCCGGCGACGCGCGCGGAGCGACGGAAATCCGCCTGAGAGACAGGGACATTTTCGGGAGGGCCGCCGCGTAGATATGAAACAAAAGTTTTTTAAAACGGACTAAAATAAGGCGGTAGTTGAACATGACGCTTCCCATTGCCCTGCTGTTTGGGCTGGTTCAGGGGCTGACGGAGTTTCTGCCCGTTTCCAGCTCCGGCCATCTGGCCATTCTCTCTATGCTGACTCTGGAAAATTCGGATCTGTTTTTCCCGATTCTCCTGCATGTGGCGACGTTTCTCGCCGTCTGCGCCGTATTTTATAAAGACATCTGGGCGCTGCTGCGCGAGCTGTTTCTGTTCATCCCCGATACGCTGAAAAAGCGCGCGCCGCGCGACCCGGCGCACAGGCATATGCTGGGGATGATGATTCTGTCGCTGCTGCCGCTGATTCCGGTCGTGTTCTTTAAAGATAAAATAGAAGCGCTGTTTAATACGCCGTGGCTGATTGGGCTTGCGCTCTGCGTGACGGCGGTGCTGCTCGTGCTGGCCGACCGCTTCGGCCGCGGGACGAAAACCGTCGGAACGATGACGGCGCGCGACGCCGTGATCATCGGCCTTGTCCAGATGATCGCCGTCATTCCGGGCATCTCGCGCTCCGGCGCGACGATGACGGCGGCGCTGTTCTGCGGCATGACTCGGGAAGATTCGGTGAAATACTCGTTTGTTCTCAGCCTGCCGACGATTCTGGCCGCCGCGGTGCTGGAATTCGCGGACGTGGTGGGAACCGGCGTCGATCCGGCGCTGCTGCTGCCGTATGCCGCCGGCTTTGTGGTCGCGGCGGTGACCGGCTATCTGGCGATTGGGCTGGTGAAGCTGATTTCCAAAAACGGAAAGCTGAAAATCTTTTCCTTTTACTGCGCGGCGCTGGCCGCGGGGCTGTTCCTCTCGTATCTGTTCTGACGGATTCGGCCCAAGCATGGGATGTAACAAACGATAAGGTGGGAGAAAAGCGTTGGCTGCACAGAAGAAGAAAACGGCGGCTGCGGCGAGAAAAGCGCCGCCTGCAAAACGAAAGTCCGACGGCGGCGGGACGGCGGCGGCCGTCATCATTCTGCTCGTTACGGCCGTTCTGCTGTTGATCGGTTTCTTTGCGAGCGACGCGGCCGTTCTCGGCCTGATCTGCGACTGCGTAAAATACCTGTTCGGCGCCGGCTTTTTTACGCTGCCGTTTGTGCTGATCCTGCTGGCGCTGGATCTGCTGCTGCATTTTAAAAAGAAGAAAAACGTCTTCCGCTGCGTGACGGTTTGCCTGATCCCGTTTTTCGTCGGCGCCGTCGCGCATGTGTTCACCGCTTCGGCCCGCTATCCATCCGCAGCCGCTCTGCTTGCCGACGGGCTGGTTTACAAGAGCGGCGGCCTGATCGCAGGCGGTCTTTCCGAGCTTCTGATCCGCGCGATCTCGCGGCTGGGGGCGGGCATCGTGCTGATGCTGCTGTTTGCGCTCGATGTTCTGTATGCGCTCAACGTGACGATTACCCAGCTCGCCGCCTCGGCGGGAGACCGTTTGGAGCGCGCAAAGGACAAAACCGTCGAGCAGCGCGCCTACCGCCGCGCGGAACGGGAGCGGATGCGCGCCGCCGAAGAGGCGCGGCAGCCCGCGGCATTTTCGCCTACGGCGCCTGCGGCGAGGAGCCGCAAATCCATCGATATCCCGCTGGACGCGAAACGAAAGATCGATATCCCGCTCGACGGCTATTCCTCGGCGCCGGAGGGGGCGTTTACGCTGCCGGCGGACGAGCCAAAACCGTCCGCTGCGCCGGTTTCCGTAGCGGAACCGCCAAAGCCCGCGCGGGAGGAGGTCAAGGCGACGCCGCTGAAAACCGAGCCCCGCCCGCAGGAATCTGCGCCCGCTGAGGAGGAAGAGCTGCCGCTCGGCGTCGGCGGCGGTTTTATGGCGCCGCCGCTGATCAAGGGCGTCGCGCCGCCGCCGGCGGTGCGGCCAGAAGTGTTTCAGCCGGTTCAGCCGCAGCCCGTGGAGAAGAGCGCGCGCGAGCGGATGAAAACAAGCATGACGCAGGACGAACTGGAAGAGGAAATCGCGCAGGTCGGCGCGGAAGCGGAGGCGCCTGTCGCGCCGGAATACACGCTGCCGCCCATCGAGCTGCTGAAAACCGAACCGCCGACAAATTTGGAAGGCGCCGAAGCGGAGATGCGCCACAACGCGGATAAACTCATCGGCACCCTGACCAGCTTTAACATCGAAGCGCAGATCGTCGCGGTCACGCGCGGACCGACGGTCACGCGCTATGAGGTGCAGCTGTCCAGCGGGACGCGGTCGTCGCGGCTGACAGCGCTCGCCGACGATATCGCCCTCGCCCTCGCCGCCCAGTCGATCCGCATCGCGCCGATTCCCAACAAGTCGGCGATCGGTATCGAGGTGCCCAATAAGGTCGTGACCACGGTTTTCCTGCGCGACGTGATTGAGTCGCGCGAGTTTAAGGAGAGCCGCTCGCAGGTCACCTTTGCGCTCGGCAAGGATATCGCCGGCAATCCGGTCGTCTCGGACATCGCGCGCCTGCCGCATATGCTCGTCGGCGGCACGACGAACTCCGGCAAGTCGGTCTGTATTAACTCCCTGCTCATCAGCCTGATCTATAAATCCAAGCCGGAAGAGGTTCGCCTGATTCTGATCGACCCGAAGATGGTCGAGTTCGCCTCCTACAACGGCATCCCGCACCTGCTGATTCCCGTCGTTACCGACCCGAAAAAGGCCGCGGGCGCTCTGCAATGGGCGGTCATGGAGATGATGCAGCGCTACAAGCGCTTCAACGAGCTCGGCGTCCGCAATTTCAGCGAATATAACGAGGAGTGCGACCGGCTCAACAGCGCCGCCGCCGAGGAGGAAGCGCCGTTTGCGCTCAGCGACGAGGAGGAAAACGGCGAGACCGTCCGGGAGGAAACGCCGCGCTTTGAAAAGATGGCGCGCATCGTCATCGTCATCGACGAGCTGGCCGACCTGATGATCGTCTCGCCCGGCGAGGTGGAGGAATCGATCTGCCGCATCGCGCAGATGGCGCGCGCCGCCGGCATGCACCTGATCGTGGCGACGCAGCGGCCCTCCGCCGACGTGATTACCGGCCTGATGAAGGCGAACATCCCTTCGCGCATCGCCTTTTCGGTCGCCAGCGGCCTGGAATCGAGGATCATCCTCGATCAGATCGGCGCGGAGCGGCTGATCGGCCGCGGCGACATGCTCTTTTCGCCGATCGGCGCCAACAAGCCCGTGCGCATTCAGGGCTGTCTGGTCACCAGCGCCGAGATCGACGCCGTCGTGCAGTACGTCAAGAACGAAAATCCGGTCTCCTATTCGGACGACGTCATCGCCCAGATCGATAAAAACGCCCAGAACGCCGGAAACGGCAAGGGCAAGGGCCGCGCCGCCTCGCGCGACGACGGAGACGCCGACGACGTGGACGAGCTGTTCAACGACGCGGTGAGCATCGCCGTCGAGAGCGGCCGGGTTTCCACCTCGATGCTGCAAAGCCGCCTGAAACTCGGTTACGCCCGCGCGGCGAGAATCGTCGATCAGATGGAAAGCTGCGGCATCATCGGCCCGTTTGAGGGGCAGAAGCCGCGCCAGATCCTGATCTCCAAAGAGGATTGGGCGGAAATGCGCTACCGGCGCGAGAATCTCGACGGCTGACGGCCATCGCCGGACTCCGGCCGGGTTTTGAGGGGTGTTGCGTCCCGGCCGGAAGCGTCCGCGGGCGTGAGCTTCGCCTGCGGCGCGTAAGAGGCGCAGCGACGGAGAAGTTTTTTCCGTTTGCGGCGGAGCCGCCTGACTTCAAACCCAAATCACAGCCATTGGCATTGCCTATTCCGCCCGAAGCGGGTTTCGGGCGCATTCAAAATAAAAGGAGAACAATCAATATGGTTATGACTGAAACGCTGATGTGGAAGGAAATTAACGAGTCCGCCGCCGGATGCCGCGCGGCGAAGGCGAAAAACACGGCTATGATCGCCGAAATCGTCCGCGCCGTCAAGAAGAAAAAGGTTTCCGGCGTTGTGATTGCGGCGCGCGGCACGTCCGATCACGCGGGCGTGTTCGCCAAATATCTGATCGAGACCTATTGCGGCCTGCCGGTCGCGCTGGCCGCGCCCTCGGTGTACACCGTGTACGACGGCGCGCTCTGCCTGAAAAATCAGCTCGTCATCGGTCTGTCGCAGAGCGGCCGCGCCGCCGACGCGATGGAAGTGCTGACCCGCGCCAATGAGAGCGGCGCGGTGACCGTGGCGATCACCAACGAGCCGGATTCGCCGATGGCGTCCTGCGCGGCGTTCCATCTGGACTGCGCGATGGGGCCGGAAAAATCCGTCGCCGCGACGAAAACGTTTATCGGCGAGCTCTATCTCGTGCTCGCGCTCGTTGCGAAATGGTCGGGGAATCAGGAACTGAAAGACGCGCAGCGCCGTGTGCCGCAGGTGATTGATAAGACCTACAAGCTCGCCGAAGCCGTCGAACAGGCCGCGGGGCGTTACCGCTTTATCGGCGACAGCTTTGTTCTGGGCCGCGGTTTCGCTTTCCCGATCGCGCTGGAATTCGCGCTCAAAACGCAGGAGACGTGCTATATCCGCAGCCGCGGCTATGCGACGAGCGATTTTTACCACGGGCCGGTGGCGCAGATCTCCGACGGGACGCCGGTGTTCCAGTTTGCGCTCGGCGACAAGCTGGCCGACGACTCCCGCAAGATGATCGAGCGCGTCAAACAGGCGGGCGGCGACGTTTTTGCGTTCACGCCGGATCCGGCCGTGATCGCCGAGGCCGACAGCGGGATTCTGCTGCCGGAATGCGACGAGATCTGCGCGCTGTTCTCCGCAAGCACGGCCATGCAGATGTTCGCCTGCGCGCTTTCGACGGCGCGCGGCCTCAACCCCGATAATCCGCGCGGCCTCTCCAAAGTCACCATCACCAAGTGATATGACGCGGCTCCGACCGTCTCCCGCCGCGCAGGCGGGAGACGGTCGGAATCCGCCTTGCGGTGCGGGATACGCCGCGGCGAGCCCTCGTCAGGGATAGAGACCGGAGAATTTTTCGGAACCGTTTTCCGCCGCGGGACGGTTTCGGTATCGACGATATGCGGCGGAGAAACGGAGCCGTTATGATCAACAGTATGACCGGCTATGGGCGCGCGTCCGAGCAGGTCGGAAACAAAACGATTACTGCGGAGCTGCGCTCGGTCAACAACCGTTATCTCGACTGCGCCGTGCGCTGCCCGCGCCTGTACGCATTTTTGGAGGAGCCCGTCAAAGCCCGGCTGAAAGCGGCGGGCGTCACGCGCGGCAAGGTCGACGTCTTCATCGGCATCGAATACGCCGAGGGCGACAGCGAGGTCAGCGTCAACGGCGGCGCGGTAACGGCCTATCTCGGCGCGATCCGGGAGATCGCCTCAGAATACGGCCTGCCGAACGACGCGACGGCGATGGGCGTCGCGCGGCTGCCGGACGTATTTACGGTCAAAAAAGTGGAAGAAGACCGCGACCGGCTGCTCGGCGAGGTCTGCTCGGTGCTGGATCAGGCGCTGGGCGCGTTTGCAGGTATGCGCAGCACCGAGGGCGCGGCTCTGCGCGCCGACGTGCTCGCCAAGACCGACGAGCTGGAAAGAATGATGCTGGCGGTTCGCGCGCGTATGCCGGAGATCGTCGCGGAGTACCGCGAGAAGCTGCTGGCAAAAATGCGGGAGCTGCTGGCCGATACGCAGGTCGACGAGGCGCGCATTCTGACGGAGGCCGCAATCGTAGCCGACCGCATCGCCACCGACGAGGAGACGGTGCGGCTGGAAAGCCACTTTTCACAGCTTCGCGCCCTGCTCGACGCGGGCGGAGCCGTAGGGCGCAAGCTCGATTTTTTGGTTCAGGAGATTCACCGCGAGATCAATACCATCGGTTCAAAAGCCTCCGACCTCGCCGTCACGCGCCTGACGCTCGACATGAAAGCCGAGCTGGAAAAAATCCGCGAACAGATTCAGAATATCGAATAGGGAGGCTTTTCGCCGCGCGCCGTCAAACGGAGAGCCGATTTTCCGCTGCGCGCGGCCGAAAGTGGCCGCCGAAAAGCGGATTTCTCCCCGCGGCGGAAAGAAGCGGAAAGAAAAGGATGAAAAGGTTATGAACGTTTTGAAGCTCGTCAACATCGGCTTTGGCAATATGGTCTCGGCGGGGCGGATCGTTTCCATCGTCAGTCCCGAATCCGCGCCGATCAAACGGATCATTCTCGAAGCGCGCGACAGAAGCATGCTCATCGACGCGACCTATGGCCGCCGCACGCGGGCGGTCATCGTCACCGACAGCGACCACGTGATTCTCTCGGCGATTCAGCCGGAAACGATCGCGCACCGCGTCGAGGATCAGACCGACGACGAAGAGGATGAAGACGAGGAGGAAGCGCTCGAAGACGGGCAGTGAGCGAGACGGTATGGAAAACGAGGCAAACGGCATCAATTACAGCGCAGACGGCGGCAGAGGCCTGCTGCTCGTCCTTTCCGGCCCGTCCGGCGTCGGAAAGGGGACGGTCATAGAACAGCTCAAGGAGCTGTGTCCGCAGAGGCTTGGCCGGCCGGTTTCCGTCTCCGTGTCGAAAACGACGCGGCGGCCCCGCCCGGGCGAAACAGAGGGCGTGCATTATTATTTCACCGACCGGGAAAGCTTTTTAAAAGGCGTATCCGGGAATGACTTTCTCGAACATGCGGAATATGCGGGCAATCTCTACGGAACGCCGCGCGCGGCCATCGAGCAAAAGATCGCGGCGGGTGAAATCGTCGTGCTCGATATCGACACGCAGGGGGCGTTTCAGGTGCGCAGGAGCCTGCCGGAGGCGCTGCTGGTCTTTCTGCTGCCGCCTTCTATGGAAGAGCTGGAGCGCCGCCTCAGAGGGCGCAAGACCGAGACGGAGACGGCGGTTCGCAAACGCCTGGCGATCGCCGAGGGGGAGTGCCGCTTGGCGCCGCAGTTCGACGCCGCGGTATATAACGTCGACGTGCGGAGCGCGGCGATGGAGATCTGCGGCCTGATAGCAGACCGGCTGAAAACGATCAGCCGGTAAACGGCTTTGGCTGCGGATGACCGCGCGCGTATCAGATCAAACAAAAAAACATATAAAAAACAGGAGTTGTAACGGATTATGCTGTATCCTACGCTGGAATCGCTTGTCAATATCGTGGGAAACCGCTACCTGCTTGTCAATATCACGGCGAAGCGGGCGCGGGAAATCGCCGAGGAGGCAATCGAAAACGGCCAGAAGCTGGAAGACAAGCCGGTGAAGCTCGCGGTGCAACAGATTTATGACGAGGGCTACGCCGAGCCTGCCGCGGAAAACAGAGCTGCGGCGGACGGCGCGGCGGCGATGGAAAACGAGTAGCAATACCGAGGCGTCGGATCAAGGAGGCGGTAGGTCGATATGGTGAGAACCGTTCTGGTCGCGGTGAGGGCGGAGAGCTATGTCTACGACCGCCCCTATTCGTATTATCTGCCGGCGTCGGAGACGCGCGCGGTCTCCGCGGGGATGCGCGCGCTGGTGCCGTTCGGGCGGGGAAACCGGCTGGTGCAGGCGCTGATCCTGAGCGTCAGAGACGAGGACACGGCGGAGGGCAAAAAGCCCGTCGGGGAGCTGCTCGACGAGGCGCCGATCATTTCTGAAAAGGATTTGAAGCTCGTCCTCTGGATGCGCGACAAGTATTTCTGCACCTGTTTCGACGCGTTCCGGCTCTGTATCCCCGCCGGAAGCGATATCCGGCAGGAGGTGCTGTATACCTATAACCGCGAGTATGACGGCAAGCCGCTTTCTGAGCAGAGCAAGGCCTTGCCGCTGCTTTTATTTATCCGCGAGCGCGGCGGAGACGTTGCGCTCGCCGAGCTGTCCAAACGCTTTGGGGAGGACGGGCTGGACGATTTGCTCGGCGAGCTGGTCAAAAAGAAGCTGCTGCTGAGCAAACAGCACGCGCTGCTGCACAGTCAGGACAAAACCGTCGCCTGCGCGCGGCTTGCCGATGAGGCCGAGCCGCAGAAGCGGCTGACAAAGGCGCAGACCGCGGTGGTCGATTTTTTGCGCGCCTCGGGCGAGGCGGCGGTCAAGGAGATTTCCTATTATACCGGCGCGTCGGCCGCGACGGTCAAGACGCTTGCGCGCCGCGGGCTCGTCGAGCTGTTTGACCGCGAGGTGCTCCGGCTTTCCGCTCCGCCGCCGGCGGCCGCAGAGCTGCGGCCGGATCCCGTTCTGAACGCGGAGCAGGCCGCAGCATACGAGCCGCTGTGTGAAAAGATCGCGGCGAAAAGCCCCTGCGCGGCGCTGCTGCACGGCGTGACGGGGAGCGGAAAAACGCTTGTCTATATCAGCCTGATCCGCCGCTGCCTGCGCTGCGGCCGGCAGGCCGTCGTGCTTGTCCCCGAGATCGCGCTGACGCCGCAGCTTTTAAACCTCCTCTACGGTTACTTCGGCGACCGCGTCGCCGTGCTGCATTCCGGCCTCGGCGCCGGAGAGCGCTACGACGAGTGGAAGCGGATCCGCTCCGGCCGCGCCGACGTCGTCGTCGGCACGCGCTCGGCCGTCTTTGCGCCGCTCAGCGATATCGGCTTGATCGTCATCGACGAGGAGCAGGAGGGGTCGTATAAATCCGAGCAGTCGCCGCGCTACCATGCGCGCGACGTCGCCAAGTTTCGTGCCGTTCAGCACGGGGCGCTACTGCTGCTCGCATCGGCGACACCGGCGCTCGAAAGCATGTATGCGGCGCGGAGCGGAAAATACGCCTATTTCCGGCTGGAAAACCGTTTCGGCGGCGTGACTCTGCCGGAGGTTTCATTCGCCGATATGAAAGCGGAGCTGAAACGCGGCAACGAGACGCACATCAGCGCGCCGCTGGCCGCGGCGATCCGCGAAACGGTCGACGCCGGAGAGCAATGCATTCTGTTTTTGAACCGGCGCGGCGCCAGCCGCTATATGCTTTGCCGCAGCTGCGGCTATGTGCCGCGCTGCGAGGCCTGCTCCGTGGCGCTGACGTATCATTCGGCCAACCACCGGCTGATGTGCCACTACTGTTCGCGCTCCGCGCCGGTCTACGAATACTGCCCGCAGTGCGGCAGCGCTTCGATCAGCCGCGAGGGCGCGGGGACGCAGCGGATCGCCGAGGAGCTCGCGGCGCTGTTCCCCGGCGTCGGCGTCATCCGTATGGACGCCGATACGACCGGCGGCATCCATACGCACGAGGCGCTGCTCGAACGGTTTCGGCGCGAAAAGGTGCCGATCCTGCTGGGAACGCAGATGATCGCCAAGGGGCTTGATTTCGATTCGGTGACGCTGGTCGGCGTCATCGACGGCGACCAGGCGCTGAACGTCCCGGATTTTCGCGCCAACGAGCGCGCTTTTTCCCAGCTCACGCAGGTCGTCGGCCGCGCCGGACGCGGCAGCCGGACGGGCCGCGCCGTCATTCAGACATATTCGCCGGATCATGAGATTCTCCGGCTTGCGGCGGCGCAGGACTACGACCGCTTTTACGCCGGAGAGATCGCCTTCCGGCAGGCGCTTCGATATCCGCCCTTCTGCGATCTGCTGTGCTTCCGGCTTGCGGGCATTGAAAACAGCCGCGTTTTTGCGGCGGCGCGCATGCTGCGGGAAGCGGTCGCGCCGTTCCTGTGCGCAGAGGATACGCTGTATGACCCCGTCCCTGCGCCGGTCTTCAAGCTGAACAATAAATACCGCTATCAAGTCGTCTTAAAGACCGAGGAGAGCAAGCGCGTCCGCGATATGGTATCGGGCGTCCTGCGGCGCTGCATGGCCGACCGGCGCTTTACAGGGATTATGATTTCGGCGGAGTTCAACCCGCAAAACTGACGGCCTCGCGCCGCTCAGACAGAAAAAATGGAAACGAGAAACAATGAAACTGGAAAGGCGGCGGATTCGCTCTGATCAGCCGCAGGCTTGGGAGCGACTGACGGAAATTCATGACAGCGCCCGAAAAATTGAATGGAAGCTGGCCGGACTGGACGGCGCGTTTCTGCCCCTGTCGGAGGCGGCCGACCGCGAGGGACTGTTCGATGATACCGTATGCGCCGGCTCCCGGCCGGAACACAAACGCAGAGTTTGGAAATATAACGGAGGATAGAGAATGTCAGTGCTTGAAATACGCAAAAAGGGCGACGAGTGCCTGCAAAAGAAATGTCACGCGGTGACGGTGTTCGACAAACGCTTGAAGCTGCTGATCCGCGACATGACCGACACGCTGATTGAATCCAACGGCGTCGGCCTTGCCGCGCCGCAGATCGGTATCCTGCGCCGCGTGTTTGTCGTCAACGACGGCGAGCGCGTCAGAGCGTATGTCAACCCGGTGATTGTGGAGCGGCGCGGCGAGCAGCGGCCGGTCGAGGGCTGCCTGAGCGTGCCCGGCGTCTGGGGGCGTGTGGTGCGGCCGATGTATGTCAAAATCTCCGCGCAGGACGAAAAGGGCGAAGCCTTTGAGGACGAAGGGGAAGGGCTGATCGCCGAGGCGTTTGAGCATGAATACGATCATCTCGACGGCGTTCTCTTTGATGAAAAGATTTACGAATATGTCGACGTCAAGGATCGGGACGGCGGGGACGAAGAAGACGAGGAATGACGAAAACGGTGGGTGAGCCTGTGACGGACGGAAAAAAACTGAGAATTCTCTACATGGGGACGCCGGAGTTTGCGGCGGTTTCCCTGAAATATCTGATCGATAACGGCTACTGCGTGACGGGCGCGGTCTGCCGCGCCGACAAGCCGCGCGGCCGCGGCATGCAGGTTCTGCCGCCGCCGGTCAAGGTGATCGCCGAGGCGGCCGGCATCCCCGTTTTTCAGCCGGAAACGCTGCGCGGCGGCGCGCTGCTGCCGGTCTTGCAGGAGACGGCGCCGGAGCTGATCGTTGTCGTCGCCTACGGAAAGATTCTGCCGCAGGATGTGCTGGAATATCCGCGGCTGGGCTGTATCAACCTGCACGGGTCGCTGCTGCCGAAATACCGCGGCGCGGCGCCGATTCAGCGCGCGGTGATGAACGGCGAGAAAAAAACGGGTCTGACGACGATGTTTCTCTCGCAGGGGATGGACGAGGGCGATATGCTCCTCACGGCGGAGACGGAGATCGGCGCGGACGAGACGGCGGGCGAGCTGACGGCGCGTCTGGCGCGGCTCGGCGCGCCGCTGCTGGCGGAGACGATTGAACAGATCGCCGGCGGAAGGATTGTGCGCATCCCGCAGCGGCACGAGGACGCGACCTATGCGCCCATGCTCGACAAGGCGGAGGGGCGGCTGGACTTTTCGCGGCCTGCCGCCGAGCTGTACTGTGTATACAGAGGCTTGACGCCGGCGCTCAGCGTGTCGGCCCGTTTCCGGGGCAAGGCCGTCAAGCTCACCGCGATGCGGCCGGAACCGGCCGGCGAGGTCTGCTCCGGCGCGGACGGGGAGATTGTCCGCTGCGGAAAAGAGGGGATTGCCGTCCGCTGCGGAGACGGGCGGGCGCTGATCGTGACCGAGCTGGCGCCGGAGGGCAAGCGCGCCATGAGCGCCGCCGACTTTATCAATGGCCGCGCCGTTCAGACGGGTGAGCGCTTTGAATAAGAAGCCCACTAAAAAACGGAATTTTAACGTCTGAAAGAAACGGGAGAGGGCGGCGGTTTTGCTTTGACGCCGGACACCGCCCGCCGGGCGGAGCGGATTTGGCGGCCCGACGCCGTTTGAGAAGGCCGGAACCCGCAGCCACGCCGCGCTTTTTTGCATAGCGCTTTCCGCGGCCGGAGACGAGGCCGGCGCCAACCGTGGTTTTTCAACCGAAATCTTTATAATTTTGCGGCGCTTGTCCGCGCCGCTGAAACCGAGGACGAGACGATGCTGACGACGCTGCCGCCTGAGCAGAAAACGGATATTCTCTCCCTGCTTCCCGCCGAGCTGGAACAATCGCTGACCGGCATGGGGCTGGCGCGTTTCCGGGCGAAGCAGGTCTTTCTGCGTCTGCACCGCTATGAATGGGAGAGCTTTGACGACTTTACCGAGCTGCCGAAGGCGGAGCGCGCGCGGCTCGCGGAAACGTATGCGCTGCCTTCGATTGAAATCGTCCGCCGCCAGGAATCGGCGCTCGACGGAACGGTGAAATACCTCTTTCGCCTCGGAGACGGAAACTGCGTCGAGAGCGTGCTGATGAAATATAAGCACGGAAATACCCTCTGCGTGTCGACGCAGGTCGGCTGCAAGATGCGCTGCGCCTTCTGCGCCTCGGGGCTGGACGGCTTTGTGCGCAACCTGAGCGCGGGCGAAATCCTGATGCAGGCCGCCGCGGCGCGGCGCGACAGCGGCGAGCGCGTCGACGGCATTGTGATGATGGGGACGGGCGAGCCGCTCGACAATTTTGAGGCCTCGGTCGATTTTATCCTGCTGGCCGGGGAAAAGGATGGGCTCGGCATCGGCCAGCGCCACATCTCTCTTTCGACGAGCGGGCTGGTTCCGAAGATCCGCGCGCTTGCGGAGCGGAAGCTGGCCATCACGCTTTCCGTCTCGCTGCACGCGACGCGCGACGAGGCGCGCAGCGCGCTGATGCCCGTCAACCGCCGTTACCCGATCGCCGAGCTGGTACAAGCGGCGACGGAGTACCAGCGCGTCACGGGGCGGCGCGTCTCATACGAATACGCGGTGATGGCCGGCGTCAACGATTCGGAGCGCGAGGCCGGCGAGCTCGCCGCGCTGCTGCGGGGCACGGGCGCGCACCTGAACCTAATCCGCTTAAATGAAGTGAAGGAGACGCGCTTCCGCGCCTCGGCCGAGCAGCGCCTCCGGCAGTTTGTCGCGGCGCTGGAAGCCCGCGGCCTGCATGTGACGGTGCGGCGCCGTCTGGGCGCCGACATCGACGGCGCCTGCGGCCAGCTGCGGCGCTCGGTGCAGCCGCCGAGCGGAGACGTCCGGCGCACACAGCCGGAAACCGCGGAGAATTGACAAACGAAAACGATGTTTTTGGCCGAGGGTGTTGTAAAATTCATAAATCGATGATAAAATAAAAGAGTAGAGACAGCGGAATCACGCGAATGTGAAGCGCATGGGGGCGGTACGGTATGACGGCAGTCGGAGCGACGGACAAAGGAAGACGGCGCAGAGACAATCAGGACAACTATTATATCGATGTGCGGCACGGAGACGCTCAGGCCTTTCTCGTCGTAGGCGACGGGATGGGCGGCGCGAAAGCCGGCAACGTCGCCAGCGACATGACGGTATCCCTGTTTGCCGCCGAAGTCAGAAAACGGCAGAAGCCGGGGATGACCGTCGCCTACATGCGCGCCGTGATGGGCGAGGCGATCCAAAACGCCAACCGCCTCACCTTTGAGAAATCAAACGAGGATATCGTTTATTCCGGCATGGGCTCGACGGTCGTCGCCGCGCTGGTGGACGGATCGGACGCGTGTATCCTCAACGTCGGGGACAGCCGGGCCTACCATATCACCCAAGGCGGCATCGCCCAGATTACCAGCGACCACTCCGTCGCCGAGGAGATGATCCGCCGCGGCGAGCTGACGCCGGAACAGGCGCGGCTGCACCCGGCGAAGAATTACATAACGCGTGCGGTCGGAACGGAACCGGAGGTCGAACCGGAATTTTTCGACCGGCGCGTCGAGTCGGGAGACATCCTGCTGCTCTGTTCCGACGGGCTCTCCAACATGCTTTTGGACGAGGAAATTCTGTTTGAAATCCGTTCGGGCGCCGAGTTTTCGACCTGCCCTGAACGGCTGATCCAGATCGCAAACGACCGAGGCGGCCCGGACAACATCACGGTTGTGCTGCTCTCCGTCTGAATCAGGCAGCGAAAAACAGCAAAGAGAGGAACCTCTGTCCGGAGACAGCTCCGGACATATGGGAATGTCATTTATGGATAGCTTTATCGGAAAGGTTCTGGACGGCCGCTACGAAATCATCGAGATCATCGGCACCGGCGGCATGGCTGTCGTTTATAAGGCGCGGGACAGAAAGCTGAACCGCCTCGTGGCGGTCAAAGTGCTGAAACCCGAGCTGCGCGGCGACACCGAGCTGCGGCGGCGTTTCCATGCCGAGAGCGAGGCGGTCGCGCGGCTGAACCATCCCAACGTCATCAACGTCTTTGACGTCTCGACCAACGACGAAAACGAATATTTCGTCATGGAACTGATCGACGGCATCACGCTCAAACAGTACATGACGCAGCGCGGCGTTCTGACCATCAAGGAGACGCTGCATTTTACCGTACAGATTCTGCGCGGGCTGGAACATGCGCACGCGAAAAAAATTGTCCACCGCGATATCAAGCCGCAGAACATCATGATCCTCCGCGACGGCACGGCAAAGGTCACCGATTTCGGCATCGCCCGCGTCTCCGGCAACACGGAGATGACGACCAATCAGGTCAACGCCTTCGGCTCGGTTCACTACATCGCGCCGGAGCAGGCGCGATGCGAGGCGACGGACGGGCGGGCGGACATCTATTCCGTCGGCGTCATGCTGTACGAAATGCTGACCGGCGAGCTGCCCTATCAGGGCGACACGGCGGTCGCCATCGCCATGCAGCACATCCGTTCCACCCCTGTCCCGCCGCGCGAGATCAACCCCGATATCCCCGAGGCTTTGGAGGCGATCACGCTGCGCGCAATGTCGGGATCTCTGGAAACCCGTTATGCCACGGCCTCCGAAATGATCGACGATTTGGAGGCGTACCGGAAGGATCCGGGGTCGTTTATGCCGTCGTTTGTCCCCTCGATCACCGCCGGCGACGGCGATACGATGCGCTTCACGCCGTCGCCGCAAAATAAAGGGGCGATCGTCCCCGCGCCGCAGACCGCGATGAGCCGCCGCAGGGCGCCCGACTCCGCCGAGGACGGCGCGGCTGTAAAAAAGAAAATCAATATGATGCCGATTGCGGCGGCGGTGCTGATGCTGCTTTTGGTCACCGCCATCGTCGCCGCCCTGTGGGTGACGATTTTCAGCCCGGAAGCGGGAACCGCCGAAGTGCCGGTGCCGAACCTCGTGGGGCGGACCTATCAGGACGTCTCGACGGATTCCTCGCTCAAATTTGAGCTGGTGATCGCCGACCAAAAGCACGACTCGACCTATGACGAAGGCGTGATTATCGATCAGAATCAGCCTGTCGGAAAGAAGGTAAAGGAAAACTCCACCATCGAGCTTGTGCTGAGCCTTGGCAAGCGCGTGGAGACGATGCCGAACTATATCAACTGGGACTACATGGAGGCCAGCCAGGACATCCGCACCCTGATGGAGAAAACGGTCACGGTCACTTATCTGTATGAAGCGAGCGAGACGGTGGAGCGGAACCATATTATCCGCACCGACCCGATCGCCAATCAGACGATTACGGAGGGTCAGACGATCACCTTCGTCATCAGCCAGGGGACAAAAACCGATATCGTCGAAATGCCGAACCTGTTCGGCATGACCGAGGAGACGGCCCGCAGCACGTTGTCGGCCTATGGGCTCAACGTCGGTATCGTCGATTACGAGGAGAGCGACGCCTACGCGCCGGGGATCGTCATCGGCCAGAGCACGCCGGCGGAGGTCGAGGTGCCGCAGGGCATGACGGTCAACATCACGCTGAGCAAGGCCGTGGAGACGACGCCGCCTGAAACAGAGCCGCCTACGGAACCGGCGACGGAGCCGACCGATACAAGCAGCTCCGAGCCGCCTCAGACGAGCGACGCCACGTCGTCCGATACGCCGCCGGAGGAGGGCTACGTCGACTGGACGCTGATGCTGCCGCAGGGCGTGGAGTATCCGGATCAGTTCCTGCTGGAAATTTATGTGGACGATATCGTTATGTACTCGGAAACCGTTGAGAAAACAAGCGGAGCGATTACGCTGCGCATCCGCGGGAGCGGGACGGTGCGGGTAGAAGCGTATATTGACACGACGCTGTATAAATCGGAATCGATCGTGATTTCATAGGAGGGGACGGCCGCAGATATGCCGCAGGGAAAGATCGTCAAAACGGCGAGCACGCTGTACACCGTCCGTGAAACGGCCGGCGTCCTTGAAACGGCCGGAGGCTGTGAGGCGGAGAAGCTCCATAGCGGGGAAAACGTCTGGCTTTGCAGGCCGCGGGGGCGGTTTCGCAGGGATGGCATCGCGCCGCTGGCGGGCGACGAGGTCTTGTTTGAGCCGCACCGCGACGGAAACGGTGTGCTGACGGAGATTCTGCCCCGCCGAAATTCGCTGGTTCGGCCGCCGGTGGCCAATATTGACCGGCTGATTATCGTCGTTTCAGCCGCGCCGCCCGTAACGGCGCGGCTGATGATCGACTCAATGACCGCGCTCGCGGCCTTTAAGGGCATCGAGCCGGTCATCTGCATCAACAAGACCGACCTCGCGCCGGGCGCGGAGCTCGCGGAGCTCTACGCTTCGCTCGGCTATGCCACAGTCTCCGTCAGCGCCGCCGACGGCAGCGGGCTTGACGCGCTCGCCGCCCGCCTGCGCGGCGCTTTCTGCGTGCTGACGGGGAATTCCGGCGTCGGAAAATCGAGCCTGATCAACCGGCTCTATCCGGGCTTTGAGGCGAGAACCGGGGGATTAAGCGAGAAGATCGGGCGCGGCCGTCAGACGACGCGCCATGTCGAGCTGCTGGCGACCGAGGACGGCGGCTATGTCGCCGATACGCCGGGCTATTCGTGCTTCGACGCGGTGGAGATGGAGATGACGGACGCCGGCCGGCTGCCGTTCTGCTTCCCGGAATTTACCGGGTATCTCGGCGGCTGCCGCTATTCCGACTGCTCGCATGTCCGCGACGACGGGTGCGCTGTGCTCGCGGCGGTGGCCGAGGGGAAAATCGCCGTTTCCCGGCACGAAAGCTATGTGCGGCTGTATGAACGCGTAAAGGATTTGAAGCAATGGGAAATGTAAAAAGACTTTGCCTGCTCATCGCGGCGATCTGTTTGCTGCCGCTGTTCGGGAGCTGCGGCGGGGAAACCGACAGCGCCTACGCCGAGGAACAGCTTTTTGCAATGGACACGTATATGCTGCTGCGCGCCGGCGGCGAAAACGCGGCCGGCGCTCTGGCGGCGGCGGCGGAAAAAATCAACGCGCTGGAAGCTGAGCTGAACGTGCGCGATGCGGCCGGAACGGGCGGCGCGGCGCGGCTCAACGCCGCCGACGGTCAGGAGGTCGAGATCGGAGCGGAGCTGTTTTCACTCCTACAAACCGCACAGGCGGTTTCCGAACAGACCGGAGGCGCCTTCGACATCACCACCTATCCGCTGACGCAGCTCTGGGGCTTCGGCGGGGAAGGGACGGTGCCCGATGAAGCGGCGATTGCGGAGACGCTGGCCCGCGTCGGTTATCAGAAGCTCCGCCTCGACGCGGAGCGCCGGACCGCCTCTCTGACGGACGGCGCGCAGATCGATCTCGGCGCCATCGCCAAGGGCTACGCGGCGGAGTCCGTTCGCGAGGTCTTCTGCGAATACGGCGTGGAGAGCGCTCTGATTAACCTCGGGGGAAATATTTTTGCGCTCGGCGAAAAACTCGACGGAAACGCATGGCGGATCGGGATTGCGGACCCCGGCGACACGCGGGAAACGGTGGGCGTGCTCGCCGTGCGCGACACCGCCGTTGTGACCAGCGGCTCTTATCAGCGCTATTTTATGCGGGGCGCGATGCGCTATCATCACCTGCTCGATCCCGCTACCGGCCGTCCCGCCGACAACGGGCTGGAAAGCGTGACGGTGGTCTGCGCCGACGCGACGCGGGCCGACGCGCTTTCGACGGCGCTGTTTGTCATGGGCGAGGAGGAGGCCGTCCGCTTTTGGCGCGAGACAGGCGATTTTGAAATGATTCTGATCCGGGAGGACAAGCAAATCCTGCTGACGCCGGCGCTGGCGGATAGCTTTGAGATTACGGCGGGCTCGGCTTATCGGGTGAAAACTGTATCGTAGGCGCAGGACAGCCGCCGGCGCTGAAAACGGTTGGCAGCCACGGCGACGCCGCGCAACCGGCCGAAAGAGTTCGATGGGCAAAAAAAACGAAGCGCTGTGAAGCAAAAAGCTCCGGCGCATGGTGCAAAGCGCGAAGGCGGCACTGAGAGAGGAGCGAAACCGAATGCGAAGAAAAGACCGCGAGATCACCGACGGCAGGAGGATCGACGAGATCATCCTGAGCTGCGACTGCCTGCGGCTCGGCATGACAGACGGCTGCGAGGCGTATATCGTCCCGCTCAATTTCGGCTTTACCCATGAGGCGGAGAAACGCAGCTTTTATATGCACTGCGCGCCGGAAGGCCGAAAGATCGATCTGCTGCGAAAAAACAGCCGCGTGGGCTTTGAGCTTGACACCGGTCACGCCGTCAACGCGGGCGAGATCGCCTGCGGCTATTCGTTTCGCTTTCAGAGCGTCATCGGCACGGGGACGGTGTCGTTTGTCGCCGAGCCGAAGGACAAGGAGGCCGCGCTGCGGCAGATCATGCGCCACTATGCGGGCGAGGCGGACTGGGGCTTTGACAGCCGCGCGCTCGACGCCGTGACAATTCTCCGCATGGATGTGGAAACGCTGGCCTGCAAAGCGCATGAGTAAGGCGCAGAGATCTTAAACGGCGGGACGGCGCGGGAGGCGAAATCGCTTCCGCGGGGAATACAACCGCCAAAGACAGGGGAACGATATGTTTTCGCAAAAGACGCTCGATTTTCTGTTTGAAAACCGCCTCAGAGACGACAAAGGCTGGTTTACAGAGCACAAGTCCACGTATAACGAACACGTTCTGCTCCCGTTGAAGGAGCTGGCGACCGCTTTGACGCCGGCGGTTTCGGCGATCGACGACCGAATCGTCACGACGCCGGGCGTAGGCAAAACGATTTCGAGAATCTATCGGGACACACGTTTTTCGCGGGATAAAACCATTTTCCG
>QAMX01000085.1 GCA_003149835.1 Clostridiales bacterium
TACGGAGTCGAGCCGGACATCGCGCGCGCCGCGGAGCTGTACCGGCAGGCGGCGGAGCAGGGCTTTGCCGCGGCGCAGTGCAATTTAGCGGTCTGCCTGCTGAACGGCCGCGGCCTCAAAAAAAACGCTGCGGCGGCTGTGGAATGGCTGGAACGCGCCGCCGAGCAGGGGTATCCGCGCGCGCAGAACCTGCTCGGAGAGTGCTGCGAACAAGGCCGCGGCACCGAGCGGGACGAGGAACGCGCTGTGGAGCAGTACCGGCGCGCGGCCGAACAGGGCCATGCAGGCGCTCTGTGCAATCTGGGGCTGTGCCTGCTGTATGGGCGCGGCGTCGCGGAGGATGAAGCCGGAGCCGTCGAACGGCTGACGCAGGCGGCGGAGCAGAACAGCCTTTGCGCGGTTGAAACGCTCGGGATTTGTTATGAGTTCGGTTACGGCGTCGCGGAGGACCGGCAGCGCGCCGTAGAGCAGTACCGGCGCGCTGCGGAAGAGGGCTATGCTCCGGCGCAGACCCGGCTGGCGCGCTGCCTGCTGAACGCGTGCGGCGTGGAAAAAGACGAGGCCGCGGCCGTAAAATGGCTGGAACGCGCCGCGGAGCAGGAGTTTCCGTGGGCGCAGGCGATGCTCGGCGAATGCTGTGAGCAGGGCAGAGGGACGGCGGCCGACGGCACCCGCGCCGTGGAGCTGTACCGCCGCGCCGCTGAAAAAGGCTATGCTCCGGCGCAGTGCAGCCTGGCGGTCTGTCTCCTCGAAGGGCACGGCGCGGAAAAGAACGAGGCGGAGGCCGTCGCGTGGCTGCGCCGCGCGGCAAAAGAAAATTCGCCCCGCGCCGTGGATCTTCTCGGCCAGTGCTATGAAAAGGGGCTCGGCGTTGAAGCGGACGAAGCGCGCGCCCTTCGCCTGTACCGGCAGGCGGCTGAGGCGGGGCATACCTGGGCGCAGTTTCATCTGGGGCGCTGTTTGATTCGGATACGGGGCTGGGGCGTCGATGAAGGCGTCGAATGGCTGTCGCTGGCGGCGCAGAAGAAAAATCCGAAGGCGCTCGTTGCGCTGGCCGAATGCTTCGAGTGGGGCTGGGGCGTGGAGATCGATCTGCGCCGTGCCATGTCGCTGTATGCGAAGGCGTCGGGGCAGGGGTATGGACTGGCGCAGTATCGCTTAGGGCTGTGTCTCTTTCACGGACGCGGCATGGAGTCATTGGACAGGGAGCAGAATGAAAAGAGCAGTATCGGCTGGTTTCAACGCGCCGCGGAAGAAGGTGTCGCGGAGGCGCTCGATCAGCTCGGCGTTTGCTGCGAAACCGGGCGCGGCATGGAAGCGAACGCGGAACAGGCGGCGGATTACTATGCGCAGGCGGCCAAAAAGGGCTGCGCTTCCGCCCGCCGCCATCTGGCGCTCTGCTATTTCAGCGGGCTCGGCGTGGAAAAAGATCCGGTTCGCGCCGTAGCGCTGCTCAGACAGGCGGCGGAGCAGAACGACGCCGGCGCGGTTTTTGAGCTGGCGCGCTGTTATCAGAGCGGGCGCGGCGTGAGCCGAAACCGGGCCGAGGCGCAGGAGCTTTTTCAACGCGCGTTCAAGCTCTGGAAACAACGGATCTTTGACCGCAAGGATCTCGAAGCGGCTTTGGAGGCGGCTCGCTGCTGCCGCGACGGGCTTGGCGTTGAAAAGGACGTTGCAGAGGCGGAGCGCTGGTTTGCCTTTGCGGCCAGACGCGGCGTCAGCGAAGCTGAAAAAGAATTACAGGAGCTTCTGGCCGCCAAACGCGACGGCTCTCTGCTGCGCAGGATTTTTCGCGGACGGTAGATCAGGCGGATATATGGCGTTTTCGCCTGCTTGGCTGAGAGCGATTTTTCGAAAATCGCGTTTCCAAGAGGCGAAAACGCCCCGCTGCCGGCTTTGGCCGCGCGCCCGCACGGCGGGCGGAGAGCAAAGCCTGACAGTTCCGGTTTTAATGCCCTTCCGCTCCGCTTCTTTTCCGGCGACTCCACGCGGGCAGACCCGTTTCGGCAAAGCTCCGCACAACTACCTCACCAAAGGGGAATACAAACGATGAACTGTACGATTCGAGCATGGAGAACATCGGACGCCGCCGATCTGGCTGCGGCGGTCAACAACCCGAATATCCTCCGCAACCTGCGCGACGGTCTGCCGTACCCGTATACCGTGGCGGACGCCGAGGCGTATATCGCCGCCGTGCTGTCGGCCGCTCCTGACAAGACCTACGCCTTTGCGATCGCCGTCGAAGACCGGGCGGTCGGAAGCATCGGTGTGTTCCGGCAGACCAACATTCATTCGCGGACCGCGGAAATCGGATATTATCTTGCGGAGCCCTATTGGGGCAAAGGCTTGGGCACAAGCGCCGTCCGGCAGGCCTGCGCGTGGATTTTCGCCCATACGGACATCCTGCGCATCTATGCCGAGCCGTTCGCCTCGAACGCCGCCTCCTGCCGCCTCTTGGAGAAGGCGGGCTTTGTCTGCGAGGGGCTTATGCGAAGCAACGCGGTCAAAAACGGCCGGATTCTCGACATGAAGCTGTACGCATTGCTGCGCGAAGACAGCCGGCTTGAAGCGCGGTTATAAAACCAGGGAGCAGGCCGGCAAACCGATCCGAACTGCGGCGCCGCGGCGGGAATCGTTCCGCCGCGGCGCTTTATGCCGTTTCAAAAGACCGCAGCCGCTATGCGGCCGGCGCTCTCCTCGGAATGCTTGCGATCCTGTGATATTCATTACACCGGTATTCTCAATCACACAAACCTTTATCAATACCAACACGGCAAAATGCTAAATGGATGTGGGATTGAATACGGCAAGCTATTCTGCGAATACAGAATGACTGGCACGATTTTAACGGCGTCGGTCATTTTTATGCATGAATCGTTACATCGTTTGCAAAATTGGGAACGCCATACAGCACAAGCACATCGGTTATCCCGTTTGCCTGAATATATTCCTCCACGCTGCCGCGGTAAAAGCGAAGATCCAACATATGCACCTCAGCATAGTCCTCTGACGGAAACTGAGCAAAGGTATTTCCATAAGAATCCTTAATCATCAGAAGTTTTCCGCTTTTGCCACTGCCCTGAATGACAGTCTGTGCCTGATTGGAATTCAAAAATACAGCATACTGATCCTTACCGTCAAGGTATTTGCGTTCGTAAATGCTCTCGGTCACATAATCTCCGCTGTTGTAGGATACTGTACGGGTGGAGTTTTGGTAATATGCCGTGATGGTGTCCGGCTTAGCAAATGGATAATTGACCTTGGCATACGAGGTTCCGAAGAAGTTGTCGCAGAGAATTTCGCTTTTGTATTCCGCCAGAGAAGAAACCGAAAGCCCCAGACTTTTCCGGTAGGCCGCGTAACAGTAATAAGCGCCGAGGCTGGTATAGTGGTGATCGTTCCGATAGAATATGTACTCGCCGCTGTGTTTTTCCAAGGTGTCGATTACGTCGACAACATGTAATCCTTGTTCTTTCATATACGCAATTAACTGAGATTGATCGGCGTGGGGTGCAAAGGCGGGCAGCTTATCCGACAGAATTTCTATGGCAGTCGGAACGGGAAGAACCGTGAAGCTGACGCCTTGCGCCTTTGCCTGCTCCTGTAAGCTCAGAACGGCGGCAGTGTTCGCCTTAAAATTATCGAAGTTGACGCTTGAAAATTTTTGAATCAAAAAACCGTCCTTGCCGAAATACACGCCGCCGGAATCCCGCTTGCCGCTTGCTATGTCTGTAACGGTTTTAATCGCAATCCAGCCGTTCCTGCCGGGGAATTGGTCGGTTAGATATTTATCAACATTGCTTTGAAATTTCCCGTTCCCGTATTCTGTGATTTTAACCTCAGCTTTTTGCGTGAGCTTACGCTTTTCGCTCTCCGAATAATAGTGATCGGGGAGCACAGCCGATAAAACGGGTGCGCCTGCCAGCAAAAGGCAGAAAAATACGGTGATCAATTTATTTCGCATACTGTCCTCCTTTTCTAAAACCGGAAATACAAAAACGGATTATAGGAACTGCTTATCAAATAGGCTGTACTGAACAGCAGAATGGCAGCTACGCCGGCGCAATCGGTCAAGGCCATTGGCAGAGCCTTACACCGTTGGTTGATTCGCTGATACAGCCTTGAAGCGATCTGCGTTGAGGCAAAGAAGCCGGCCAGTAAAAGCGGAAGCGACGTCGTCAGCAGATACATTGTGCTCCGGTCACAGAAAGCCGCACCTCCGAACATGGTGCTGAAATAGCTTCCGAGCTGTCCCATGTCCTCAATGGCAAACAATACCCAGCCCATCAAAACGAAGAACAGCGTATAGATGTGACCCACAATGGCAGGCGCTTTATTCAGATACCGGAGCAGGAAAAACTTTTCTATGATCAACAGTACCCCGTAGAACACGCCCCACAGCACATAATTCCAGCTTGCTCCATGCCAAAAACCGGTGAGCAGCCACACGATTGCAATATTGCGAAACTGGACTCCAAGTCCCTGACGGTTGCCGCCAAGCGGGATATACACATAATCCCGGAACCATGTACCGAGGGAAATGTGCCAGCGCCGCCAGAATTCCGTAATGCTTTTCGAGATATACGGATAATCAAAGTTTTCGAGGAAACTGAATCCGAGCATTTTTCCGAGGCCGATTGCCATATCCGAGTATCCCGAAAAATCAAAGTACAGCTGCAATCCGAAGGCGATAATGCCAAGCCACGCGCCTACAACGGTGAGCTGATTTCCCGGCAGCTCAGAGACAGTTTTCCAGATGAGTCCTATGTTGTTTGCAAGGAGGACTTTTTTACCCAAACCGCACACAAAGCGTTTTACGCCGTTACCAAACAGATCAACGCTATGTACACGGTCGTCTATTTGGTCTGCAATTGTCTGATAGCGAACGATGGGGCCCGCAATCAACTGTGGGAACAGCGAAACATACGCGCCGAAAGACAGAATGTTTTTCTGCACCTTCGCATCTCCGCGATACACATCAATGGTATAGCTCATGGTTTGAAAGGTGTAAAAGGAGATACCGATGGGGAGCAGCAGATTCGGCTGCGGAACAGTCAGCCCGGTCAGCGCATTCAAATTGTGAATAAGGAAATCGCTGTATTTGAACACGCCCAATAACCCGATATTTACGATTACTGAGATGAGCAAAGCGATTTTCGCACCACGCGTTCCGCGATGCCGGTCAACCATGATTCCACAGGTATAATCCAGCGCCGTTGAAAACAGCATCAGTGCAACATAAATCGGCTCGCCCCAAGAGTAGAAAAGCAGACTGAACGCAAACAGTATCACATTTTTCGTCTTGTTTCCGGGGGCGAGAAAGTACGCCCCCAAAAACATTGGAAGAAACAATAACAGAAACGTCAGGCTGGAAAACACCATATTTTAGTTTCCTCCGACGAGCGGAGCGTTGCCGTCATCCGGAAGCAAAGCGCCGTTACTGCCGTCATCTTCAGGAACAACTGCAAGATTCTTCGCTTCGCCGAAAAGCTCTTCCCAAACGCCGTCAATTTTTTCATAATCTTCTTCTGCCATCTTTGCTTCCTGCTCAGCGGTTGTACCTTCTTCTGCCGTCTGACCTGCGATAATCAGCGCTACATAGTTGCCGTTTTTAAAAATACGCCCGTTCAAAACTTTTTCAGTTCCGAAAGGATACTGGCGAATATAACTGACATTCTGTGCAAATCCGGCATTTAACGCTTCAACCGCTTTGTCGGCATA
>QAMX01000110.1 GCA_003149835.1 Clostridiales bacterium
CTGCGCGACATCGACTACGGCATCTGTCCGTACACCTCGTCTTCGCCGACGCTCGCCGCCTATGCGCCCATCGGCGCGGGAATCCCCGGCGCCAGACTGGATTCGGTCGTCGGCATTATGAAGGCGTATTCCTCGTGCGTCGGCGAGGGACCGTTTGTCTGCGAGATGTCCGGCGCGGAGGCCGACGCACTCCGCGAGGCCGGCGGCGAATACGGTGCGGCGACCGGCCGGCCGCGGCGCGTCGGCGGTTTCGACGTAGTGGCCTCGCGCTACGGCGCGCAGATGCAGGGCTGCAACGAGATCGCGCTGACAAAGCTGGACGTTCTGGCGTATCTTGACGAGATCCCAATCGTCACGGCGTATGAGATCGACGGGATCAAGACGACGCGCTTTCCTTACGGGGACGCGCTGCTCCGCGCCAAACCGGTGATTGAATCCCTTCCGGGCTTCCGCTGCGACATTTCCAACGCCCGCACGCCGGCTGACCTGCCTGAAAACGCGCTGCGCTATATCCGCTATATCGAAAACGCTGTCGGCTGTAAAATCCGCTACGTTTCCTGCGGCGCGGAGCGCGGTCAGTATGTGGATTTCGGCGCGTAGCGCCCGCCTTCTCCCCTGCTCCGAAGAAACCGGAAAGGACTGAAACCAATTGAAAAGCATTTATGTGAATGAAAAATGGTGTCTCGGCTGCCACCTCTGCGAATATTACTGTGCGTTTGCGCAGGACGGCGGTTTGAGCATCACCTCGGCCCGCTACGGCGTCAAGGTCAGTCCGCGCATCCGGGTCGAGGAGCACGACCACATCAGCTACGCACTCTCCTGCCGTCACTGCGACGAGCCGCTGTGCGTCAAGAGCTGCATCACCGGCGCGCTCTCAAAAAAAGACGGCGTGGTTTCCATTGACAGAGACCGCTGCATCTCGTGCTATACCTGCATTCTCTCCTGTCCGTTCGGCGCGGTCTCCCGCTCCCAGGACGGAGCTGTCAACAAGTGTGAGCTGTGTATCTCTACCGCGTCCGGCGAGCCGGCCTGTGTGCGCGGCTGCCCGAACAACGCCATCGTGCTCAAAGAGCGCGCCGGCTCCTGCTGAAAGGAGGCGTCCTCGTTATGACGAATTATGTAATCATCGGAAACTCCGCCGCCGCAGTCGGTGCAGTCGAGGGTATCCGCCGTATCGACACCTCCGGCCCGATCACGCTGCTCTCCAAGGAGCCGCACGGCGTCTATTCGCGTCCGTTGATTTCCTATCTGCTGAAAGGAAAAACAACGCGTGAAAAAATGCGCTACCGGCCGGAACGCTTTTACGCCGATCATAGCGTTGACGCGCGTCTCGGCGTCGAAGCCGTCAAAATTTTAACGGATCAATCCGCCGTTCTGACCGAAGACGGGAAAACCGTCCCCTATGACAAGCTGCTTGTCGCCACAGGTTCGCGGCCCTTCCTGCCGCCGATGCCGGGAATCGAAACGGTCACGCGTCATTTTTCCTTTATGACGCTCGACGACGCCTCAGCGCTGGACAACGCACTGTCCAAAGACGCGCGCGTCCTGATCGTCGGCGCGGGGCTGATCGGTTTAAAATGCGCCGAGGGAATCCGCGCGCGCTGCGCCTCTGTTGATGTGGCCGACCTTTCCGACCGGATTCTCTCGTCGATTCTTGACGAGGCGGGCGCAAATCTGGTGCAGGCGCATATCGAAAAGCACGGCGTCGTCTTTCATCTTTCCGCCTCCGTCACACGTTTTGATGGCGATACGGCTGTTCTCTCAAACGGAGAGACGCTGCCCTTTGACATTCTTGTGACGGCGGTCGGCGTCCGCCCGAACACCGAGCTGGTTTCCGAGGCCGGCGGCCGCGTGGAGCGCGGGATTTGGGTCGATGAACACATGGCGACGACGCTGCCGAATGTTTACGCCGCTGGCGACTGTGTGCTGAGCGAGGATGTCAGCTCGGGAGAGCGGCGGATTCTGGCGCTCCTGCCCAATGCTTATATCGGCGGCGAAACGGCCGGGATCTGTATGGCCGGCGGCGAGGCGCGCTATGATCACGCGATCGCCTCCAACGCGATTTCCTTCTGGGGGCTGTCGGTGATGACGGCCGGAAGCTATACGGGGGAAATCCGTTTTTCCGACAGGAAAGGCTACAAAAAGCTGTTTTGCTCTGCTGACAGACTCAAAGGCTTTATCATCATCGGCGATATCGACAAGGCGGGCATTTACACGGCGCTGATCCGCAATCAAACACCGCTCTCCTCCATCGATTTCGACCTTGTCTTTGATGAGCCTTCGCTCATGGCTTTCACCCGCGAAAGCCGCGCCGCCTCAATCAACGCGGCCTTTCTCCATACGCCCGCCGGCACAGCGGACAGATGATCTCCCCGCAAGGCAGAGGGCGGCCGAAACGTCTTTATTACAGCGAAAGGTGGATCTATTTATGACAATCGACGCGACGGGCCTTGACTATCGGCTTTTAAACGAACAGGTTCGGACAAGCGGAGGCATACATACCGTCATCAAAAACTGTATCGGTCAGCGCTTTATCGGCGCCGCGCGCAAAACGGGAACGCTCGAAATTTACGGCACGCCCGGCAACGCGCTCGGCGCGTATCTCGACGGAGCTGAAATCGTCGTCCGCGGCAACGCGCAGGACGCCGTAGGAGACACCGCCAACGACGGCCGCATCGTCGTCCACGGCTCCATCGGCGACGCGGCAGGCTATGCGATGCGCGGCGGCAAGCTGTTTGTCCGCGGCGACGCGGGCTACCGCGCCGGCGTGCACATGAAAGCCTACGGAGACAGGCATCCCTCCATCGTCATCGGAGGGAGCGCTGGCAGCTTTCTCGGCGAATATCTCGCCGGCGGGACGATCGTCGTTCTCAACCTCGCCGGCAAGCCGCTTCCTATCGGCGCTTTTACCGGAACCGGTATGCACGGCGGCCGGATCCTGGTGCGCTGTGCGGCGTCGGAAGCCGCGCCGCTGCTCGATACGCTCTCTCAGACGCTGCCTGAACAGGTTTACGCCGCTTATGCCGCCCCCGAGGACGTCGCGGCGGTGTCGGGACTCCTCAAAGAGTTTTGCGAATTGTTTTCAGTCGATTTTCATGATATAATAGAGAGTAGTTATGTTCTGCTGACGCCGAACGCGCGCAACCCATACAAAAAGCTGTACGCCTTCAACTGAGTTCAGAGAGGAAGTGTTTTCATGTCAACCTCCGCGGCGCAGATTTCTGAATTTATTCGCGCCAACGATGTCAAATTTATCCGGCTGGCTTTCTGCAACCTGTTTGGGATACAGAAAAATATCTCCGTCAACGCCGCGCACTTTGAGCGCTCGATTTCTCGCGGGATTCCCTTTGACGCCTCCTCGGTACAGGGTTTTTCCTCGCTCGGCTCCGACGACGCCGTGCTCTGTCCCGACCTCGATACCCTGACGGTTCTGCCGTGGCGGCCGACGCAGGGGCGTGTCGCGCGCTTTCTCTGCGACCTGCTTTCGAGCGACGGCACAACGTTTTTTTTGGATACCAGACACCTTTTGAAAGACGCTGTTGCAGCCGCGAAAAAAATGGATTTGGAGATTCAGCTCGGCCCGGAATGCGAATTTTATCTGTTCAAAACCGACGACGACGGCGAACCGACGCATCTCCCGCATGATTTCGGCACTTATTTTGACATCGCGCCGCTCGACAGAGGGGAAAACGTCCGCCGCGAGATCTGTCTGACTCTGGAAGAGATGGGGCTGTTTCCCGAGACAAGTCATCACGAGTCTGGGCCGGGCCAAAACGAGATTGATTTTCAATATCATTCCGCACTCCGTGCTGCCGATGATTTTCTGACTTTCAAGTCCGTCGTCAAGGCGATCGCTTCTTTGAACGGGCTGTACGCCTCCTTTATGCCGCGCCCGCTCGCCGACCAGAGCGGCAACGGGCTCCACATCAACGTCTCTCTGTTTCAGGGCGGCAGAAATCTGATGGACGGCTTTGCAACCGGGCAAAATTCCGCGGCGGAACAGTTTGTCGCCGGCGTATTGTCCCATGTCGCTGAAATGAGCGCGTTTTTGAACCCCACCGTCAATTCCTATGACCGGCTCGGGCTGGCTCAGGCCCCCGGGACGATCTCATGGTCGTTTAAAAACCGTTCCAACTTGATTCGCATTCCGGCCGAAGCCGGCGAACGGGCGCGCTTCGAGCTGCGCTCTCCGGATCCCTCCGTAAACCCGTATCTCGCGTTTGCGCTCGTCATCCGCGCCGGACTCGACGGCATAGCGCGCGGCCTTTCGCTTCCCGACCCGACCGTGTCCTCCGGCGAGCTGCCCACCTCTCTGTCGGATGCGCTTACGCTGGCGGAAAACAGCCGCTTCATTATGGAAACGCTCGGCCAGCCGCTCTGCGCCCACTATATCGCCAAAAAACGCGACGAGGCCGCGGCCTTTGTGAGCTGCGGCGACAAAGCGGATTTTTATGAAAAGAAATATTTCCGGATCTTGTGAGTTTTTGACCGAAGCGAATCTTTGAAACATCCTGTGCGAAAGGAGCGGAGACACCGATTATGATCAACGCGTTGATCGTTTCGTCACAGGCAGGCGGAATCTCCGCGCTTTCGGAGCTTTTGGCGCGCGGCGGCTGTGCATCGACCGCGGTTTGCCGGAGCTGTGCGGAGGCAAGGCGGACGTTAATTGGCCGCGTCTTCGACCTGATCGTCGTCAATGCTCCGCTCTGCGACGAAACCGGAGAGAAATTTGCGTGCGACGTCGCGGCGGAACCCTTATCAAGCGTCATTCTGATCGTCAGAAGCGAGATATATGAGGAGATGTCGGCGCGCGTCGAGGAGTTCGGCGTTTTCACAGTCGCAAGGCCGCTGAACCGCCAGCTTTTTTGGAGCGTTTTGAAGCTGGCGGGCGCTGCGCGGGCTAAGGCCGGCCGTCTGCACCACGAGACGGAGCAGCTCAAAATCAAGCTGGAAGACGTCAAGACGATCGACCGCGCAAAATGCGCGCTCATGGAATACCTGCATATGAGCGAGCAGAGCGCCCACAAATTCATCGAAAAACAGGCGATGGATATGCGGATGTCGCGCCGCGAGGTCGCCGAGGGGATCTTAAAAACCTACCTGAACCGGATGGACTTTTGATTGGTTATGCGCACCGACGCGGCCTTTTGAACCCAAACGGCTTTGCCGTTCTCTATTGTTGCGGCCGCTCAATTTTGATACAGGGATGAGGATTTTTCTTGGATAATGAACTGATTTTGGTGCTCGATTTCGGCGGACAGTATAAGGAGCTGATTGCGCGCCGTGTGCGCGAATGCGGCGTGTTGTCGAGGATTCTTCCGGGGAATACCCCGGTCGCACAGATCGCGGCCATGCGCCCCATCGGCATGATCCTCACCGGCGGCCCCGCCAGCGTCTATGCCGAGGCGTCTCCGAAGTGTTCTGCGGAGCTGTTTGCGCTTGGTATTCCGGTGCTCGGCATCTGCTACGGCCACCAGCTCATGAGCCATCTGCTCGGCGGAACCGTCTCGCGCAGCGCCGTCAGCGAGTATGGAAAAACCCAGGCGCATATCGACCCGGCCTCGCCGCTGTTCGCCGGTCTGAACGCGGAGCAGTCTGTGCTGATGAGCCATACCGATTTTGTCGCCGAGCCGGCCGACGGGTTTCAATGCATCGCTTCCACCCCCGACTGTCCGACGGCGGCGCTGCAAAATCTCGAAAAAAAGCTGTTCAGCGTCCAGTTTCACCCTGAGGTCACGCATACGGAAAACGGCGCGAAAATGATCGCTAACTTTCTCTTTGAAATCTGCGGCGCCAGCGCGGATTATACGATGGACGACTATATTGAAAAGCAGCTTCGTGCCGTGCGCGAGCGCGTCGGTAAAACGGACCGCGTTCTGCTCGCGCTGTCCGGCGGCGTCGATTCCTCCGTGTGCGCGGCGCTGCTTTCGCGGGTGCTGGGCGAGCGGCTCGTCTGCGTCTTTGTCGACCACGGCTTTATGCGAAAAAACGAGGGCGACGAGATCGAAAAGACCTTTTCAAAGCTCAACCTCACCTTTGTGCGCGTCAACGCCGGAGAGCGCTTTGCAGCGAAGCTGAAAGGCGTCACGGATCCCGAGCAAAAGCGCAAGCTGATCGGAGAGGAATTTATCCGCGTCTTTGAGGAGCAGGCCAAGGCGATCGGACGCCTGCAATATTTGGCGCAGGGGACAATCTATCCCGACGTCATTGAATCCGGCGCTTTCAATTCCGCGACGATCAAAAGCCATCACAACGTCGGCGGCCTGCCGGAGCGAATGAGCTTCTCGGGCATCATCGAGCCGCTGGCAGGTCTTTTTAAAGACGAGGTCCGCACCGTCGGCTTAAAGCTCGGCCTCAGCCGCAAGCTCGTTTTCCGCCAGCCCTTTCCCGGCCCCGGCCTTGCCATCCGCATCATCGGCGAGGTAACCGAGGACAAGCTTTCGATTCTTCGCGAGGCCGACGCGGTCATCCGCGAGGAAATCGGGCGTTCCTCCGCCAAGGCGAGCCAGTATTTCGGCGTTTTGACCGATCTGCGCTCCGTCGGCGTCATGGGCGATGAGCGCACCTACGACTATACGCTCGCCGTCCGTGCCGTGACGACCGGCGACTTCATGACCTGTCAGTATGCGCGGCTCCCCCATGCTCTGCTGGCGCGAATCTCTGCGCGCGTCACCAACGAGGTGCGCGGCATTAACCGCGTCGTTTTTGATATCACAGACAAGCCTCCGGCGACGATTGAATGGGAATAAAAAGACGATGGGATTTTTCTTGGGCGGCGGATTTGAAGTTCTGTTTATCCTGATGTTCGTTCTGGTCTTCGGGATGATTCTCTTCGGAATCATCCGCAGTATCTCTCAATGGAACAAAAACAACCATTCTCCCAGACTGACGGTATCGGCAACCGTCGTGGCCAAACGGACCGCTGTGTCGCATCATCATCACCATACGGGAAACGGCGCTATGCATATGAGCTCCTCCACCGCCTACTACGCGACCTTTCAGGTGGAAAGCGGCGACCGTATGGAGCTGCATGTCAGCAGCCGCGAATACGCGATGCTCGCCGAGGGCGATTCCGGAAAACTGCATTTTCAGGGAACGCGCTATCTCGGCTTTGACAGAACATAAAGAGAAAAACGCAGCCGTCTCCAATCATGAAAACAGCAGATAAAAAACCAATATGCGTATTTTCCCCCGCGGTAAAGGACCGCAAAACTCCTCGCTCGACCGGCGCTGTTTGACCGTCTCCGTCTGACCGGATTTGCTCAGGCTGTCATGTATCGACGCGGACGCCCGTCAGTCGTCCGGCGTGTGCAGCCGGTTTGTAGAATATTGTTTTTCGTCATTTTTTCAGTTGATTATCCGCTATTATTCAGGAAGGAAGTGCAACGTATGCAAATACGCATCGGAATCGTAGGTTATGGAAATTTAGGGCGCGGCGTAGAAATCGCCGTCAGCAAGAACGAGGATATGCGTCTGGCTGGGATCTTTACGCGCAGATCCCCGGACTGTGTCAATCCGCAGACCGGCACGCCGGTTTTTCATATCGACGAAGCCCCAAACCTGCGCTCTCAAATCGACGTCATGATCCTCTGCGGCGGAAGCGCAAAAGATCTGCCGGAACAGACGCCGGAATTGGCCAAACACTTTCACGTCGTAGACAGCTTCGATACGCATGCAAAAATACCCGAGCATTTTGATCGCGTCGATCAGGCGAGCCGCGCGAACCAGACCGTCAGCATTATCTCGGTCGGCTGGGATCCGGGCCTTTTTTCACTGAACCGGCTATACGGACAGGCGGTTTTGCCCAACGGCAGCGACTATACGTTCTGGGGAAAAGGCGTCAGCCAAGGGCATTCCGACGCCATTCGCCGGATTCCAGGAGTCATGGACGCAAAGCAATACACCATTCCAGTTGAAGCGGCTGTGGCAAGCGTTAAAAACGGCGAGAGCCCCAGCTTGACCAGCCGCCAGAAGCATACACGGGAGTGTTTTGTCGTCGCCGAAGACGGCGCCGATCTGCAAGCCATTGAAAAGGCGATCAAAACCATGCCCGACTATTTTGCCGATTACGACACGACCGTGCATTTTATCAGCCAAGACGAGTTGAAACAGCGCCATTCCGGATTTCCTCACGGCGGAATGGTCTTCCGCACGGGCACGACAGGGCTCGCCAATGAACACAGACATGTCATTGAGTATCAGCTGACGCTGGATTCCAACCCTGAATTTACCGCCAGCGTCCTGACCGCCTATGCCAGAGCCGCCTACCGGCTCGCGCAGGAGGGGCGCTTCGGCTGCAAAACGGTTTTCGACATCGCGCCCGCTTATCTGCACCCGGCCTCCGGCGAGCAGCTGCGCCGCTCCCTGCTGTGATTTCGGCGGAAAGCGCAGCAGAGGAAACGGTTTAGGAGAATTTGTTCAAAAGCCATATTGCGTTGTGAAAAGAGGTTTTTTATGCCGAAATACATCTTTGTGACAGGCGGCGTCGTCTCCGGTCTCGGCAAGGGGATCACGGCCGCTTCGCTCGGCCGGCTGTTAAAGCTGCGTGGACTGAAAGTGGCCGCGCAGAAGCTCGACCCGTATATGAACGTCGATCCCGGCACGATGAGTCCGTTTCAGCACGGCGAGGTATTCGTAACTGAGGACGGCGCGGAAACCGACCTTGACCTCGGGCATTACGAGCGCTTCATCGATGAAAACCTCAACAAATATTCCAATCTGACCTCCGGCAAGGTATACTGGAACGTATTGAACCGCGAGCGCAGAGGCGAATATCTCGGCGAGACTGTGCAGATCATTCCGCATGTCACCAACGAAATTAAGCGCTTTATTTATAAAACCGGCGCGGTCAGCGGCGCCGACGTCGTCATCACCGAGATCGGCGGGACGATCGGCGATATCGAGAGCCAGCCGTTTCTTGAAGCGATTCGCCAGATCGCCATCGACCAAGGGCGGGAGAACTGCCTGTTTCTCCACGTGACGCTGGTGCCGTTCATTTCCGGTTCAAACGAACACAAGACAAAGCCCACGCAGCACTCCGTCAAAGAGCTGCAATCGATGGGCATCGCGCCGGATATCATCGTCATCCGCACGGATACGCCAACCGATGACGCCATTCGCGCCAAGATCGCCCTGTTCTGCAATGTCCGCCCCGACTGCGTGATTGAAAATCAAACGCTGCCGAGCTTATATGCCGTGCCGCTCCTGCTCCATCAAAACGGGTTGGACGACGCCGTCTGCCGCGCCCTGTCGCTGCAAACGGAGACCCCTGACCTAACGGGCTGGGAAAAGCTCGTCTCCAAAATCGAGAACCGAAACGAAACGGTCAGAATCGCCCTCGTCGGAAAGTACGTCAAGCTGCACGACGCCTACCTCTCCGTCGCGGAAAGCCTGCGCCACGCCGGATATGAAGAGGGCGTTTTCGTCGATATCGTCTGGGTAGAGAGCGAGGATATCACAGACGGCAACGTCGCCGAAGCGCTCGACGGCTGCGACGGCGTCCTCGTGCCGGGCGGCTTTGGGGACCGCGGCATTCCCGGTAAAATTTGCGTCGCACAGTATGCGCGCGAGCACAATCTCCCCTATCTCGGCATTTGCCTCGGTATGCAGATTGCGGTCATTGAGTTTGCCCGGCACCGCTGCGGGCTTGCCGACGCCGATTCACGCGAATTTTCTCAGACGAGCCGGAATCTGGTCATTGACTTCATGCCCGGACAGAACGACGAGATCGAAAAAGGCGGCACCATGCGGCTTGGCGCTTATCCCTGCCGCATCGAGCCGGATTCGCTGATGCGCCGCTGCTATGGCGCCGATCTGGTCAGCGAGCGCCATCGCCACCGCTATGAATTCAATAACGATTATCTGGATCTCTTTCGGGCCAACGGCATGGTGATCTGCGGCCGGTCGCCGGACGGTCTCATCGTTGAGGCCATCGAGCTGCCGGAGAATGATTTCTTCATCGGCGTCCAATTTCACCCGGAGTTCAAATCGCGTCCCAACCGCCCGCATCCGCTGTTTTCAGGCCTTGTCCATGCGGCTTTACAGCGAAATCAGGCGGCGGCGGCCAGCCGTTTGTCATAAGCCTTAGTCTGTTGGTTCTCATCCGTTTTTACTATATGCTTGTCCTTCTGATCTGACTTCTTCCGGTAAAACGCCGAAAGCAATGTTACTAAAACGACACGGCATGTCATAATATGTCCTTTCAATGTGTTGCGGTTTCTGTCGGCATCCTGTATAATATGACCATGTTGATGAGGTCGCAGAAACAGACGAAAAGACAGTCGTTATGGAACCTGCGGAGTGCTCTGAAAACAATTGGAAACAGATAACTTCTTGCATTTTTGTGCGTTTTAGGAAAGGCTGCAAACGGTATTGGGAGGGAGTGCCGTTTCGCGGCCTTTCCCCTTTTCGCGGTTTTCACAGCGGCAGAGCGCAGAAGCCGCTTGGGATGCGGCGTTCTGAGTATATAAAAAAGCGTCTGTCCTATGAAAAATCAGGGCAGACGCTTTATATTCAGAACCGATAGCGTATGCTGGTATCGTTCATTCGCAGTCCGTTCCGTGCTGTTTTGCGAACCGGTCTCATGCTCGCGGAGACTTCCCGGCGCGTCAAATTTCATCCCATGCGAGCGGTTTACCGAGCTGCGCGGAGAGCCCGGCGGCGGCGGAAACGTCTCCGATCAGCGTGAAGCCGGACAGTTTTCCGTCGCGGAAAAAATATTTTTTCATGGTTTTTGTTTGAGGATCGGTGAATTCCGCCGTTTGGCTTCC
>QAMX01000035.1 GCA_003149835.1 Clostridiales bacterium
AAAAGCCAAAGTTAAAGAGCCGGTACAGCGCAAACGAAACCAGCGAATAGGGCAGCAGAAGCAGGGCAAACGCTCCGGCGGGCGGCAGAGACGCGGCGCACAGCAGAAAAAAGCAAAGGCCGTAAAGCGCGGCGGCTGAACAGGCGTATACCGAACCGAGCAGCTTTCGAGGCGAGACCAACGCCAGCAGCAGCTTCCCCGCGAGCACACAGAGAAACGCCGCCGTGCCGTTGAGAGCGGCGGCCGCGCCCGCGGCGGTGAAGCAGAGCAGCAGAACGGAAGAGATCAGGCCAAACAGCAGCGGCAGCAGCGCGAAATCCAGCAGACAGCGGGCAATGCGCGCCGAGTCGGCCGCGCGGCGGTACGTCGAGACATATTCTCCCGCCGGGGCATACAGGACTTCAAGGCCGAATTCGATGACGGGCAGATGGAGCTTTCGGACTGCCAGCAGGGTGTTGCTTTCAAACTCAAACCGGTCGCCTGCGACATTGCACAACAGGCGCATCACGCCCGGCGGGTAGGCGCGCAGACCGCACTGCGTATCGGCAAAGCGGATGCCGGTCAGCAGAAAAAAGGCGGCTCTCGTCGCCACGTTGCCGATCAGATTCGGAATAGGCATGGACTTTTGCCGCGCAAAGCGGCGGCAGCCTAAGATCAGCGCGTCGGGGTTCGCCTCGGCCAGCTCCGCGGCTGCGACGGCGGATTCGGCGGAATGCTGGCCGTCGCCGTCGACGGAGACGGCGCAGCAGGACGGATACCGCGCGAGAATCCAGCAAAAGCCGGTTTTTAAGGCGCGCCCCTTGCCCATATTCACCGTATGGCGGAGCACGACCGCAGAATAATCCCGTTCCGCCTGCGAAAACAGAGGTGCGAACTCCGCGCCCGACCCGTCGTCCACGACGACGATCCGCTCAAATCCCGCTTCTTTCAGAGCCGCGATCGTTTGAATCAGCCTGCCGTCGGGACGGTAGGAGGGGATCAATGCACAGCTTTCCATAGTCCACCTTACCTTTTATGGAAAATCAAACAGAATGTTAGAGGGGTTTGCCTGCCGGCATGAAAGTATTTGGAAAAACCATTGATCTCCGCGAGGTCGTGATATACACGCTGTCGTCGCTGCTGGCGACGGCGCTCGATTATGCGATTTATCTGTTGACGCTCTTTTTTCTGCACCGGTATCATATTGTCACAGGATGGGACGTCGTCATATTCGGAGTATGTATTTTCAAGCTGAACGACATCAACATCGCCTATACCGCCGCGCGGGTCGTTAGCTCGGTGGAAAACTTTTATTTCAATAATTATCTGGTTTTTCAGAAAAAAGGCGGGGGAAGCGTGCTGTCGCGGATGGGCAAATATATGCTCGTCGCGTTCGTCGTCGCCGTTCTGGGCAATCTCTGCATCACGCTGTTTCATATCGTCTTCCATATCAACGCGCTTGTCGCCAAGGTCATCACCGACGTTTCCATTTTCGTCGTCAGCTATTACGGGCAAAAGCTGTTTGTATTCAGGGAAAAGAGAATATCATCCTGCGCAGATCAGTATAAAAAACGCAGATAATCGTCGCTGAGCGCCGAAAGCGCGAGCAAAAAGCGCCGGTGTTCGCGGCAGGAGAGCAGAGAGGCCGCCGCTTTGGAAACGGCCGCGTAAAACTTTTCCTCGATGTGGTTGGCGTTGCGGGCGACCAGCGGGCAGACAATGCCGGCGCGGGGGTCGCGGATGACGGCCGGATAGGCGTAGCGGTTGCCGCGGCTCTGCGGCGGGATATAGGGCAGACAGGGAAAAATGCGGCAGGCGAGCGGCCGCTTTTTTCTGTCGCAAGACCCGTCGCAGGCGGCGAACCAGACCTTTTTGGAAAACCCTTTCGGCGGAGGCAGCTCTGACAGGGTGAAATGCGCGTCGCCTTTGAGCAGCAGCTCCTCGCCGGGAAACAAAAGCATACCGTATTCGGCCTCCGCCCCCTCGGGCGCCTTGCAGCAGGCCGCGCCGCAGAGCTGGCCGCAGTCGGCGCTGATCGGCGTCGCGCTGCCGATCAGCCGGTAGGCGCGGCGAATATGCGACGTCAGACATTTTTCATATTTTCTCTGGCGGAGAAGCAGCGGAAATTTCATTGGAATTCCCCTTTTTTCGCGCCTCAAACCGGTGAATCGGCAGACCGGCCGCGGCAAATTTATCCTCATATTCAGTCGTAAGGTTGGGCAGATCGGTCGCATGGAGATCATAGGTGATGTTATGGAGCGCCCAGCCGCTCTCGGAGAATTCGGCGAGGCTGAATTCAAACAAATCCCGGTTATCCGTTTTAAAACATAAAACGCCCTTGTCGGACAGCACGGTCTGATAAAGCGCTAAAAAGCCGCGATGCGTCAGGCGGCGTTTGGCGTGCCGCTTGCTGGGCCATGGGTCGGAAAAGTTCAGATAGATCTCGTCGATTTCTCCCGGGGCGAACAGCTCGGCGAGCTTTGCGCAGTCTCCGCTTAAAAAGCGGAGATTTTTTATACCCTCCGCGTTGGCGCGTTCCATGCCGACGATGAGCGCTTCGTTGACGCGGTCCATCGCCAGAAAACATACGCTCTCGTCGGACAGAGCTGTTTTGACGGCAAAACCGCCTTTGCCGCAGCCGATTTCCAACGCGAGCCGAGCTTGCGGCGCGGCGTCAAAGCGCGCGCGCCATTGGCCCGGAAGCGGGAGCGGCGGCTGGATCTGATAAGCGGCGCAGCGCTCCATACGCGGCAGAAGATTTTTCTTTTTTCTCATTCGAGCCATATAAGGCGATTCCTCCTGAAAAGAGCCTGCAACGGATAAAGCGGCCTGCGCGCCTGCCGAAGAAGCACGGCATCCGCCGCACAAAACGCGCCGTCCTTTCCGTGCCGGCGATGCAAAAGGGCGCGGCGGCTGCGAGGGGAAGCGGCGCGCGCTCCGCCTTGCTACCCATTGTATCCGCAGTATTTTCTCAATCAATTTTATTATATCACGTTGCGACACGTTTTGGCAAGCGGCGATGAAAGCTGAAAAAAACTTTCACGATTCGACAAATACCTCTTGACACAGCATACTATGTGTGGCATAATATATTGCGTCAGGAGGTGTTTAGGTGGATGCACAGTTAAAACGGGGAATGCTGGAAGCGTGCGTGCTCGCCGTACTCCTCAGAGGGGACTCTTATGGGTATCAGATCGTCAAAGAGCTGTCGGCGTACATTGAGATATCGGAGTCCACGCTGTATCCGATCTTAAAGCGCTTAGAGAACGGCGCGTGTTTATGCGTCTATGCCGTCGAACACAACGGCCGTCTGCGGAAATATTATAAAATCACGCAGCAGGGGCGGGAACGGATCGGCGAGTTTCTCAACGAGTGGGAAACGGTTTTAAAAGTCTATCAATTTATCAAAGGAGAGGTTCAGTCATGACCAAGAGCGCGTTTTTGGCAGAGCTGTCGGGACGTTTGACGGCGCTGCCGCAGAGCGAGATCGAAAAATCGGTCGCCTATTACAGCGAAATCATCGATGACCGTATCGAGGAGGGGCTGGACGAGGAGGCTGCGGTCAACGGTTTGGAATCGCCGGCGGTCATTGCCGGGCGGATCTTACAGGAAACGCCGATCTCTGTGCTCGTCAAAGAACGCATCAGACCCAAAAAGACCGCCGGGGCATGGAGCGTTGTCTTAATCGTCCTTGGTTTTCCCGTCTGGTTTCCCTTGCTGATGGCTGCGTTCGCCGTGACTTTGTCGGTCTACATCGTCGTTTGGTCGGTTGTTTTGGTTTTTTTCTCCGTCGTGTTCGCTCTGGGGCTCGCGGCGGTTGCCGCCTTTGCGGCGACGCCTTTTCTGTTCTCCGAGGGGACGCACATGGGGCTGGCTGCGCTGGGGGCGGCTTTCTTCTGTGCCGGAGCCTGCATATTCGCCTTTTTTGCATCGCGGGCGGTTACCCGGGGCGTAATCGGGGCGACTGCGCGTATCGGACGGAAAATCAAATCGAAATTGATTCGGGGAGGGCGTTCCAATGAAGAAAGGAACTAAGGCGCTTTTAGCGATCGCGCTGGCCAGCGTTATTTGCGGTCTCGGTTTGTTTGCGGCGGCGGTTGCCGTGGCCGGCGGCAGGTTCGACGCATTTCAGACAAGGGTGTATGAAGAAAAAAGTTTTTCGGCGCAGATCGACGGGCTGTCGCTCGTCAGCGTCAGAGACGACAATCACGCGATCCGCTTTGTGCGCTCTGACGATTCGCAGATCCATGTGACGTACTACGAAAGCGATCGGGAGTTCTACGATATCCGGACAGAAAACGGAACGCTGGAAATCGTCTACCGCAATGACCGGAAGTGGTATGAAAAGCTGTTCAATTTGAATTTTCAGCAGATTAGCGTCACTGTCGCTCTGCCTGCCGAATATGTCGGCGCTATTGCCGCGGATACCTCAAACAGCACGGTAACGGTCAACGGCCTTGACATAGACGGCGACATGAATTTAAAGACGGATAACGGCCGGATTGAGATCCGGGACAGCTCCGCTATGAATATCAGCGCGGTCACTTCAAACGGCGCAGTGCTGCTGAAAGGCGTCGAGACAGGCGCAGGCATCCGGGCCGAGACGAGTAACGGGCGTATGACCGCGGAGCTGGTTCGCTGCGGAACGGAGCTGACGCTGACGACCTCGAACGGCGCCGTGTCACTGGATTCCATTTTTGCCGGAGAAGCGATCACGTTAAAAAGTTCCAACGGAAGCATTGCCGGATCAATCGACGATTGGGAAGGAAACTATCGGATCACGAGCAAGACCTCAAACGGAGAGAATCATCTCCCTGAGGATTGGGGGAGCGGCGACAAGCGGCTGGACGTCAAGACCTCAAACGGAACGATTGATATTGAATTTCTCAAATCAGGCGATTGACGCCGGCGATAGGGTATGATACAATAAGGCCGTCCGGAGAAATTTCTCCGGACGGCGTTTGTCTGCCGCGCCGGCGCTGCTCTCCTCCGGCGGACCGTGTTGGAAAGCAGCGGGCGGCTCCGTATGTTCCGGATGGAAATCGGCGCGTCGGTTGTACCAAGAAATTTTCCCGCAGAGAGCCGCAGGCGGCCGCCGGAGCGTGGGAAC
>QAMX01000167.1 GCA_003149835.1 Clostridiales bacterium
ACGGAGATCAGGAAGGCGGAGGAGGAGAACGCGAACAAAACGGTAGAGGAAGAAAAACAACCGACAAACGAACATATGGTTGACAAAGGCGCAATTAAACCGCTGTGAAATGATTCATATCATTTCACAGCGGTTTGATTGGATACGAGCCGCTTATATTACGAAGAGTTTTGGGGGATGGAAAGGCGACGCACTACGCCTTGACCGGCGTTTTTTCGGCGTCGGCCATTTTTGTCGTCTGACGCTGCGCCATGACCAGACGGTAATACACGCCCTTTTTCTCCAACAGCTCGTCGTGCGAGCCCATTTCCGCGACCTTGCCCTTGTCAATACAGAGAAGCTTGGTCGCATGGCGCAGAGTCGAGAGCCGGTGGGCGATGGCAAAGGTGGTGCGTCCCTTGATCAGCCGTTCGAGAGCCTCCTGAATCAGATGCTCGGTCTCGGTGTCGAGCGAGGCGGTGGCTTCGTCGAGGATCAAAATCGTCGGGTTGCGCAGCACGGCGCGGGCAATGGCGATGCGCTGGCGTTCGCCGCCCGACATCGTAAAGCCGTTTTCACCGATCTTGGTGTTGTAGCCGTCGGGCAGCTTAATGATAAACTCATGGGCGTTGGCAATTTTCGTGGCGGCAAAAATCTCTTCTGGCAGCGCGTCCGGCTTGGCATAGGCGATGTTGTCGTAAATCGTCCCCGCAAAGAGGAACGTCTCCTGAAACACAATGCCGATATTCTCGCGCAGCGTCTGCTGCGGAAGGTCGCGGATATCCGTGCCGTCGATGAGAATCCGGCCGCCGGTTACGTCATAGAAACGCATGATCAGGTTGATGAGCGTCGACTTTCCGACGCCGGACGGCCCGACGACGCCGACCATCTCGCCGGGCTGGATATCAAAGCTGATGCCTTTGATAACCGGTTCATAGCTGTTGTAACCGAAGAAAACATCTTCAAAACGGATATGGCCGCGAATGTCGACGATCTCCGCGTTTTCTTTATCCTCGACGTCCTGCTGTTCGTCAAAGACTTCGAAGAGCTTTGCGGAGGAAGTAAAGAACGAGGTGAGCTGCTGCGGCAGCAGCGTCAGAGAGTTGAGCGGGGCGTAGATATAGCCGAGGAAAGAGGTGAACTGGATCAGCTCGCCGACGCTCATCTGGCCGCCGATGACGTTTTGGCCGCCGAAGTAGAGGATGATAAACTCGCCGAAACCCATGACGAAACCGAGAATCGGCCCCAGCGTCGCCCAGAGTTTTTCGTTGGAAATCGTGACGTCGGAGAGCTTGCGGGAGACTTTCTCATACTTTTCTACTTCGAGCTTTTCGGTGCCGAAGCTTTTGACGACGCGGATGCCGCGGATGATGTCGTAGAGGATGGAGTTGGAACGCGACGACCAGCGCCACAGGCTCTCATATTTGAGGTTAATGACACGGCGGTACATGACGATGCACAGCGCAACGAACGGAACGGGAAGAAACGCCCAGAGCGTCAGACGCCAGTTGACGATAAACATGATGACCGTGACAACGATCAGCGAGGTGAGTTGGAGCAGGACCGTTTGCAGCGTACCGGTGATAAAGCCCTGCACGGTCGCGGTGTCGCTGGTGATACGGCGCATGAGGTCGCCCGGCGTACGCTTGGAGATCGAGTTGACGCTCATCGCCTGAATTTTGGAATACGCCATGATTCGCAGGTCGTTGGAGAACGAGTTACCAACGCGGACGCTGCGGCGGTTGGCGTAAATGGAGATAAAGGTGCTGAAAATGTGGCAGGCAAATATGGCGGCGACGAGCAGGAGCGCTTCGTGGAGCGGGCCGCGCTGCGGCGCCAGATAATCGTCTATCAGGACACGGTTGATGATCGGCATGGCAATCGAAATGGCGCTGGAAAGCACATAGAGCGAGATGACGAGAATCATCGTCGGCAGATACGGCCGCAGCGTTTTGAGCATCTTGCCGAAAACAGAGCCTTTTTTAGCGCAGAACGGGCAGATGTTCGAGCCGCGGATCAACTGCCGGCCGCACTTGAAGCAGATGCGCTCGTCGTCGTCGCTGTCCTCGATCCATGTGTTGTGTTCGTTTTTGATACGGACGGCGCGCGCCAACTCGGCAAAGCGCTCGGAATGCTTCCTGGAAAAACGCGCGATCAGATACGGCTCGCCGCCGTCGATCTCCGCGACAAACTCCGCGCAGCCGACGCCCAGATGGATGGTCAGCTCGCTGAGCTTGGCGACGTCGACGCGCTGCAACAGCGTTTCTCCCGCGTAAGTCAGGATGTCGTTTCCGACAACGGCGACGACGCCGTCGCAGGGCGCGCCGTCGAAGTCCATATCGCAGGGGATACAGTATACGGCGTCTGCGAGGATGGCCTTCAAAGTTTCCGGCGGATCAAATTTCAGTCTCATAGAGCAAAATCCCTTTTTCGTCTAATTTGTCGCGCACAGCCACTTACAGCAGATACGGCTCGATGCGCTTAAAATCCTTGTCCGGCATCTTGGAGACATCCGGGATCTCATAGCGGTTGCCGTCGACGTCGATGATGATGATGCGCGCGCCGTCGTCCAAACGGCGGAGGTTATGCGTCGCGTCCCGCAGCGCAAAGGATTTGTGTCCCGCGTCCGTCTCCACCTCAAAGTAGAGATAACCGAGTTTTTCCTTGACAGAGGGGATTTTGGAGATCTTCGGGCAGAAATAGCGCTTTTTCAGCACGGCGGCGAGCACCCCGATCTGCTCGTCGCTGAACTCGTACAGCGAATGGATGAGGAACAGTTCCTTTGATTCCATATCCTGCACGGAAATGTAGTCGTCGGGCAGCTTAAACGGCATGGCGCGGTGCAGTTTCAAATTTTCATACGTCTCTCCGTCGTAATCCAGACAGAGAAAGTTTTCGTATTTGATATAAAACCTCGCTTTGGCGGGATCGAGATAATTGACGCCGGCGAGCCGTTCGAGTGAAACCTTTCTTTCCATAAAACAAAACCTCCGTAGATGAGCTGAACCGCGTTCCGCCGAGTCTCAGCTGTTGGTTCCGATGAATTTGAGCGCCTCCATTTGGAGGTCGTAGAGCTTTTTATAGGTGCCGCCCTCGAGGTTGATCAGCTCGGCGTGGGTGCCAAACTCGACGACGCGGCCCTTATCGATGACGGCTAAGACGTCGGCGTCGCGCAGAGTCGAGAGCCGGTGGGCGATGGCGATGGTCGTGCGCCCTTTTTGCAACTCGGTCAGAGAGTTTTGGATATTGCGCTCGGTTTCCGTATCCATAGCCGCGGTGGCCTCGTCGAGAATCAGAATCGACGGGTTCTGGATGATCGCGCGCGCGATGGAAAGGCGCTGCCGCTCGCCGCCGGAAAGCCCCTGGCCGCCGGCGCCGACGCGCGTCTCATAGCCGTCGGGCAGCTTGATGATGAAGTCGTGCGCGCAGGCGGCGCGCGCGGCGGTGATGACCTCTTCAAGCGTCGCGTCCGGACGCGCATAGCGGATGTTGTCGGCGATGGAGCCGATAAAGAGGTAGATATCCTGAGAGACGATGCCGATGTTGCGGCGCAGATCGCCCACGAAGATGTCCTTGATATTGTGGCCGTCGAGCGTAATCGTCCCCTCGTTGGGGTCGTAGAGGCGCGCGAGGAGGTTGACGAGCGTCGATTTGCCCGCGCCGGTTTTGCCGACGATGCCGAGCATCTGCCCGCCCTTGACCGAAAGCGTCAGATTGCGGACGACAGGGCGGCCGGGCTCATACTCGAACAGCACGCCGTCGGCCTCAAAGTCGCCCTTGATCGTGTCGAGGCGGACGGGATTTTCCGCGTCGGGCAGGTCGGACTTGGCGTCGATGACCTCGAAAATACGCTGAGCCGAATCGACGCAGCTCGACCACCAGTTGGAGAGGTTGGTAAAGAAGCCGAGCGGCTCAAAGAGCATGTTGAGGTAAGCCGTCAGCGTCATCAGGATACCGACGCTCATTTCACCGCGCAGAACAAGGATCGTCCCCGCGCCGAAGAGCACCATATGCGCCGTGCGCATGATCAGGCCGACGAGCGGGTAGGCCGTATTCTGCGTCAGACCGAGGCGGGTATGAGAGGTGTTGACGCGCTGGCTGTACGAGGAGAAACGGGTGTTTTCCGCATCCTCCTGCGTGAAAGCCTTGATGACGCGCTGGCCGTAGAGCGCGTCGGATAAAAGCGCGTGCATCCGCGAGCCGTAGACCCAGTTGGCGTGATACATGCCGCGCACGGCGCGCATGATCAGCACATAGCCGGTTACGATCAGCGGCACGGCCGCGAACACGATCAGCGTCAGCTTCCAGTTGATGACAAACATCAGCGACAGAACGCCCGTAAACGTGAGCACCGAGGTGAACAGATAGGGAATGCCGTTGATCAGGAAGTTATAGACGTTGTTGGCGTCGTCGTTGACGCGCGACATCAGCGAGCCCGTCTGCTTTGAGGTGTAGAAGCCGACGCTGAGCCGCTGCATGGCGGAAAAAATCATCAGCTTCATGTCGTAGACGACCTTGGGGACCGTTCCGGCGATGTAGCGGGAGCGCAGGATTCCAAGCACGTTTTGCAACACGCGGACAACGATCAGCCCGAGAACGACGAGGCCGATTTCATGGAACAGGTCGATGCCGAAATAGAAGGTGTCGGCCGCGCCGGAGGCGTGCAGCTCCTTGTCGACGAGCACCTTGTCGTAGATCAGCGCCGTAGAGAAATACGGGCTGAGAATGGTGAAGCCGGTCGTCAGCGCCAGAAAAAGCAGGATCATCAGCACCTGCGGGATATATCTTTTGAAAAGGCTGAGCAGCCGGAAGGTCAGCGACGATTTCGAGAGGCATTTGGGGCAGACCTTGCGCGCCGGGTTGGGGTAGCGCGTACCGCATTTCGGACAGAACAGCTCCGGCTCCTCGCCGATGGGGCCGTCGTCTTTTTCCTCGATATGGCTGGTGGCGCGGTTGAAGTTTTTGGCGAAAATCTCAAAGGCGGCGCTGCGCCCGATGGCGAAATCGCAGATTTCTTCCAGCGTGCCGTCGTCGCCCTCGGAGACGAGGCGCGCCGTGGCGATCATCTGGTCGACGTCTAAATGGCCGAGAGTGGAGAGCGGCCGCTCCGAGAAGTCCGAGACGTCGAAAACCGTTTCGAGCCGTTTCTCCTTTTCGACGCGGATGACGTGTTCAAGGCCGGTCATGATGTAGAATTTCTGATCGTCAAAGGCGACGACCTGATCGGTAAAGCACTGTTCGAGATCCATATCGCCCTTGACATAACGCACGATTTTGTCCGTATCGACGCCGCGCTCGGCAAAACGGAGCGCGATATGGGCGGGAAGTTTGTTGTAGGTTTTCAAGTTTGAACCACCTCTTTGAATCAAAACAAAAAAGCCGCGGACACACATGTATCCACAGCTTGAAAACACACCGGCGCGTCAAAAAAAACCGCGGACGGAAGCGATCACAGCAGATACAATGCCCCATATTGTATTCTGGGTTGTTTGTAATAAGCGATTAGGCTATGATTTACCTCCTGCGGGAAACGCGCTGCCGCACCGATTCTGAAAGCACCGCGCGTCAGTCCTGCGGATGACAAAACCGATCCGCACGAAACGACTATGAGAATTTTAATGCAAACGGACGCAAATGTCAAGCGAATCCTGAAAAAATATAACCAAAAAAAGCCGGGATATTGGCCGCAGGCTTGTGAGGAAAATAAACAAAGTCCTGTTTTTGACGAAAAAACGAAAAAAACTCGGGGAATTGCCCTGTTTTTTTATGTGAAGCTGCGGCATAAAACTGGGCCGCTCTCATCCCTGCAATATCAGGCGAGAGTAAAAAGCGAGGCACAGACATCTGTCTGTGCCCCGGATGACGACGGCCGGGCCAAACCATTGGCGCGCCCGCCGGATGGAACCGATATCGGGTTCCGGAAGCGCGGGGAAGTCAGTCGATAACGATGTAGACGCCGAGCGTCCGGCGCGGATCGTCGTCGGCGCAGGCGATCCAGCCGTCCCGCAGCGCCTGTTCGAGCACCGCGCCGCGGATGTCGGTGACGGTAGAGCGGTATGCGTCCTCCAAGGCGCGCGCGTTGGATTGCAGGCGCTCCGGCACTTCGCCGCGGATCGTTTTCAGGTTGAAGCTCCACAACGCCTTCATGAGACGCAGCACATTGTCCCAGAGCCGGCGCAGCGCAACAGCGTCCTCGTCCGGCAGGCTTTCGGCGGAGACAAAGCCGTACCGGCTGTTGACGACGAGCAGAGCCGGCGCATAGCCGCCGCCGGAGCGGGTCACAAAGCCGAGCGCTTCCAGCTCCGCCAGGTCTGCGGCGTCGCAGCCGTCCATCCCGGAACGGCAGAGCCTGTCCAGCGTTTCGGCAGCTCTCCTGCCGAGCTGGTCGGGCGTCTTGTCACAGAGGTTTTTGTAACGGAACTTATACATGCCGAAATTGACGTCCGCGTAGCAACCGTGCAGCCCCACGAACGCGGGGCGCGGATCCGGGCATTTTTCGTATCCGACGACGTCCCGTTCCCCACCGTCGGCGCGCTTGGTGCGGGGCAATTTTTGTTTTGGTAAAAACTCGTCGCCCGCCTCATATTCGGCGAGATCAACGGCGCGCATGAGCAGCGTCCGCTTCATGTCCTCCGCGCTCTGCCAGCCGCCGTGCCAGACGATACCGTTTTTGGCGATCCGCCACACCCAAGCGGAAAGGCTGCGCGGCGTAGCGCCGCGGCTCAGCGACAGCAGAACCTCGTAGCTGATATCGCTTGTCAGCTCCTCGGCCTGCTGCTCGCCGCCTGTCTTGCGCAGACAAAAATAGAAGATCTTTTCCAGATGGTTTGCACAGAATTCCTCCGCGTATCGCATGCGCTTCACCTCGCTTGTCCGTCTTCATTTATATAGTGAGCGGAACAGGGCGTTTGGATTTGAAGTTTTTTCAAAAATATCGAAAAAATATCCGGCCAGAGCGAAAGGGAAAAAATGAATTGACGAACGGCGGCCGGCGGGATATAATAATGATATACAGTGGCAACAGAATGAAAGCGAAACCTGAAATTTGACAAGGAGCAGGGCGGTTTTTATGATTCGTGTCGGCATCATCGGACTGGGCGGGATCAGTCATGTACACAGAAAGTCGTATCGGCGGCTGATGGAAGAGGGGGCGGCGATTTCTTTGGAGGCGTTCTGCGACCTGCTGCCGGAGCGCACGGTGGATCTGGGCGGCCGCGCCTATACGGAAATCGAAACGTTTCTACGGGAGGAACGGGGGCGGCTCGATATGGTCGACATCTGCCTCCCCACCTATCTGCACGCGGAGACGGCGGTCCGGGCGCTGGAAAGCGGCTTCCATGTGCTCGTAGAGAAGCCGATGGCGCTCAATCATGCGGACGCGCTCAGAATGTGCCGCGCGGCGGAGCGGAGCGGCAAAACCCTGATGGTCGCGCAGTGCCTTCGCTTTTCACAGGAGATTGAGGCGGTTCGCCGTTATCTCGCCTCCGGCGTTTTCGGCGCGTTTAAAACAGCCGACGTCCGCCGCGATTTCGGGCGGCTGAACGTTCCGGAGGGTTATTGGTTTCTCAAAGAGGAGTGTTCCGGCGGCGCGCTGCTCGACGTCCATGTCCACGATATCGACTGGATGCAGTCGGTCTTCGGCGTCCCCGAAGCGCTGAGCACCGGCGCGAGCAAGGTGATCCCCGGAGACGGCTACGATATCGTCAGCACCAACTATTACTATAAAGGCGGGGCGTTCGCCCATTGCAGCGGCGAATGGACGACCGATCACAACCCCTACGCCTCCGTTCAGCAGCTTGTCAAGTTTGAAAAGGGCTATCTGCTCCATACGAGCTTCGGAGGAGAGCGCGTTTTTCGGGCGGTCTCCGAAGACGGAACCGTGACCGAGCTCGCGCCGGAACAGCCCGTGGATATGTATTATGAGGAGATCCGGTATTTTACAGAGTGCGTCGCGGCCGGCCTGCCTGTGGCGCGCTGTACGCCGGAGAGCACGGCGGAATCCATCCGTATCGCCATGGCGGAAATCGCCAGCGCCGACGCAAAGGGCGAACGGATCGCGCTGTAAGAGAAACCGCTCCGGCGCAAAAAAGCGCAGGCGGAAAAGGCCGGTTCACCGTTTGCCGGAAGCGGAGCGCGCGGGGCAGACAGCGTATAGAAGGATAAAGACAACTTGCAGCCTGTCGATTCGAAAGGAATTCGCAGGCTGCATTTTTCAAAAAAACTTCTGAAACGCCTATCCGTTTCGTTTTTTTCCACACTTTATAGGCGTCATCATGATGATTCGTTTTTTAGTCGATTGTAAAACTGTGTTTTCCAATCGAGAGACTCGCGCTGATCGCACTCGCTGCGCTCGTTTGGTCGGCGCGAGGGCTCGCTTTCCCATTCAAATTCGTTTTTGAAAAGGAGGAAGGGAGATGAAAATGGAGGAAAGAGAAATCGTAAAATTCATCGAACCGATTTTCTGCTTTTGCCTGAAACGTGTCGGCAACCGTGCGGATGCCGAGGACCTTGCGGGTGAAATTATGCTTCATATTCTGGACGGCGCACGAAGGTATGAAATTCAGTCTTTTGAAGCGTGGGTATGGCGCATCGCGCATAACCGTTACGCCCGTTTTTGCAAAGCGGAAAAAAACAAAGGGGAAGTCCTTGTCGGTGAATGGGTACTGGACTCTGAAAATGACGGTGGATTCGCCGACGAGGACCTGGTTGCGGATGAATACGACCGCGTCTTTCGATACCTCCATACCCTGTCCTCTGATTACAGAAACATTATGGTAGACTACTACATATACGAGCTTCCTGTAAAAAAGCTCGCAGAAAAGTACGCTCTGCCGGAAAACACAATCAAATGGCGGCTGCATGTCAGCCGTCAGAAAATTCGGGACAGAATAGGAGAGAGTCAAATGGATAAAATTTATAAGCGGATCAATTGGGAGACCTCAACGTGTAACGGCTCTATGGACAGCAGCAGATACCTTTCCAATCAGGTCGCGCGGGCGATCTGCGAGTCGGCGTATGAAAAGCCGCTGACCGTTGAAGAAATCAGCCTCAAAACAGGTCTCCCTTCTATGTACATTGAGGATGCGCTTCCGAAGCTGATATATGGAGACGCCATTGAACAGGTCGGCAACAGATACGCGGCCAATTTTATCATTCTCCGTCTGAAAGATCGAGAAAAGCTTGAAAAAAACATCCGTCCTCTCGTAAAGGATATCGCCGACTACTTTGAGAAGCGCTTCCGTGACTGTGCCGGCGCAGTCGGCGCGATGGAGTTCTACGGCCGCGACTACGGAATGGAAAGGCTCGGATACATCGCTCTGCCGCTTTCCCTGAGAGGAAAGGTCCGGGACATCAAAAACAGCCGGCCCGATTGGAAGAACGGGCCGTATCCGCCGCGCAAAGACGGCGGATACGGGTGGTTTATCGTCGAGGAAACGAACGACGAAAACGATCAGGCTGACGAATATTCATCCGGATGCAATATCGCCGACGGAGCAGCCGGCGTGATCTATTACTATCATATCAGAAAATATTTTGACTCAAACGTCTATCACAACGGCGGTACAAGGTGGCTTTCGCAGCGCAAAATTCCACAGCAATGCCGGGACGGGATGGTTCCCGCCGGTCTGCTCTCCGAAGAGGAACTTGCCCGTCTCTTACAAAATAACCTGATTGTAAAGTTTGAAAACGAATATATGCTGAATTTTGCGTGTTTCACACGAGAGCAGTTTGACGGCTTTGCGCAGACATTTTGTATGAAAGACGAGGCACTGGATCAAAAACTGACCGATCTGATTCTGAATATTAGAAAAAGCTTTACCGGCTTTGTGCCCAAACGGCTCGACAGTCAGATCAATCAATGGGTATCCAGCTATATTCATACGATGATCGGCTATGTCACGGAAGAGCTGATTGACAGAGGCGTTCTGGAAAAGCCGGACGGGGAAAAGCCGCTCACGAACGGGGTTTTCTATGTGGAAGGCCGCGCCGTGGCCGTGTGAGAAACGGCCGCGCCGTCGTTTGTCTGCAAGAAGATTATCCCAAGGGAAAGACGAAAAAACGTTATCCAGACGCTGCGAGTCTTTGCGCATAGAGCGTAAAGAGAAAAGGCTGTCCGTGCGGTTATGAAATCAGACAGAGCAAGGCTCCGATTGAAAACGGGGCCTTGCTCTGTCTGACTCTAACCCCCTGAGCCTCACCGCGACCGACGACCGGCCGGAAAAATGATCATAGAAAAACAGAAATATACAAAAAGTCGGAACAAAGCTTCCTTTGTTCCGACTTG
>QAMX01000001.1 GCA_003149835.1 Clostridiales bacterium
TCCGGCCGCCGCAGGCCGGACGAGCCGCGCGCTTCCGCCCGGATTAGGATGAGTGTACCATATTTTATTCTGAAAATCAAGAATTGTCTGCAACAAATCGTTTATAAAAGCAAGGCTGAGCCGACCGGAAAAACGCGGCGGAAGCGGCGCGAAAAGACGCGGCCGCATACGGAGAACAGGCTTGGCGCGATATCCGGCCGCGGAAAAAGGAATTTGAAGATTTATGCGCAAAATCCTTGACTTTTTTTATCTGTTGTGATATAATAATAAGCACTGATGTTTAAATGGGAAAGGAGGTGCAATATGCCAACATTCAATCAGCTCGTCAGAAAAGGGCGCGAAGCCTCGGTGTACAAGTCCACGGCTCCGGCGCTTCAGGTCGGCTTCAACTCGCTGCAACAGCGTCAGACCGACAAATCGTCCCCGCAAAAGCGCGGCGTCTGCACGGTCGTCACGACCAGAACCCCCAAGAAGCCGAACTCGGCTCTTCGGAAGGTCGCGCGTGTCCGCCTGACAAACGGCTTCGAGGTCACGTCGTATATCCCGGGCATCGGCCACAATTTGCAGGAGCACTCGGTCGTTATGATCCGCGGCGGACGTGTCAAGGACCTCCCTGGTGTGCGTTACCACATCATCCGCGGCGTCCTCGATACGCAGGGCATGGCCAACCGCAAGCAGGGCCGCTCCAAGTACGGCGCGAAGCGCCCGAAGGCGGCCAAAAAGTAGGCTCGGGAACCGGGTCAAACACAGCGATTTGTTCCCAACAAGCGCGCGGCAACGGGGCAACCCCGCCGCGTCATCGCTTTGCAGGGGTGAATATATAAAAGGAAACGCCGCGGCTTTTCGCCGCATGGTTTTCCGCCGGCGGCGCGGTCTGCGCGGCCGAACTGTATATTTCCTCGGATGCAAGGCGCGTACGGGGGCTGAAAAATGCCTTCGAGTACCTGTGAAATCATTTTATTTTGAATGAAGGAGGGAAGATTTGTGCCAAGAAGAGGAAGTGTACCCAAGCGGGAAGTTCTGGCTGACCCGCTTTACAACTCTGTTGTCGTCACAAAACTGATCAACGGTATTATGTACGACGGTAAAAAGGGCGTCGCACAGCAGATCGTCTATGACGCGTTTGCCGCGGTCGAGGAAAAGACCGGCAAGCCGGCGCTCGAGGTTTTCCAGGCTGCTCTGGAAAACATCATGCCGGTTCTCGAGGTCAAGGCGCGCCGTCTGGGCGGCGCGACGTATCAGGTGCCGATCGAGGTGCGTCCGGAGCGCCGGAACACGCTCGGCATCCGCTGGCTCGTCAATTTCTCGCGTACGCGCGGCGAACGGACAATGGCCCAGCGTCTGGCGGCGGAGATCATTGACGCGTCCAACAACACCGGTAACGCCGTAAAGCGCCGTGAAGACACGCATAAGATGGCAGAAGCCAACAAGGCGTTCGCGCATTACCGCTGGTAAGCCGTCTGCCGTAAAAACGATGTAAGGAGCAAGATATGCCAAGGCAATTCCCATTGGAGTTAACGAGAAATATAGGTATCATGGCGCATATCGACGCCGGCAAAACGACGACCACGGAGCGGATTCTGTTCTATACGGGCATCAATCACAGGCTCGGTGAGACGCACGAGGGCACGGCGACGATGGACTGGATGGAGCAGGAGCAGGAGCGCGGTATTACCATCACCTCCGCGGCGACAACATGTCAGTGGCTTGGTCACCGAATCAATATCATCGATACGCCGGGGCACGTTGATTTTACAGTCGAGGTGGAGCGTTCTCTACGGGTTCTGGACGGCGCCGTTACCGTTTTCTGCGCGAAAGGCGGCGTTGAGCCCCAATCGGAGACGGTCTGGCATCAGGCGGACAAGTACGGCGTTCCCCGGATGGCGTATGTCAACAAGATGGACATCACCGGCGCTGATTTCTACCGCGTCGTCAACATGATGAAAGAGCGGTTGAAGTGCAACGCCGTGCCCATCCAGCTGCCGATCGGCAGCGAGGACAGCTTCCGCGGAATCATCGATCTCGTCAAGATGAAGGCGTATATCTATCTGGACGATAAGGGACAGAATATCAACGAGGAAGAAATTCCCGACGATATGCGCGAGCTTGTCGACGAATACCGCGTTAATCTGCTCGAAGCGGTCTCCGACTTTAACGACGAGATCATGGAGAAATATCTGGAAGGCGAAGAGGTTTCGGAGGACGAGATTCACGATGCGATCCGCAAGGCGACGATCGCGGTCAAGATGATCCCCGTCGTCTGCGGCACCTCTTACCGCAACAAGGGCGTTCAGAAGCTGCTGGACGCGGTTGTTGCGTATATGCCGTCGCCGCTCGACATCCCGCCGATCAAGGGCGTCGACGCGGAGACAGACGAGGAAGTCGTCAGCCATTCCGACGACAGCGCGCCGTTCGCAGCGCTCGCGTTTAAGATTGCGACCGACCCGTTTGTCGGAAAGCTCTGCTTTTTCCGCGTCTATTCCGGGCAGCTCAATACCGGCTCGGCCGTCTACAACTCCACAAAGAAAAACCGCGAGCGGATCGGCCGCATCTTGCAGATGCACGCCAACCACCGCGAGGACATTGAAACCGTATACGCGGGCGACATCGCCGCGGCCGTCGGCCTGAAAAATACGACGACGGGCGATACGCTCTGTGACGAAAAGCACAAGATCATCCTCGAATCCATGGAATTCCCCGAGCCGGTCATCCGCGTGGCCATCGAGCCGAAGACAAAGGCCGGTCAGGAGAAAATGGGCATCGCCCTGTCCAAGCTGGCCGAGGAGGACCCGACCTTCCGCACCTATACCGACACGGAGACGGGGCAGACCATTATCGCCGGCATGGGCGAGCTGCACCTTGAAATCATCGTGGACAGGCTGCTGCGTGAATTTAAGGTCGAGGCCAACATCGGCAAGCCGCAGGTCGCCTATAAGGAGACGATCCGCAGAGAGGCGATTTCCGACATGCGCTATGCGCGCCAGTCGGGCGGTAAAGGCCAATACGGTCACGTGAAGATCAAGATCGAGCCCAACGAATCCGGCAAGGGCTATGAGTTCGTCGACAAGATCACGGGCGGCGCGATTCCCAAGGAATACATCCCCGCGGTCAACGAGGGTATTAAAGGCGCGATGGAGTCCGGCGTTCTGGCCGGCTACAACGTCGTCGACGTCATCGTCACTCTGTTCGACGGTTCGTTCCACGAGGTCGACTCTTCGGAAATGGCCTTTAAGATCGCAGGTTCTATGGCCTTCAAGGAAGCGGCCGCCAAGGCCGACCCGGTGCTCTTGGAGCCGATCATGAAAGTATCCGTGATGGTGGCCGACGAGTATATGGGCGACGTCATCGGAGATTTGCAGTCGCGCCGCGCTCAGATTCAGGGCTTTATCGACCGCGCCGGCATTAAGCAGATCGACGCATTTGTGCCGCTGTCCGAGATGTTCGGCTACGCGACATCGCTCCGTTCGCGGACGCAGGGGCGCGGCAACTATTCGATGGAGCCGAGCCACTACGTCGAGGTGCCGAAATCCATTCAGGAAAAGCTCGTCGCCGGAAAACAGGAGCGCCGCTCGTAAATTGAGCGCAGGAAAAAACAAGAAAACTATTGCAAAATCCGTTGTAATGGTGTAGAATACTATTATATTGAAAAGTCAAACAAGAGGAGGCTACAATTCAATGGCAAAGGCTAAATTTGAAAGAAACAAACCCCACGTCAATATTGGTACCATTGGCCACGTCGACCACGGCAAGACCACGCTGACCGCCGCGATCACGAAGGTTCTGGCTCTGCAGGATCCGACGCACGCTGCGTTCACCGCGTATGATCAGATCGACAAGGCGCCCGAAGAGAAGGCCCGCGGCATCACGATCAACACCGCGCACGTCGAGTATCAGACCGATACCCGTCACTATGCGCACGTCGACTGCCCGGGGCACGCCGACTATATCAAGAACATGATCACCGGCGCGGCGCAGATGGACGGCGCGATCCTCGTTATCGCGGCGACCGACGGCGTTATGGCGCAGACGTATGAGCACATTCTGCTCGCCCGTCAGGTCGGCGTTCCGGCCATCGTCGTGTTCATGAACAAGTGCGACGCGGTTGACGATCCCGAACTGCTCGAACTCGTCGAGATGGAAATCCGCGACGCTCTGAACAAGTATGAGTTCCCGGGCGACGATATCCCGATCATCCAGGGCTCCGCGCTTGTCGCGCTCGAATGCACCTCGACCGATCCGAACGCGCCGGAGTACGCGCCGATCGTTGAGCTGATGAAAAATGTCGACAGCTACATTCCGACGCCGGCCCGCAAGGCGGATCTGCCGTTCCTGATGCCGGTCGAGGACGTTATGACGATCACCGGCCGCGGCACCGTCGCGACGGGCAGAGTCGAGCGCGGCCAGCTCAAACTCTCCGAAGAAGTTGAAATCGTCGGTCTGCACGACGAATCCAAGAAGACCGTCGTCACCGGTATCGAGATGTTCAGAAAGCTCCTCGACTACGCCGAGGCGGGCGACAACATCGGTACGCTGCTCCGCGGCGTTCAGAGAAACGAGATCGAGCGCGGTCAGGTTCTTGCCAAGCCCGGTTCGATCAAGCCGGTTACGAAGTTCGAGGGTCAGGTTTACGTTCTGACCAAGGAAGAAGGCGGCCGTCACACGCCGTTCCTCTCCAACTACCGTCCGCAGTTCTATTTCCGCACCACCGACGTCACGGGCGTTATCACGCTTCCCGAAGGCGTTGAGATGTGCATGCCGGGCGACCACGTCACGATGAAGATCGAGCTCATTAAGCCGATCGCGATCGAAGAGGGTCTCCGCTTCGCTATCCGTGAAGGCGGCAGAACGGTCGGCTCCGGCGCCGTTACGGCGGTTCTCGACTAATTAGCGGTTGAACAGAGGAGATGGTTTTCCGTCTCCTCTGTTTTTTTTCGCCCGAACCTGATTTCAGGCAGGCGCGTAGGAGTGCCCGCGGGCGAATATTCCGCATGAAGCGTTTTTCAGAACCGGCTTGACCGCCGTTTGTCTGCTCTCCGAATCCGATGCGCCCTCGGCGTGCCGGATGAGGGTTGAAAAGCGCGGCGGAACCGGAAGCGAGGAAAGGGAATTTTACGATGCCGAAACGCTGTATCAGATTGATTCTCGGGGTTGTATTCGGCGTGGTCGCCGCCTACTATGTGGGCGCGATGATCAATTTTCTGCCTTTTGTAGCCGATGATCTGGCCATCAGCGCCATCGGTTTTGGCGCCTTGATCGTCAGCGCGGTTATCGCCGTTTGCAGCTGCGTCATCATCATGGAAATACGAAACAGAAAATAACCCGTCGCGAGGGCCTGATCGTTTCCGCCGGTGGCCGAATAGGGGCGACCGGCAGGCCGGCGCCTCCGCGACGGGATTCAGCCGACAAGCCGATCGTACCCTGCCTGCGGTCAGGCGGCTTTGCGGATAAAGGAGCGAGAATCGATGTCTGTTCCCACAACGGAACCGGTCTGCTATATCGTCGGCGCGGGCGAGTGCGGCGGACTGAACTTTTCTAAAACAACAGGCGACCTCGTCATCGCCGCCGACGGCGGCCTGACGTATCTGGAACGCGAGGGCATAGCGCCCGACCTCGTCCTCGGCGATTTTGACTCTCTGGAAGGGGATAGACCGAGCGGAAACGTGTTGGCCTATCCGTCGGAAAAAGACGAGACGGATATGTTTCTCGCCGTGCGCTATGC
>QAMX01000121.1 GCA_003149835.1 Clostridiales bacterium
TGACCGTAAAGCTCTTTCCCTCCGGCAGACGGAGCGTCCAGCGCGCGAAGGCGGGAGAGGTCAGCGTATAGCAGGGACGCGCGGGGCAGGAGGGGAAGAGGCCGAGCGCGATAAAGGCGAACCACGCGCCCATGGAACCGGAGTCGTCCTCGCCGTAGACGCCGCCGGGCTCCAAGGAGTGGATCGTCGTCATATAGCGGCGGCAGACCTCCATGGTTTTATACGGCGCGCGGGCGAAAGTGTAGATGAAAGGGATGTGGAAGGCGGTCTCGTTGATGTGATTGAAGCGGTTATGAGAGAACGTGCCGTCGATATGCTCGACCATGCGCTCGTCGCCGCCCATCAGGTTGATGACGCCCTGAATGTCGTGCGGCACCAGCGTCGTATACTCCCACGGCGTACATTCGCAGAAGCCGCGCTTGTGAGAATCGTTGGGGTTGAACGGTTCGACCCATGTTCCGTCGGCGCGTTTGCGGCGCACAAAGCCGGTTTTGGGATCGAAGACGTTTTTGTAGTTTTGGGCGCGCTTGGAGAGAAACCGGTAATCCTCCTCATAACCGAGCTCGCGCGCCAGCTCGGCGGTGCACCAGTCGTCATAGGTCAGCTCGAGCGTCACGGAGACGGAAAAATCATGCTCGCTGTTCGCTTCGTCGGCGGGCAGATACCCCAGCTCGCTGTACGCGGCGGGAATGCCTTCGGCGCCGATATCGGTGCGCGTCGTCGCATGCTTCATCGCGGTAAAAGCCGTTTTATAATCAAAGTTGCGCCGGCCCTTGACGTAGGATTCCGTCAGCACGCTGGCGGCATGGTGTCCGGTCATGCAGGGCATCAGCCCGAGACAGGGCGCGGGCGACATCGGCAGCTTTCCGGACTGGTAGTAATTTTCCATCAGCGATTGGGCGACGTCGTCCTGCCGCTCCGGCTCGATCAGCTGTTGGAGCGGGTGCGTGGCGCGGAAGGTGTCCCAGATCGCCCAGATATCGCTGTAAAAATGGCGGCCGTTGCTGTTCTGCGTGTGCGGCTTACCGTCGGCGCCGAGGAAATAAAAACCGTCCTCCTCGTCATATTCCACGGGCAGGTTCATGCAGCGGTACAGATCGGAATAGAAAATGCGCTTGGCCGTCTCGTCGTCGGTTTCAATATCGATGACCGAGAGCGCCTTGTCCCAGGCGTCCTTGCAGTCGGCGACGACCTTGTCAAAGTCGAACGCGGGGATCTGCCGGTCCAGATTTTTGGCCGCCTGTTCCATGCTGATATAGGAGATGCCGATTTTTGCGAGTACGGTTTCTCCCTCTGCAGTCTCAAACATCGGCACGGCGCCGATTTTTTTGCCGTTGATTTCCGAGACGTTTTCAAAAACGTCCTCGCCTTTCCAGAAGACGACCTTTTGAAAGGGCTTGGAGAGCCGCAGCGTGAAGTAGACGCGCGTCTCGGCCGTGTTCGGATAGCCGATCGGATAGACGCCGTAGCCGCGCAGCTCGCTGTCGCCGCAGATTTCCGCATGGCCGTCATAGCCCAAAGCATACTGGCACAGCGTGTGGGAAAGGTCGAGCAGCAGACGGGAATCCGTCGAGGCCGGATAGGTCAGGCGGAAGATCGAGCAGTTCTTCGTCGCCGACATCTCGGTTTTGATGCCGTAACGAAGCAGATCGACGCTGTAATAGCCGACCTCGGCAGTCTCGCGCTTGTGCGTAAATTTGGAGCAAAACTTCTGTTCCTCGACAATCAGCTCGCCGTTGGCGGGCATGAGCATAATATGGCCGCGGCCGCCGGAGCCGCCGATCCCCTCGATACGGGTGTGGGAAAAACCAAGGATTACATCGTCCTCATAGTCATAGCCGGCGTTATTGAGGGAGTAGGTGTCGGGAGCCATTTTGACCATACCATGCGGCACCTGCGGGCCGACGACGGCCTTGCCGGAGCCGGTCGTCCCCATCAAAACGCTGACGGAATCGCTCAGTCGCATAACGAATACCTCCGTTTGTCAAATTCAGGATTTAACGTTGGATATATAGTATCACGCTCGGCCACGATATGCAAGAACTTTTCTGAGAAAAAGTTGAAACCGCTTGCGGGAGAAGAGGAGATGTGCTATAATCAACAATATAGTAAAATATAGTAAAATATGGAAGCGCGGCGGAAGGAGAGGCATCAAAAATGGGTGTCTATTTGTTGGGTTCCTCCTATTATCCTGAATGGTGGCCGGAGGAAGAGTGGAAAAGAGACTTTGCCAAAATGGCGGCGCTCGGCCTGAACGCGGTGCGTATGGGCGAGTTTGCGTGGAGTTGGTATGAGCCGCGCGAGGGCGAATTTCACTTTGAGGCGATGCGCCGCGCCGTCGCTCTGGCGGCGGAAGAGGGGATTGTCACCCTGATGTGTACGACGACGGCGGTCTGTCCGCCATGGCTCTATCAGAAATACCCCGAAGTCAAGGGCGGCAACGATCACGGCCTTTACGGCTTCGGCGGCCGTAAGGGAAACTGTCTTTCCAGCGACGTGTTTCTGGAATACGCGCGCAAAATCACAGAGGAACAGGCGAAGGTCTTTGCCAATGACAAAAACGTCGTCGGCTGGCAGCTTGACAACGAGCCGGGCTTTCCGTTTGTCTGCTACGACCCGTGCTGTGAAAAGAAATTCCGCAAATGGCTGGAACGGCGTTACGGGACGATCGAGGCGCTCAACCGCGCCTGGTTTACAATGATGTGGTCGAACGTCTATAACAGCTTTGACGAAATCCGTCTGCCGGTCAACGCCGCGGAGGGCGGCTGGTCGCCCGGCATGAAGCTGGATTACCGGCGCTTTTTCTCCGACAATTTCAATAACCTGCTCTCCGAAGAGGCGCGTATCATCCGTGCGCAGGGCTCAAAGCAGTTTATTTTCACAAATTGGCCCGGCGCCAACTGGTCGGTTTCCTGCGAGGACGCGATGAGCTATCTCGATTACAGCGCATGGGACAATTATGTCTCCGTTCCGGTCAACGACGATTATCATGTGCAGCTGCGTTCGTCGATGGAGCACGACCTCTGCCGCCGCCTCTCCAACGGCAAACAGCGGTTCCTGATCGCCGAGCAGTGCGCCGCGCCGCACGCCAACGCCGCGCCGGAGGCGGTGCGCGCCCAGACATGGCTCGACGTTGCGCACGGCGCGTTCGGAAATATTTTCTTTGAATTTCGCGTCCCAACCGGCGGGGTAGAACAAAATTACCATTCGATCCTCAACGCCGACGGGACGTATAACCGCTGCGAGCCGGTCATCCGCAAGCTGGCGGCCGATCTGAAAGCGCATTACAGCCTGCTCGACGGTGCGGAGACTGTTTCGCCCGCCGCGGCGGTTTATTCGTATCAGAACAGCTGGGCGACGCCGGGCTGGGTCGTAGACGGTCCCTATGACGAGGATTTCTTCGAGGCGCACGGCGGCTTCAAAAACGCCCTGCGTCAGAATATGGATGTGATTTTTCCTTCCGACGACTTTTCAAAATACAAGCTCGTCGTCGCGCCGAATCTGATGATCCTGTCCGATGAAGAACGCGCGCGCTTGGAACAGTATGTGCGCGACGGCGGCGTGCTCGTGATCAATCCGGTCGCGGATACGCGCGGCGAATCGAACCTGATCCGCGAGGCGCGCGTTCCCGCCCTGTTTGATGGGCAGTGCGGCGCGCACTCCGTCGCCTCGGTTTCCTCCGCGGACATGGCAAAGCAGCAGAGCGCGGCGGGGGAGCGGGTGTCCGTCCGTTTTAATGACGGAGAGGAATACGACGTCGCCGGCACGCTGTACGAGCTGGCTGTGGAAGACGATGCGGAGGTCTTTGCCGAGTACACCTGCGGCCGCCTCAAAGGCAAGGCGGCGGGTGTGGTCAAGCGGATCGGCCGCGGCGCGCTGGTGCTGTACGCGTCCGACGCGCGCAATTACCGTTATTATGAGGCGCTGGCGCGCGTCGCGAACCGCTTTGCGGAGATTCCGCCGCTGCTTGACGCGCCCGACGGCGTCATCGTTTCGTCGCGGCAAAAGGACGGCGAGACCTATCTGATCGCCGTCAACGCCAAAAACTCTCCGGCCGAGCTGACGCTTGACGGGCCGCTGTTTGACGTTTTGCGGCAGTGTGAAATCTCGGGCAAAGTGCGGATCGACGGTTTAGACGTTTTGCTCGCCAAAAAACGTTCATAAAGTCCGGCTGTGCGGCGCATGATAGCAATGACTGATTTTCTGCGGGAAAAGCCCGCGTTCGATATAAAAATGCAGCGATAGGAAAGGAAGAATAAAAATGGCGGAACTGAAAATTACGAGTCAGAACTATGCGTCCGAGGTGGAAGCGTCTGCTCTGCCCGTGCTTCTGGATTTTTGGGCGCCGTGGTGCGGACCGTGCAGAATGCTTGCGCCCGTGATTGAAGAACTGGCGGAGGAGCTGGCCGGCAAGGTTAAGGTCGGCAAGGTGAACGTCGACGAAGAGCCGGAGCTTTCCAGCGACTTTGGTATCGTCTCGATCCCGACGCTCGTCGTCGTCAAAGACGGCAAGGTCGTTCAGACCGCCACCGGCGTCCGGCCGAAAAACGCGATCCTCGCCATGCTCGGGTGACAGTTGGAGTGTTACTGAGACCGCGGCCGCTTTTACACAAAAGCGGCCGCGGTTTTTGAAGCAGGCCGGCGCCGAACCGGGGCGGATAGAAAACGTTCTAAACCACAACTAAGCTTTTCCGGCTATAATACCGGATAGAATGGAGTGGCGTATCATGAAACTGCTATACGCAGAGGATGAAAAGAGTATGTCGGAAGCCGTAGTGGATATTCTGACCTATCATAAATATGTAGTGGATGCGGTGTATGACGGAGAAGAAGCCTTGGACTATGCCCTTTCAGAACAATATGACGGTATTATTTTAGATATTATGATGCCAAAGAGAAACGGTCTTGAAGTGTTGAAAACCCTTCGGCAAAAAGGGGTCAACACACCGGTGCTGCTGCTCACAGCAAAGGCAGAAATTGAGGATAGAATTGCAGGGCTGGATCTGGGAGCGGACGATTATCTCCCGAAGCCTTTTGCTATGGGAGAACTCCTTGCCCGTGTCCGCGCAATGCTGCGCCGCAAGGAGACCTTTACGCCGGATATATTGAAATGCGGCAATATTTCTCTGAATATGCAGAGCTATGAGCTTTCAAACGGCGAGCAATCCTTTGTTTTGCCTAAACTCGAATATCAACTGATGGAGATATTGATGCTCAACAAAGGGATCTATTTATCCAGCGAGGATTTGCTTGTGAAGGTGTGGGGGTATGACGCCGATGCCGAGCTTGGAACTGTTTGGGTATATATTTCCTACCTCCGAAAGCGTTTGGCGGCTCTCAATGCCAATGTTGCCATTAGCGCCAAGCGCAATGTGGGTTATACGCTCGAGGTGATCGGATGATTAAGACTTTGCAGCGAAAATTTATTGTCACAGCAATGACAGCAATTTCTGTATTGCTGTTACTGTTGCTCGGTACAATTAACCTGATCAATATTGGGGTGGTCGGAAAACAGATGGATGCAAAGCTTGAAATCATTTCTGAAAACGAAGGCAACCCCGATAATATCCCGATGATTCCCGGAAGTATGCCGCCGAGAGAGCCATATGGAACCAAAAACGATTACGATACCTTTATGTCCTCTAACTTTTTCGTGGTACGGTTTGATAGAAATGGAGAGATTATTCATACGGATGTGAGCCGAATATCCTCCGTCAGCGAGCAGGAAGCCGAAGAGCTGGCAGAGAAAGTCTATGCCCAAAATGCTCTGTCGGGCAAAATTGATCGCTTTGAATATATGGTTAGAGATAGCCGTATGGGACTTGGAAAGGTTGCCGTATTTCTCGATACCTCCGGCGATATATATTCCTATATACGGGTATTGTTCCTTTCTGCCGCCATCGGTATTGTTTGTTGGGTTTTAATGTTGTTTTTTGTCATGCTGCTTTCTAAACGAGCCATTCGTCCGATTGCCGAAAATATGGAAAAGCAAAAGCAATTCGTCACAAATGCCGGTCACGAAATCAAAACGCCCCTTGCGATTATTCAATCGAATACAGAAGCAATGGAACTGTATAACGGCGGAAACAAGTGGAGCAAAAACATCAAGGAACAGACCATTCGGCTCAATGAGCTGATGAAAAACCTGCTCATCCTCGCCCGCATGGATGAAAGCGGCGCCAACTTGAATTTGTCTGACTTTTCCCTCAGTCAGCTGCTTGCCGATCATACCGAGTGTTTCAGAGAAGCCTTGGAACTGCGTGGGATTGCCCTGAAAACAGATATTCAACCAATGATTTCTTTCCGTGCGAATAGAGA
>QAMX01000106.1 GCA_003149835.1 Clostridiales bacterium
TGGCAGGCCAAAGAGGCCTCTGTTCCATCCCAGCGGGCCTTCCAGAAATAGATGTATGACCGGCTCTTGTTGTACTTCCGGCTGGCGCGGCTCACGCCGTATTTTTCTGCGTATTTCATTAGCGATTGACGATACGCCATGTCTTGTGTTATACTCTTACTCATGAAGGATATGGGCCCCTCTCGTCAAGTTTGGTGTCGTAACTCAACTTTACCACGATGAGGCCTTATCCTTCTACCTTTTTTATTCAACTGTCCAATATCTATTGTACTCTTACATTAAAAATCCTTCTTTTTGCGGAATCCCTCTTGCATTTTTTTGTAAAATATGGTATATTATATTGGTTAGAGAGACGGAACGCCTTTTTATCCAGACATTGTATATGCTTTTGTTGAACAAAGCTGTTTTCCACAGAAAGAAAACAGCTTTGTTGTCCGCTCGTTTCGTCGCCCATATTTTGAGTCAGAGGAGAAACGGAAGATCTATGAGTAAAAAATTTGTTTACATGTTCAGCGAGGGCTCGGGCGATATGCGCGAGCTGCTGGGCGGCAAGGGCGCCAACCTGGCGGAGATGATGAATCTCGGCATGCCCGTGCCGAACGGCTTTACCATCACCACCGAGGCCTGCACCGACTACTACCAAAACGGCGAGGCCGTCAGCGATGAGATCGAGCGCCAGATTTACGAATATCTCGAACGCATGGAGGACGAATGCGGCAAGAAATTCGGCGATCCGGACAACCCGCTCCTCGTCAGCGTCCGCAGCGGCGCGCGCGCTTCGATGCCGGGCATGATGGACACCATTTTGAACCTCGGCCTCAACGATACGGTCGTGGAGGGTCTCGCCCGTCTGACGGACAACCCCCGCTTTGCCTATGACTCCTACCGCCGTTTCATCCAGATGTTCTCCGACGTCGTCATGGAGCTTCCGAAATCCTCCTTTGAGAAAATCATCGACAAGGTCAAATCCGAAAAAGGCGTCTCCTACGACAACGAGCTGGACGCCGACGACATGAAAAAGCTCGTCGTTTTGTTTAAAAACCACTTTATTGCCAAGAAGGGCTTTCTTTTCCCCGAAAACCCGCGCGCGCAGCTTCTTGAAGCGGTCAAGGCCGTGTTCCGTTCGTGGAACAACGACCGCGCCGTCTACTACCGCCGCATGAACGACATCCCCTCTTCGTGGGGAACGGCCGTCAACGTCCAGTCGATGGTGTTCGGCAACATGGGCGACGACAGCGGCACAGGCGTCGCTTTTACGCGCAACCCCGCAACCGGCGAGAAGAAGCTGTTCGGCGAATTCCTGATGAACGCGCAGGGCGAGGACGTCGTCGCCGGCGTGCGCACGCCGCAGACCATCGACCAGCTCGCCGTCATCATGCCCGATATCTACCGGCAGTTCACGGAGATCTGCGCCAAGCTCGAAGCGCATTACCGCGACATGCAGGACATGGAGTTCACCATTGAAAAAGGCAAGCTTTATATGCTTCAAACGCGCAACGGCAAGCGCACCGCCGCCGCCGCGCTGAAAATCGCCGTCAGCCTCGTGGCCGAGGGCATGCTCTCCAAGGAAGAGGCGATTTTGAAAGTCGAGCCCAAGCAGCTCGACACCCTGCTGCACCCGCAGTTTGACCCCATCGCGCTCAAAGAAGACTCTCCCGTGGCCTCCGGTCTTCCCGCCTCTCCCGGCGCGGCCTGCGGCGCGGTCGTCTTTGACGCCAAGGACGCGGTCGAGGCCGCCAAAACCGGCCGTAAGGTGGTTTTGGTCCGGCTGGAAACCTCGCCGGAGGACATCGAAGGCATGGCGGCCGCGCAGGGCATTCTGACGGCGCGCGGCGGCATGACCTCGCACGCGGCCGTGGTCGCGCGCGGCATGGGCCGCTGCTGCGTGGCCGGCTGCGGCGACATCAGCATCAACGAGGACGAAAAATATTTCGTCGTCAAAGGCATCCGCATCAACGAAGGCGACGGCATCTCCATCGACGGCTCTACGGGCAAGGTCTACCTCAGCATTCTTCCCACGGTCGAAACCGTGATGAGCGGCGACTTTGCGACCTTCATGAGCTGGGCCGACCAGATCCGGACGCTGAAAATCCGCACCAACGCCGACACCCCGCGCGACGCGCAGGCCGCGCGCAAATACGGCGCGGAGGGCATCGGCCTCTGCCGCACGGAGCACATGTTCTTCGACGCCGACCGTATCCCCGCCATCCGCGAGATGATCGTCGCCAAAACGCTGGATCAGCGCAAAAAGGCGCTGGACAAGCTGCTGCCGATGCAGCGCGGCGACTTTGAGGCGCTGTTCCGCACCATGAAGGGTCTGCCCGTTACCATCCGTCTCTTAGACCCGCCGCTGCACGAATTCCTGCCGCAGAACGACGAGGACATCCTCGCCCTCGCGCACGAAATGCGCATCTCGTTCTCCGAGCTCAAAGCAACGATTGATTCGCTCCACGAGGCCAACCCCATGTTCGGCCACCGCGGCTGCCGCCTCGCCGTCTCCTATCCTGAGATCGCCGAAATGCAGACGCGCGCGATCATCGAAGCCGCCATCAACGTCTCCAAAAGCGGCCAGTCCGTCGTGCCGGAGATCATGATCCCGCTTGTCGGCGACATCAACGAGCTCAAATACGTCAAGAAAACCGTCTGCAAGACCGCGGATTCCGTCATCTCCGCCGCCAACGCCAAGCTCACCTATCACGTCGGCACGATGATCGAGGTGCCGCGCGCGGCGCTGACCGCCGACGAGATCGCCACCGAAGCGGAGTTCTTCTCCTTCGGCACCAACGACCTCACCCAGATGACCTACGGCTTCTCGCGCGACGACGCGGGCAAGTTCCTGCGCGACTACTACGAGAAGAAAATTTTCGAGTCCGACCCGTTTGCGCGGCTCGACACCGACGGCGTCGGCAAGCTCGTCAACATGGCGGCGACGCTCGGCCGCTCCGTCCGCAAGGATATCAAGCTCGGCATCTGCGGCGAACACGGCGGCGACCCGTCGTCGATCGAGTTCTGCCACAAGATCGGCCTGAACTACGTCTCCTGCTCGCCCTACCGCGTTCCCATCGCGCGGCTCGCCGCCGCGCAGGCCGCGGTCAAATACAAGGACGCCGCTCCCGACGCTGCAAAATAAAAAAACGCCGACAGCCGCGGAAAATTCCGCGGCTGTCTTTTTTTCTCCGTCCGTCTTTTCCCCAGACAAACGGTTTCGGGTGTTTTGTTTTGGGCGTCGGCTCCGGGCGCACAGGCCGGCGCCGGAACAAAAAAATGATTTTTTTCTACAACCAAACGCCTTTTTTCCGCACAGAATGAAGTGAAGGCCTTTATTGAGAAAAGGAGGGAACCGCTTGGAGGACCGCCAAATCGTCGAGCTGTTCTGGTCGCGTTCCGAAGCGGCCATCGCCGAAACCGACCGCAAATACGGCGCGCTCTGCCGCCAGATCGCCATGAACGTTCTGCACAGCGCCGAAGACGCCGAGGAGTGCGTTTCAGACGCTTATCTCGGCGTCTGGAACGCGATTCCGCCCCAGCGTCCGGCTGTCTTTCCCACGCTTCTCTGCCGCTTCGCGCGCAACCTCGCCCTGAAACGATACGAACGGGCGAACGCCGCCAAGCGCGGCGGCAGTCATCCTCTGCCCTCTTCGTCGGCGTCTGCGCCAACCCTGCGGCGTAAAAAGCCGCGTTTTCCACACAATCAAAACAAAGACGAACAGCCGCGGAAACATCCGCGGCTGTTCGTCTGAGAAAGCGTTTCCCCGCGCAGGAGGGAAAAGCGGGGAAATTATCGTCAGCCGGCCGGAGCGCCGCGCCCAATACAGGGGGCGGACGTTTTGGCTCGCCTCGCCGTTCTTCTGTTTGAACCGAAAACCGCCTCCGGTTCAAACAGAGAGGGAACCTCGCCGGCACGGCGGACTTTCAGACAATCTCCTGTTCCAAATTGTTAAATTCCTCAGTATCGAAAAACTCGACTACGGAAATCCCTAAACCGTCGCAGAGTTTTTTTACAGTGATAATTCCGACATTTTTGCTCTCTCCGGCAAGAATGCTTTTGATGGTAGCTTGCGGCACAGCAGACAGATAACTCAGCCGGTTCGGCGTAATATTGCGCTCCCGACACAGCTGCCGAATGCGGTTGGCCGTCACCTCGTTGATCCTCATATCCCTACGCCTCCTTGAATCCGATGATATTATAATATATTTGCGATAAAATTGTTAGTGAAATATCACTAAAACAGCGAATTTTGTCGGTAAACGCCATGCCGCCGGGAATGGCATGACGGATCGCTTTCCAAACGCCCCCGGCGCTTCCCGCGCCCATCGTTTGCACCTGTAATACCATCAGTACAAAATTTTCAAGTTGACTGTTTATAGTATATATCATTTCGGAAATAATATCAATAGGCTATGGAATCGCACTAAAAATATTTATAGAATATATTCATGGGAAAGGACGGATAAAATGGACGAAATTATTCTGATTGTCGGAAAAAGAATCCGCAATTACCGGCTCCAACTCGGGCTCAGCCAAGAACAGCTCGCGGAAAAGGCCGGATGTCACGCGAGCTATATCGGACAAATCGAACGCGGGGAGAAAAACGCCACTCTTGAAAGCATCCATAAAATCGCCCTGGCTTTGCGCGTTTCTCTTTCCAGCCTTTTTGAGAAATTAGATGACGCCGATGCTTCTACCGGTTATCCCTCCCGATGCTACGAGCTGGTCGCCGCCAAGAAAGAGGCCGAGCAGGCTTGTCTGTACCATATTTTAAGCGAGATAGAGCGGTATAAGACCAATCCATAAGGGCGAGCGTCGCCCCGTATCTGCCTGTACCGCCGCCGGAAGCCCTTTTTGCGTCCGCTCTTCCCGCCAGACGCCGTCTTCGGGTGAACGCGCGGGGCGCGCGCCTGCAAATTTCCCGGCCTTTTTCTCCGCTCCCGTTTGGCCAGCGCTCTTCTGCGCGTATCTCAGCCCGCGCCGGTTTTCAGAAGCCTCTCTGACCGCTGTTTCCGCCCCGGACATGCGGTCTGCCGGCGCCGAATTTTTCGCCGGCGATAAACCCGCTGTTGACATTGCGAGTGAATGTGAGTATAATATGACCGTCGCCGTTCGGAAAAAATAAAAAAGCGGCGTTTTGAAAAACGCGGAGGAATCATATGAAAATCGTCATCGTCGGCGACGGCAAGGTCGGGTTTGCGCTCGCTGACCAGCTTTCCAGAGAAAATAACGACATCACCGTCATCGACTCGAATCTGGACAACCTGAAAAACCTCATGGACGTTTTGGACGTCCTTGTCATACACGGAAACGGCGCGAGCCTCTCGGTGCAGAAAGAGGCCGGCGTCGACAAGGCGGATCTTCTCATCGCCGCCACCTCGTCGGACGAGCTGAACATCCTCGCCTGCCTCGTCGCCAAAAAAATCGGCGCCGGCCAGACCATCGCGCGGGTGAGAAACCCCGAATATTCAGAACAACTGATCTTTATGAAGGACGAGCTCGGCCTTTCCATGGCCGTCAACCCCGAGCAGGCCGCGGCGACGGAGATGTCGCGGCGGCTCCGCTTTCCCAACGCCCTGAACATCGATTTTTTCGCCAAGGGGCGTATCGAGCTCGTCGAGTTCTGCATTCCCGACGGCAATATGCTCGACGGCATGGCGCTCATGTCGATCTATACGCAGCTGAAAATCCGCGTCCTGATCTGCGCGGTGCAGCGCGGCGGCGACGTCTATATCCCCGACGGCAGCTTTGTCCTGCAATCGGGCGACCATGTGACAATCACCTCCTCCCCGCTCGAAATCAACCTCTTCTTCAAAACGGTCGGCATTTACCAGCAGAAAATCCGCTCGGTGCTCATCGTCGGCGGCGGGCGGATGAGCTATTATCTCGCCAAGCAGCTCTGCGACATGGGGATGCAGGTCAAAATCATCGAGCCGGACGCGGCGCGCTGCCGGACGCTGTCGGAAATGCTGCCGAAGGCGATTATCCTCCATGGCCGCGGCAACGACCGCGAGCTGTTACAGGGCGAGAACATCGACGGAACCGACGCGCTCGTCGCCGCCTCGGATTCCGACGAGATGAACCTTTTGATCTCCATCTACGCCAAGACCAAGCAGGTGCCGAAAATTATCACCAAGGTCGAGCGCATGGATATTGTGGAGATGTACGGCAACATCGGCGCCGGCGCGATCGTTTCGCCGCGCCAGCTGATCGCCAACGACATCGTCCGCTTTGTCCGCGCGCTCTCCAACTCCGCGGGCAGCAGCGTCGAAACGCTGCACCGTATCGTCAACGGCCGTGTCGAGGCGCTTGAATTCCGCGTGCGCAACGCCCCCGCGCTGACGGGCCGCCAGCTCAAAGACCTGCCGATCCGCCGCGGCATCCTGATCGCCGTGATTCACCGCGGCGGCCGCATCATCATCCCCGGCGGCGGCGATACGCTCTGCGAAGGCGACGGCGTCGTCGTCATTACGACGATGCAGAACCTCTCCGACCTCTCGGATATCCTGCAATAAAACGCTGTACTGGTTCCGGCGGCGGCTCAAAATTCTCCCGAAAGGACGCCTTTGCGCGTAAAGGCGCGGTTTTACAATGAATTACCGACAGGTTGCCAAAACGCTGTGTCTGATCCTGCGCTGCATCGCGCTGCTGATGCTGCTGCCGACGGGCGTCGGGCTTTTGAACGGCGAGCGCGAAACGGCGGCGTTTTTGATCACCATTGCCGCGCTGCTCGCGGCGAGCGGCGCGTCGTTTTTGATCAAAACAAACGACAAATCGATCTATGCGCGCGAGGGCTTTGCCATCGTCGCGCTTTCCTGGCTGCTGCTCGGCGTGTTCGGCGCGCTGCCGTTTGTCATCAGCGGTACGATCCCCAACGCCGTCGACGCCTTTTTTGAAATCATCTCCGGCTTTACGACCACCGGCGCCAGCGTTCTCTCCGATGTCGAAGCTATGCCGCGCTGCATGCTGTTCTGGCGCTGCTTTTCCAACTGGATCGGCGGCATGGGCGTGCTCGTGTTCGTGCTGGCGATCGTTCCGCTTTCCAGCGGGCGCGACATGCACATTCTGCGCGCCGAGGCTCCCGGGCCGTCGGTGGGCAAGCTGGTTCCGAAAATGCGCCACACGGCGATGATTTTATACGGGATTTATATCGCCCTCACGCTCGTAGAGATCCTGCTGCTGCTCTGCGGCGGCATGTCGCTGTTCGACGCGGCGGCGCACGCCTTTTCCACGGCCGGAACCGGCGGCTTTTCGAGCCGAAACATAGGCGTGGCCTTCTTTGACAGCGCCTATATCGACGTGGTTCTGACGGTGTTTATGTTTCTGTTCTCGTTGAATTTCAACCTTTTCTACTTTATTCTCATCAAAAAAGCCCGTTCTGTGCTTCAAAACGAAGAATTCCGTTGGTATCTGATCGTCGTCGCCGCCGCCATTCTGATCGTGACCACCAATCTCCTGTCTCTTTACGACACGTTTGCCTCCTCTCTGCGCTATGCGGCCTTTCAGGTCAGCTCGATCGTCTCCACGACCGGGCTGGCGACGGCGGATTATACGCAGTGGCCGGAGCTGTCGCGCATGGTCCTGATGTTTTTAATGTTTTTCGGCGGCTGCGCCGGCTCTACGGCAGGCGGCCTTAAATGCTCGCGCTTTATCATTATCATTAAATCGGTGCTGCGTGAGCTGCGGCGCATCTCTCACCCCCGCTCCGTCAACGTCATCAAGTTTAACGGCGTGACCTTAGACGAGGAGGTCGTAACCGGCACAACGATGTATTTTTTGACCTACGTCTGCATTTTTCTGTGCGGCCTGCTGCTGATTTCCCTGAACGGCTTTGACTTTGAAACGACGTTTTCGGCCGTTCTCACGAGTATCAGCAACGTCGGTCCCGGCTTTGGCGAGCTGATCGGCCCGATGGGCAATTTCGCCGCTATGTCGTGGTTTTCCAAGCTTGTGCTCAGCTTTCTGATGCTCATCGGCCGGCTGGAAATCTTTCCCATGCTGCTGCTGTTCTCCCCCGCGCTCTGGACCAAACGGCGCATGGGCTGAGCCCTCCGGCGCAGACTCCTGAAACCATACCGAAAAACGCCACGGCGGAACATTCCGCTGCCGAACGCGATATAATGATAGCAGGCGCCCGGCGCGCAGCCGGGCTACATTCCATGTTTCAGGTGGTGTCTGCTTTTTATGAACGCATCGGCAAAAAACCGCCGGATCGTCTTTCCCAGCGCCGGCGTGTGCGCCTTGGAGGAATCCGAGATCCCCGTTCCCGGCCCTAATCAGGCGCTGATCCGCACGGAGCTCTCGCTGATCAGCACGGGGACGGAGCTTACGCTTCTGAACGCATCCGCCGCGCCCGATTCGAGCTGGCAGGATATCCTCACCTATCCCCAATATCCGGGGTATTCCAATGTCGGCACGGTGACGGCGGTCGGTCCGGGCGTAGCGCCTTCGCTCGTCGGCGCGCGCGTCCTCTCGCTCGGCCCGCATGCGCGCTATGTCTGCCGGTCTGTCTACGAAATGATCGTCATCCCGCCCACTGTCGCGTCCGAAGAGGCGGTGTTCGGCATTATCGCGCAGATCGCCATGGGCGGCGTGCGCTTCGCCTCGCTGCGCTTCGGCGACGTCGTCGTCATTTTTGGCGCCGGACTGATCGGCCAGTTCGCGGCGCGCTTCGCGCGCATGGCGGGCGCTTCCCTTATTTTTGTCTCCGACCGATCCGATTTCCGTCTCAGTCTTCTGCCTGCCGGCAGCAGCTTTTACCCGTCGAACTCCACCCGTGAAAACGTCCGCGACCTCGTGCTCGCCAAAAACCGCTCCACGCTGGCTTCCGTCGCCATCGATACCACCGGGAACCCCGACCGGATGGAGAGCGAGCTGCGCGTCCTCGCCGATATGGGGCGGCTCATCGTCCTCAGCAGCCCGCACGGGAAATCGACCATCGACCTCGACTACGTCAATATCCACGCGCTCTCCATCGTCGGCGCGCACAACTTTACCGTCCATACGCCCTCGGCCGTGCCCGGCAACCCCTACACGCTGCGGCATGACTCGCAGGAATTCATCGATATGCTCAGCCGCGGACAGATCAGCGTCAAAGGGCTGATCACGCACCGTGACAGCTACCAAAACGCGCCGGCATTGTATGAAATGCTGACGAAAGATCGGCGGAACGCCCTCGGCGTCATTATGAACTGGGCGGACTGACCGCCTGATTTCCGAACAAAACGAGTAAAAAAAGAGCGCATACGGCACAGAACCGTATGCGCTCTCGGCGCGTTTTCAGCCTCCGGCGGCTGACCTCACCGTATGAAAACGGATTTTCTGTCTCTGTCGAGCCTGTCCGCCGTCAGGTGAATCGCCAGCTCCTCCACGGCGGACAGGCTCGCCGTACAGCCGAGTAAAAGAGCCGTGAACGTCATACCCAAACACGCCCACAGCACCGGAAAACCAAACAGCAGCAGCCCCGCCGCCTTGTTCGACCATGTATGCAGACAGGCGAAAGCGCGGAATCGGATCCACCCCACCGTCACCGACACCGTGCGGAGCAGCGCGATCCCGGCCAGCCAGATGAGCATCCACGTCTGCATGCGCAGAAGCGGCAGGAGCACCCAAAGCGCCGACGCAGCGAAAGCCGCGTCGGCGGCGCTGTCAAACGCCGCTCCGGCAGGGGTCGCGGCGTTCCATTTCCGCGCCGCAGCGCCGTCCAATCCATCGCTCAGCCCGCACAAAATGTACATCACAAAGAAGCCCGCCGACAACGGCCGGCACAGCAAAAGCCCGGCGGCGCCGGCAAGCCGCAGCGCCGTGATCCAATTTGGGATGTGTTTTGACAGGTTTTTGTCCTCCATCGGCTTTCCACCGTTGTCTCCCGACGCCGGATGATCCTTTTCTTCGCAAACTTCGCCTCTGATCCCCGGTTCCTTTTCAAACGCAGCTGTCGGCGGATATACGGCTATCACAGCTGGAAGCGCCCGCGCTTACGCTTTCGGCCGCGCGCGCAGAAGCCGCATTTTTTTCAGCAAACGCGCAATCGCCGCGCCTTTCGGCAGCATTAAAATGTCCTTCTCCCCGATTCCCCCGATCAAGAGCATCACCAGCCCGTACAGCGCCGCGGCGAGAGCGATCGAAATGGCCGTCGCCACGGCGTCGCCGGTCAATCCGGCGAGCAGCCGCTGCGCAAAATACGCCGCCGTGCCCATGACCGCGCAGGCGAGCAGAGGCTTGACGACCGTCGGCGCGAAATGCAAGGAAAAGCGAACCTCTTTTTTAAAGCAGATAAAATTGATCGCAAAGATCGTCACATAACAGAGAATCGTCCCGACCGGCGCGCCGAGCATGCCGATCGACGGAATCCCGATCAGAGTATAGTTGACCGCAAGCTTCACAGCGCCCCCCGCGATCAGCGAATAGACCGGCACGCGCATCTTCCCGACGGATTGGAGCGTCGCCGTCGTCAGCGTCGCCAGACACGTCCAGAACGAAGCGAAGCCGAGGATTTGCAGCAGCGGCGTGACGGCCTCGATCTCGTCGAGACGCGCGGGAAACAGCATGCGCTGGATCGGCCCGGCCAGTACCATCAGTCCGACCGCGCACGGCATGGCGAGCGCGATCACCAGCTTGAAGGCGCGGCGGATCACATAGCGGATCCGCTTGCCGTTTTTGGCGACAAACGCCGCCGAAAGCGCCGGAATAATGCTGACGTTCAGCGACGAGATAATCGATGGCGGCAGATTAAAAAGCGTCTGCGCATAGCCCTTATAGCCGCCGTAAGCGGCGTTGGCCATCTCGTTATTCAGGCCGGAATCTTGAAGGCGCTTATAGATCAAAAACAGGTCGAGCACGCCCGTGAGGTTGACGACCATGGCGCTCATCGTCAACGGGATCGCCAGACGGATAAACTGCCGGACAAGCACCTTGGTTTTGCGCACCTTGCCGCCGCGCGCCGACAGCTCGCGCAGCTTCATGCGGTTTTTCTTGGAGAAAAACACGCACAGCAGCACGCCCATACCGATCATCGTGCTGATCGTCGTGCCGGAAATCGCGCCGGCGGCGACGTATTCCTCAGGGTATTGCAGGTCTTTGAGCAGCAGCGCGAAACCGATGCCGATCAGCAGCTTGAAGACCGCCTCGATCACCTGCGTGACGCCGGTCGGCTTCATGTTCTGCATGCCCTGGTAATAGCCGCGGAACACGCACGACACCGAGAGGAAGAAAATCGCCGGCGACAAAACCATCATACAGTACTGCGCCAGCTCTGTGCTGACGGTTCTCGCAAACATCCCGCTGCCGAGAAACATCACCGCCGTGCCCGTGCCGCCGACGATCACAAATACCGTCATCATCAGCCGGACTTCCTTGCGCACCTCGGAAAAGCGCGAGAGCGCAAGGCTTTCGGCGACCATTTTGGAAACGGCGACGGCGCCGCCGGAGGCGAAGATCGTCAGCAGCAGCTGATAGATCTCATAGGCGGAGCTGAGATATCCCATCCCGTCCTGTCCGAGAATATTGGCCAGCGGGATCTTGTAGAGTACGCCGATCATTTTCACGACGAAATTCGCAGCGATCAATACGGTCGCGCCGGCGGCGATCCCGCCGCCGCTCTTTTTGTTTTCCAACCGTCGCACCTGTCCTTTATCTTAATCTCTGCTTCGGAGGCTTCCCGCCTCCAACGCCTGACGATCGCTGGCAACGCCCGCCCGCTCAGGCGCATCCGGCGGCCAAACGCGCCGATTGCTTTCGCTTTGCAGCCGAGCTTGCGCTTTCCAGGATATTATACCATATTCTCCCGTCCGATTCAATCTCCCGCGCCCGCTGCGCCTCTCCAAGGCGTTCTCCGCCCTCGGAATATTCTTCTCGTATTCCGTATATTGTATCGTGTATTGTCTATGAATTCTCCCGCGTCAAGACTTCATTTGAATCACTCCGCTTGACATGCCTCCGTTGTTATGGTATGCTTACAAAAAAAGGAAAAGAGGGCGAAAAATGTTCTGTCCGAACTGCGGCCAATTTCACAACGATACCTCAAAATTCTGTCCCAACTGCGGCTCGCCCGTCCAACCCGCTCAGCAGCCGAATCCCTCTCAGCCAAACGGCTGGCAGCCGAATGCCCCTGCCAACGGCTATCGGGCTCCAATTCGGTACCGAAACATCGGTTTGTGCGTCGTGCTCTCGATCGTCACCTGCGGCATCTACGGCATTTACTGGATGGTCTGCCTGATCGACGATCTCAACATCGCCTGCGAGCAGCCGCAGGACACCTCGGGGCTCACGGTGTTTCTGCTCAGCCTTGTCACCTGCGGGATTTATATGATTTACTGGTGCTACAAGGCGGGCGACAAGGTCACTTATATCAGACGGCGCGCCGGCGCTCCCGTCGACTCGAATACCAGCACGCTCTATCTGATTCTCGCCATTTTCGGCCTTGCCCTTGTCAACTACTGCCTGATTCAGAGCGAGCTGAACAATGTTGCCGCCGGCTGATTCTCCGCGGCGGCGTCTTTACAGGGTGCTGGCGCTCTGCGCAGCGCTTCTGCTGGCCGGCGGCGCGTATGCCGCTGTCTGCCGGCTGACCGGCTTCGGTATCCCCTGTCCGTTTTACCGTCTCACCGGCCGGCTATGCCCCGGGTGCGGCGTCAGCCGGATGTGTCTCAGTCTGCTGCGCGGGGATTTCGCCGCCGCTTGGCGGCACAATGCGGCGATTCTCTGCCTGCTCCCGTTCGGGTTCGCCGTTGCCGCGGACATTGCGGTTCGCTATGTGCGGGACGGAACCAAGCAGCCGCATCCGTGGGCGTCCGTCATGCTGTGGGGAATGGCCGCGGTGCTGCTCGGGTTTGGAGTCTGGCGGAATCTGCGCCTCTCCTGACGGGAAACGGCAGCCGCTTCCAGCGTCTGTCGCCCGCCCGGCTTCGGCGTTTCCGGTTTCATCGCCGCAGCGTCCGCACGGCTGCTTTCCGATTCCTCTTTCGCCTGCGGGAATGCCTTGATGTTTGCGCGGCGATGTGCTATAATGGACAAAATCCCGGCGATTCCACTTTTCAGGAGGCGCAACGGCTATGCTGTACCTCACGGCCGACGGCGGCGGCACCAAGCTCGTAACGCTGCTGTTCGACGATCAGCTTCGTCTGATCTCCTCCGGTATTTCCGGCGGAACCAACACCAATTTCCGCCCGCCGGACGCTGTTCTCGCGGACATGCAAGCCGCCGTAGACGCTTGTGTGGGCGATTCGCACCCGGTCATCGAAAACGCCGTCTGCGTCATCGTCGGCCCGACCGATGAATTTCTCAGCTGTGTGCGCCGCCGCGCCGAGCTCAAACAGGTCACGCCGCTCGGCGAGGGCAGCCTTTCTCTGGCGGCCGGCGCCGGCGTGCAATACGGCGTTCTGGCGCTGGCCGGCACCGGCTCGGACGTTTTCATGATCCAGCCCGGCTATCATGACACCATCGGCGGCTGGGGAACCGTTCTCGGCGACGAGGGCGGCGGCTATGACCTCGGCGTCGCCGCGCTCCGCGCCGCCATTTACGCCGAGGACGGCCGCGGCGAAGCCACCGCGCTTCTGCCTCTGATCAAGGAGAAATGGAAGCTGCATGAGCTGTGGGAAATCGTTCCGATTGTCTACGGCTCGTCGGATCAGCGGCGGCTTGTGGCCTCGGTTTCGCACCTTGTCGAGCGCGCCGCCGCCATGGGCGACGCCGTGGCGCTCTCGCTCTACGAAAAAGCCGCGCACGAGCTGGCGCACATGACGGTGACGATTTTAGACCGCCATCGCGGCGAATACGAGGGGCCGATCGTCGTCAGCGGCGGCGTCTGGAAGGGTTCGCCGCTGATGTTCGACGCCTATCGCAGGGAAGTGCTCGGCGCTTATCCGCATGCGGAGGTCGTGATGCCTATGTTCGACCCTGTCGTCGGCGGCGTCGTATGGCAGGCGTTTGCAAACGGCCTGAAAAAAGAGCAGTTCTGGGACGCGCTGCGGCAGAATTTCGGGCAATACCTGTATCAAAAACCGCCGGCCTCCGTCTAAACGGAAAGCTTCCCCTCCGTCTGTCCGCAAACCCGCGCCCGCCTAAGCGGCGTGAAATCAGCGCGGCGTTTTTCCCTCTGCTCTTCCCCGGCTGGAAAGCCGCTTGAATATTCAGAGCGTGTTCACACGCAAAAAACTCATGAAAGGGCGAACTCCGATGAACGCTATTGATCTCTATTTTTCGGAAATCTCGCGGATTTTATCCGACGTGCTCTCGACGCAGCGCGACGCCATCGAGCGGGCGGCCGAGGCCGTCGCCGGCGCCAGCATGCGCCGAAGCAACATTTTCTCCTTTGGGTGCAGCCACGCCGGCCTGCTGTCGATGGAGCTCTTTTACCGCACCGGCGGCATGGCGACGATCAATCCGATCCGCGCCCCGGGCATGATGCTGGAAATCTCGCCGATCACGATGACCAGCGAGATGGAGCGCATGGAGGGCTACGGCGAGATGATCCTGAAAAATACGCCCGCCAAAAAGGGCGACGTGCTCCTGATTCACTCCGTCTCCGGCCGCAACGCCGTCACCATTGAGATGGCGCGCGCCGCTCAGGCTCTCGGCATGACCGTGATCGCTCTGACCAATATGCAGACCTCGACGACTGTGCCCTCGCGGCATTCCTCCGGCAAAAAAATGTATGATTTTGCCGACATCGTCATCGACAACTGCGGCTGCCGCGGCGACTCCGCCTTGCAGCTCGAAGGCTTGGCCGAAAAAACGGCCCCGTCCTCCACGGCGGTGGGCGCGGTGATCGCCAACGCCGTCGTCGCGCGCGCCATCGAGCGTATGCTCGAAGCGGGCGTCGAACCGCCTGTCTTCATCAGCGCCAACATCGAAGGCGGCGACGAGCACAACCGCCGTATCATGGAGCAGTACAAGGACAACATCTTCTACATGTAATTTCAGCGCCTGCGCGGCGCTGCCAATTTGGAACGGAGTGAAGAAAAATGTTGCTTGACAGGTATAACGAGACCATTGACGGGCTGCTCTCAACCGTCAAAACCACACAGCGCGGCGCGATCATCGAGGCCGGCAAAATGATCGCCGAGGCGGTCAAAAACGGCGCCTGCGTCCACATTCACGACACCGGACACATCATCAACAGCGAACTTATCTACCGCGGCGGCGGCCTGCTGCTCTACAAACCGTTCAAGTATAACCTCAACGTCGAAAACCCGGTCCGCAAGCGCGACCGCTCCTCCGTCGACACCTCGATGGTCGGTCTGGCCGCCTATGCGCTCAAAGCCTCCGGCGCCATGCCCGGCGACGTGATGATCATCGGCTCCGTCTCCGGCCGCAACATCCCCGTGGTCGATCTGGCGATTGAAGCCAAGAAGTTCGGGCTGAAAATCATCGTCGTCACCTCGATGTCCTACTCCTCTCAGGTCAAGTCGGATCACCCGTCGGGTCTGCGCCTGTTCGAGCTGGCCGATATCGTCCTCGATAACTGCGCCCCCGCGGCCGAGGCGCTGATGGAGGTCGACGGGCTGGAAGCGCGCCTCTGCGCCGCCTCAGGGATCTCGGCGGCCTTTATCCTCTGGTCGGTCACGACCGTCGTCGTCGAGGAGCTGCTGAATATGGGGATTACGCCCTCCGTTCTCAAAAGCGCCAATTTCCCCGGCGGCCCTGAGTTCAACGCCGAGCTGCATAAAATCTACGAAGAAAAAGGCATTTGAGCGGCGTTTTGCCGGTCTGTGCAGACAGAGATCCCGGGCGCGTGCGTTTCTGCGCACGCGCCCGGGCTTTTTCGCGGCGACACTCCGCTTCTGGGAAATTGAGTGATTTTAACAGATTCAGCCGCGTGATTCCGGCCTGTCGTCCGTTTGCGCCGCGCGATGCTGATAGCCGCGCCTCTCCGGATTCGCTGTCAGCGGCTGAGTCTTCATTTGGTCTTCTCAAACGCGGCGCGCAGCGTTTCGATAGCCGCTTTTTCGATCCGCGATACATAGCTGCGCGAAATGCCGAGGCGCTCGGCCGTCTCGCGCTGCGTGAGCGGCTGTTTGTCGTTGAGCCCGTAACGGAGGATGAGGATTTCGCGCTCGCGCGGGTCGAGCTCCGTCTGAATATAGCTGCGCAGAAGCACGATTTTGTCGCTTTGCAGCAGGTTTTCAAACATATCCTCTTCAAAGCTGAGAATATCCATCAGTTCCAGCGTGTTGCCCTCGCAGTCGGTATCGATCGGCTCGGACAGCGATACCTCGCAGCTGATTCGCCGCAGCGTGCGGAAATGCATGAAAATCTCGTTTTCCACGCAGCGCGCCGCGTATGTTGCGAGACGGGTGTTTTTGCTGATGTCAAAGGTCTTGATCGCCTTAATCAGCCCGATTACGCCGATCGAAATCAGGTCGTCCTGATCGTTGGTGGCCGAGTAATATTTCTTGATGATGTGCGCGACGAGCCGCAGGTTGTGCTCGATGAGCTTGTTCCTCGCCTCCATGTCGCCCGCCGCGCTTCTTTCGAGGTATTCTTTTTCCTCCGCCGCGCTGAGCGGCCGCGGGAACGAGCCGCTGCTGTCGAGTTTGAGGGACAAAAACAACAGCCGCGACAGCATGGAAAGCACCATATCAATCATCGTTGTGACTCCTTTTTTGGAATTTGAACCACCCGGCAAACCGCCCCACGGAAGTCTCTTTCAGCGCCGAAGCGCCCCTTTCATACTATGACGGACGGCGCTTTGTTTTGCCTGTCCCTGCGGCGGCGGCCTGTTTTTGTCACGGTTTTCTCTTTCTCAAAAAGAATAGACAGGCGCGGCAAACCTTTCTCGGTTTGCCGCGCCTGTCTATTCTCTTCGCCGGATCAAGGCGCCGCTTTTTTCGCTGTCCGCCGCAAGCGCCTGCTTATTCTCTCATCATCCAGACGAGCATCTCCGTTTCGCCGCGGTTTGCAAAGGTATGATACGGGATCAGCCGCGCCGTAAACGCCTCTCTGCGCGCCGGCGTCTCGCCGTACAGCGCGTTTTCATCCGCCGCAGCCGCCCGGAACGCCCTCGCGTACAGCACCGTCCCGAACGTCTCGTCGTATTCCTCCGCAAAGCCGGGGTCAGCCGCCAGCCGCACCGCGCGCAGGTTGGCCCCGTTGTCCACGCCCTCCATGCAGTAGACGACCGGCCCGCGCATGACCGCGACGCGCCCCGCGTTTTCGGAAACCATCGGATGCGCCTCAACGATGCGCGGCCGCATGTCGAACGACAGCGAAATCTCGCTCCCGTCCACGACCTTGAAAACCGCGTAGCCGCGGTCGAGCGCTCCGGGATACGCAGGCCGGCACCACGGCGGGATGCGCACGGCCAGCCGCGTCCGCTCCCCAAAATAGCGGATTCTGACCGCTCCGCTGCGCGGATAGTCCGTCTCCTGTACGATCCGAACCGGTTTGCCGTTGTGTTCAAACGCAGCGGCCGACTCCATGAACTGGTGGCAGCAGATCCTCTCCTCGTCCGCGGTATACAGCAGCCCGCCGAGCGAAGCGATAAAGCGGGTGATATTGGGCGGGCAGCAGGAGCAGTCAAACACTTCCAGCCGCTGCGTGATCGGATAGCGCGAGCCGCCGCGGCGGATGCTGGAATCGCGGCCGATCAGGCGCGGGTTGATTTCCAAAGGATTTTCGTAGAAAAAAGACTTTCCGTCCAGAGAAATGCTCGACAGCAGGCCGTTATAGAGAATGCGCTCGATGACGTCGGCGTAGCGCGCGTCGTTTTCAAGGCGCTGCATCCGTTCGGAGAAAAACGCCAGCGCGATTGAGGCGCAGCTCTCGGCATAGGCCGTCAGGTTGGGCAGATCATAGTCGATGGTAAAGGCTTCGCCGACGGCGGACGAGCCGGTCGCGCCGGTGATATACATCCTGCGTTCGGTGATGTTGCGGAAGAGCGCCTCGCAGGCGTCTTTCAGCTCCGCATCGCCGCACATCCGCGCGATGTCCGCCATGCCGCTGTACAGATAGCCTGCCCGCACGGCGTGGCCCTCCGCCGTTTTCTGCTCGCGGACAGGCAGGTGCGACTGGGAATAGGAATGCCCCGCAAACTCGTATTCGTCCTCTTCGCAGCAGCCGCGCATATCGATAAAGAATTTTGAGAGCGCGAGATAACGCGCCTCGCCCGTCGCTTCATAGAGCCGCACCAGCGCCAGCTCGATTTCCTCATGCCCCGGCGTGACAAAGGCCGCGCTCCGTTCCTTCATAAAGACGCGCTCGATCAGATCGGCGTAACGGCACATACAGCGCAGGAAACGATCCTTTCCCGTCGCCTGGTAGTAGGCGACGGCGGCCTCGATCAAATGTCCGGCGCAATACAGCTCATGATCCGTCCGCCGCTGAAAGCGGCTCTGCGGCTCGCAGACGGTGAAATAGATGTTAAAGTACCCGTCCGGCCACTGGTGCGTCTCAATTTCCTCCACCAAGCCGTCCACAATCCGTTCCAGCTCCGGCTCCGGCCCTTTTTGGATCAGATACGCAGCCGATTCGATCCACTTTGCCACGTCCGAATCCCAAAAGATATGCGGCCGGTTTTTCTCCCCTTCCCTCCATGAAAAACGGAAGGCTTCCAAGCGCCCCGTATCGCAAAAGCGGTCGTATACGGCGCGGATGGTGACGCGGCGCACCAGCTCCTGCCGCTTTTTCCAAAAGCCGCCGCTGATCTCGACGCGGTCAAACGGAATTTTTTCAATCATACGCCGGTTTTTCTCCCCTTTCTGCCGGCAGCCGCGCCGCCGGCTCTTGCGGCTCGCCGCATTCTGTGATATGATTATACGGAAAAGCGGCGCCTTTCGCAACGCCGCGCACAGTAGAAAAGGAGTGAAAATCCGACCTGATGTTTGAGGAAATCTCCTTTGTCAGCGCCGGCCGTTTTACCGCGCGGGAGACTTGGCTCCATCCAGCCCGCCTCCTCGACACCGACGAGGTGATCTGCGTCGTCAAGGGTCCCGTTCACATCGCCGTGGAAGACGATTTCTATACGCTCCGCGACGGCGACGCGCTGCTGCTCGAACAGGGCCGGCGTCACCGCGGGACGCGGGAAAGCGGCGGCGGCGTCTCGTTTTACTGGATGCACTTCCGCCGTCCCTCCGGGCTGCATCTGCCGCTTCGGCGGCTTTCGTGGGCTGAGTCGGCGCAGCTCCCCCTGCTGTGCCGTCAGCTTCTGCACGTTTCCTGCGGCGGTTATCCGGCCGAAGCGGCGGATTACGCGCTGCGCCTGATCCTCATTGAGCTGTGCCGCCTCTGCCGGCCGCTGGAAACGGATTCGCCTACGGCTCTGCAAATCGCCGAATGGGTGCGCATCAACTGCGACCGGCCGCTCACGGTCTCCGATGTGGCCGAGCATTTCGGCTATAACCCCGACTACCTCTCGCGCCTTTACAGGCGCAGCGATCCGCGCGGCCTGAAAGCCTGTATCGACGAGACGCGCCTGCAAAACGTCAAAAGGCTTCTGCTGGCGACCGATCTGCCGCTCAAAGAGGTGGCCAAGCGCTGCGGGTTCGACGACTATAAATACTTTCTGAAATACTTTGTCTATCACGAAGAGACGACGCCCACGCGGTTCCGCGCCGCGTTTTTCCGGCAGCATACCAACAACCGCTGAACCGCCGGCGTTTCTCCAATTCAGTCCGAACCGGCCCGTCGAACCTCCGTATTGTCCGGCGATCTC
>QAMX01000098.1 GCA_003149835.1 Clostridiales bacterium
CAAAGGCTGCTCGCGCCACCTCGCGCAGCACCTGATACTTCAAATCCTGAACTTTTGTGTCAAATTTACGCATTCGGCCTCACTCCTAAAAATAGCTGACCTTGATCCGCTTGCCCATTTTTCGCAGGCACTCCGACAGCTCGTCGACGAGCCGCATCTTGATATTGAAATTGATCGGCAGGTTTGGGTTCTGATGAGCCGGATTGACCGCCCGCCCTACATAGAAATTGATATCCGTCGCTTCTTCAAAAAGCAACCGTGCGATCTGCGAGGCGCCGTCTTTTTTACACGTCCAGTCGTTGTAAAGCCGGTTCTCTCCGATGTAATCCTTAGCATAGGTCAGCACCTTGTTGATGGTGATTACGCCTTCGGTGACCAGATCCACGCCCTCGATTTTCGCCGTCGGCGGGATATCGGGGTCATGAAAGGCTAAATCAGGGATCAGCGGCTTTTTCAGAAAGTCCGCGGCGATCGTCGAAGTCGTCCCGCCGCAGACGATGTGCTTGCCTTCCTTGGAAAAGAACAGAGACATCATCTTGCCGCAGTCGTTTCGATCCGAAGGCGGTCCAATCAGCAGGTTCATCGGCTGCCGGCGGCGGATCTTGACCGTGCAGACGGTCGTATCATCGCCCGGCTCGCCTCCGTAGAGGCGGTTGCACTCGTCGAGCAGGATCGTCGAAAGCGTTTTCGCCGTAAAGCCGATATCGCAGAACGGCTCCATAAAGGCGATAATATCCTCTCTCTGCCAGCCGAAGTTCAAACTTTTTCCGACGCCGGCGTGAATCGCGCCGTCGCTGAAACATAGGAAGATATCGTTCTCGCACAGAGCCACGCGCGAGCGGCTGATCGCCTTGCCGCCGATGGTCATCACCGTCTCAGGGATCGCGACGTTTTTGCCGTCGCGCAGCAAAACGACGTGCGGGTTGTCATACTGAATGATTTCCGCTTCCTCGTTATTGTTGATGAGCAGAATCGTAAAGGTGGAATATGCGACGCCGCGGACGGCGCAGACCGGCAAAGTCGCCGCGATCGTCTCCACACAGTCTTCCAGCTTCATCCCCTCCGACATCATTGTAGAGATGATCTTCGAGGTCAGCGACGAGAGGATATTCGCCTTAACGCCGCTGCCCATGCCGTCGGCGAGGACGACGACGTCTCTGCCGCTCTCCTGCCGGATGATCTCGACCCGGTCGCCGCAGAGCTGTTCGCCCTGTTTATTGACGCTGCAATACGCGATATCGGCACAGAGATTATTCATCCGCAATCGACTCCTTCAATTTCGTGAGGGCGATCTTTGTCTCCGCCGTCGTCTCGCCCAAAAGCGAGGCGATTTCCTGTACGACGCGCATCTGCTTCTCGACAACCTTGTCGGCGATATCGACCGTGCGGCGGCTGAACTCCTCTTTTTTCGCCTTCTGCTTCTCTTCGTCGGTGACATCGCGCATGATGCAGATAATGATCCGGTATTCCTGGTCATAGGTGATCGTCTCTTCAACATAACGGTCGTATTCGGCCAGATAATTGCGGCGGTTGCGGATGCTTCGACCGGTCTCGCGGACATTGATAAAGTCTTTTGGGTCGAGGATCCGGATCACCTGCTCGCCCATGACGTCGGAACGGTTGCGGATATTCATAATCTTCCGCGCCGCGTCGTTGATCTGCTGGACTTCGAGCTCGTCGTTGAGGACGATGATGCCGTTGGGCGTATTGCTGATGATGTTATCTGAGAAGCTCTCGGCTTTCTCCTTCAAAAACGGCAGGCACATGCTCAGATCGGCCTTGCCCTGGGCGACGGCGATCGCCTTTTCACGGCAGGTGTTATACCCGCAGGAGCCGCAGTTCAGCTCGTCCTCCGGTTTTGTCTTGCCCATCTGACGCAGGATCTCCTCGATCTCGCGCGTACCGGGGCGAATCTGGTTGACGCCTATGTAGCTGTGCGACTTGCGTATACCGTCTGCGGCCAGCGGCTCAACGACAAAGTCCTTTTTGCCGGCGTATTCCGCGACCGTGCGGTAATCTCTGACCGGAGAGGCGTGATATTTTTCCATGACCGGCCCGCCCACGCAGCTCCCGCTGCAAATCGACATCTCAATAAAACACTTGTGGACATTACCGTTTTCAATATCTTTGAGCGCGGCGATACAGTTGTCGGCGCCGTCGATGGCCAAGTAAGCGTAATCCTCTGCGGAACAGTCCATGGTTTTCAGGATGCCGCCGCAGGTCGGGAAAAACCGGGCGCGGCTCTCCTCCTGAGCGTCGGGAACGTTTTCAGGCACAATCTGCTTCTCGGCAAACCAGCGGGAAAGCTCCTCAAACGTCAGCACACAGTCGACGATGCCCGGATACCGCTCCGCCTCGTCTTTTTTGGAGATACACGGGCCGATGAAAACCGTCTTGGCGCCGGGATAACGCCGCTTGATGTCGAGCGAATGCGCTTGCATAGGGGAAGCTACGTCCGCCAAATAGCGCAGCGCGGAGGGATAGTATTTCTGAATCAGCAGATTGACCGAATGACAGCACGAAGAGATCACGATGTCGCGGTCCCCCGCGGCCAGCAGCCGGTCATATTCCTTTTTCACCAACGTCGCGCCGACGGCCGTCTCCTCCGCCGCGGCAAAGCCGAGTTTTTTCAACGCCGCTTCCAGCGCGCGGATCCCCGTACCGTTGAAGTTGGCGATAAACGACGGCGCGACGCTCGCGATGACCGTCGGATTTTCGGCGATCAGCCGCTTTGCCTTCTCCGTATCGTCGGCGATGGACTTCGCGTTCTGCGGACAGACGACGAAACACTGTCCGCAGAGGATACACTCCTCGGCGGTGATATGCGCCTGATTATCCGAAAAGCGGATCGATTTGACCGGACAATGGCGAATACACTTGTAACAGTTTTTACAGTTGGAGGGTTTCAGTTTCAAAAATTCGGTCGCCATCGGTATCAACTTGCCTTTCCATTGATTCTCCCTTGGAGGTGTTTTGCGCTTGGGCGCAGAGCGCCGTCAAGCCTGTTCCTTTTTTCGGTTCGCTTTCTCCATGAATCTGTCCTTCGCCACGACAAAGCGCTCATGCGTACCGCAGCCGACTTCGCCGCAGTCGTCGCGCATGGATACGCGAAATACAAGCCTGCGGCCGTCGACCGCCGTCAACTCGCTCTCGCAGACCACGCTCAGCCCGACAGGCGTCGCAGCGGTATGGCGAAGCTCCACCGTCGTGCCCACGCTCGTCATGCCTTCATCGAGCAAACCGCTGAGACTCTCGCAGCAGCACGCCTCCGCGAGCGCTAAGAGCATCGGCGTCGCAAACACCGGCAGCTCCCCGCTGCCGACCGCCGCCGCGGTATTCTCGTCGCTCACCAGTATACGTTTGCTGTGTTTCAGACCGGCTTGCAGCATTTTTTCGTTCTCCCCCGTCATTTTCCGACCCGTTTCAGGACTTCATTTTCAAAGAACGCCTGCGTTGTCTCCGGTGTCAGCGAGAACGTCGTTCCGTCCAGCGTCACGCAGACGCCGTTCTGGCAGTTGTTCATGCAAAATGTACCGCTGAGATCAACCTGATCCTTCAAATCGTTTTCGGCGATCAGATATTGCAGCGTCTCCACGACCTGCCGGGATCCCTTTAAATGACAGGAGCTGCCGATACATACCGTAATTTTCATGATGATTCCGCCCTTTCTGTTTTTCATGGAACGGCCGCCGCGGGAGGGCAAACGCTCGCGCGGCGGCCGCGCGTTTTATTCGTAATCGACGACGTTGGCCCAGTGCAGCAGGAATTCCCGCTCCTCGGGCTTGCCTTTGACCGACTGAGAAGCCGCGACGATGGGCAGCCAGCCCTGAATATACTGCTTCTGGGTCCCGCTCTTTTCGACAAAGAGATCCATATACTGCTCCGCATGCTTGATATCGCCGGCAAGCCAGAACAACAGATAGGTCCGCGCCACGTCGGCGGAGGCGTTGCCCTGCGTCACATGCGACCAGTCGAGGATATACGGCACCTCGTCCTTGGAGATAATGATATTGCTGGGGTTAAAGTCACCGTGGCAGACCTTGTTGTGCTTCGGCATACCTTCAAGGCGCGAGCAGAGGTCGTAGCGCGTGGTGGCGTCGAGGCTGGACTCGGAGATTTTACGGTTCATCTTGTCTTTCAGCTTGTTGAGGAGCGGCGAGCGCTGCTCATGAACGAGCATCTGCAAATCTACGAAATACGAGAGATATTCGTCGTATTTTTCCGGGTGCTCCTCCATCAGCGCCGACAGCGTCTTGCCCTCGATAAATTCGCTGACGATCGCCCATTTGCCGTCAAACTTCGCCACCTCGATGATTTTCGGCACATGCAACGCCGTCTCTTCGACGCGCGCCTGGTTCAGCGCCTCGTTCAGAATATCCGCCTTGGAATATTCCTTGTCGAAAACCTTGATCGCATAGTCGCCGTCACGGTAAACGGTCTTTGAGGTTCTAACTGCTATAATTCGTTCAAGCTTCATCTTTTTTACCATACCTTTCCGCTTTCTACCCGGCGTTTACCGGCGTTTCGTTTCGATCGGGAAATCATCCCCTCAGTCTTTCCGGCCGTAGTACGCATTCAGATACATCTGCTTGATCTCGCTCATCAGCGGATAACGCGGGTTCGCGCCCGTGCACTGGTCGTCGAACGCCTGCTCCGTCATCGCGTCGAGCCGGTCGAGGAAATCTTTCTCGTCGATGCCGTAGTCGCGGATGGTCGGCTTGATGCCGATCTTCGCTTTCAGTTCGTCAATCGCCGCAATCAGGCTTTCAAGCTTTTCGGCGTCGCTCTTACCAGGCAGTTTCAGGTAATCGGCGATCTCAGCGTACCGCGCCAGCGTGTGCGGATGGTCATACTGCGGGAACGTACCCATTTTCGCGGGGACTTCGGCGGCGTTGAAGCGCAGCACTTCGTCAATCATCAGCGCGTTGGCAACGCCGTGCGGCAGGTGATGGAAGGCGCCGAGTTTGTGCGCCATCGAATGGCAGACGCCTAAGAACGCGTTGGCAAACGCCATACCGGCCATGGTCGCCGCGTTCGCCATCTTTTCGCGGGCTTCGGGGTCGTTGGGGCCGTTGTCATAAGCTCTCGGCAGATATTCAAAGATCATTTTCAGCGACCGGAGCGCCAGACCGTCGGTGTAATCCGTGGCGAGCATGGCGGCGTAAGCTTCCAGAGCGTGTGTCACAGCGTCGATACCGGAGGCCGATGTAAGGCCCTTCGGCGCGTTCATCATCATGTCGGCGTCGACAATCGCCATGTTCGGCATCAGCTCATAGTCCGCGAGCGGATATTTGATCCCGCTGACCTCGTCGGTGATGACGGCGAACGGCGTGACCTCCGAGCCGGTGCCCGCCGTGGTCGGAACGGCGATAAAATACGCCTTCTCGCCCATCTTCGGGAACGTATAGACGCGCTTTCTGATATCGACAAAACGCATGGCCATGTCCTCGAAATCCGCTTCGGGATGTTCGTAGAGCACCCACATGATCTTACCGGCGTCCATTGCGGAGCCGCCGCCGACGGCGATGATGCAATCCGGTTCAAAGGCGCGCATCTGCGCGGCGCCTTCGCGGGCGCAGGCAAGCGTCGGATCCGGCGCCACGTTGTAGAAGGTCGTGTGCGTAATCCCCATCTCGTCGAGCTTATCGGTAATCGCCTTGGTATAGCCGTTTTTATACAGGAACGAGTCGGTGACGATGAACGCTTTCTTGGCGTTGCGCACGGTTCTCAGCTCATCTAATGCAACCGGCAGGCAGCCCTTCTTGATATAGACCTTCTGCGGCACACGGAACCACAGCATGTTCTCTCTCCTCTCGGCAACGGTTTTGATATTCAGCAGGTGCTTGACGCCGACGTTTTCGGAGACGGAGTTGCCGCCCCACGAACCGCAGCCGAGCGTGAGCGACGGCGCGAGCTTGAAATTGTAGAGGTCGCCGATACCGCCCTGCGCCGACGGGGTATTGACAAGGATGCGGCAGGTTTTCATGCGGGCCGCAAACGTATCGAGCTTGGCCCGTTCCGTCACCGGATTGAGGTAGACCGAGGCCGTATGGCCGTAGCCGCCGTCGGCGATCAGCCTGTCGGCTTTGTCTAAGGCGTCGGCAAAGTCCTCGGCTTTGTACATCGCAAGCACCGGCGAGAGCTTTTCATGGGCGAATTCTTCGCTGATATCGACGCTTTTGACCTCGCCGATGAGGATCTTGGTCTCCTCCGGCACCGTAACACCGGCGAGCGCGGCAATCGTATGCGCTTTCTGGCCGACGATTTTGGCGTTGACGCCGCCGTTGATGATGATCACCTTTCTGACTTTTTCCGTTTCAGCCTTGTCGAGGAAATAACAGCCGCGCGCCGCGAACTCTTCTTTGACCTGCTTATAGATGCTCTTCATAACGATGACGGACTGCTCCGAGGCGCAGATCATGCCGTTGTCAAAGGTTTTGGAATGGATGATGGAGTTGACCGCGAGCAGGATGTCCGCCGAGTCGTCGATGATCGCCGGGGTATTGCCAGGGCCGACGCCGACGGCGGGCTTGCCGCTGGAATAAGCGGCGCTGACCATGCCGGGGCCGCCGGTGGCAAGGATAATATCCGCAGACTTCATGACAAGGTTCGTCAGCTCCAACGACGGCACGTCGATCCACGCGATGATATCCTCGGGCGCGCCGGCGCGCACGGCCGCTTCCAGCACGATCTTCGCGGCCGCGATACTCGAACGCTTCGCGCGCGGGTGCGGGCTGATGATCATACCGTTACGGGTCTTTAAAGCCAAAAGCGTCTTAAAAATGACCGTTGAGGTCGGGTTGGTCGTCGGGATAACCGCGGCGACCACGCCGATGGGTTCTGCGATCTTCTGCATACCATAGGCCTTGTCTTCCTCGATCACACCGCAGGTCTTGGTGTCTTTATAGGCGTTATAGATATATTCGGCGGCGTAATGGTTCTTGATGACTTTGTCCTCCACGACGCCCATGCCCGTCTCCTCGACCGCTGCCTTGGCGAGCTGGATCCGCTCTTTATTTGCCGCCGAAGCCGCGGCGGCAAAAATGCGGTCGACCTGTTCCTGCGAATACGTTGCGAACGCCCGCTGCGCCTTTCTGACTTTTGCAAGGGTCTTTTCAAGAGTCTCAACGCTGTCCACAAGCTCATACTTTTTTTGATCGTTCATCGTTTTGTTCTCTCCTGTCTTTCTATGATTCCTGCCTTGGTCTTATCGTCACCCGCCGGAAGACCGGAAAATTTCCGGCGGGAACATCGGTTTGCATAAAAACGGATGCCGTTTAACCGCACATTTTTTCCGAGAGGTGTTTGGAGAGCAGCGCCAGCGACGCCGCCATGTTTTCATTCTGCACCAGAACACCCTCGGGGACGTTGAGGTGTACCGGCGCGAAATTCCAGATCGCCAGAACGCCGCCCCTGATCAACCGGTCACACAGCTGCTGCGCAGCGCCCGCGGGCGCCGTGATAATCCCGATCCTAATTTTCAGACGCTCGCACAGATCTTCCAGCTTTGCAACGGAAAAAATTTCTTTTCCCCGAATGGTTTGCCCAGCCAGCGCTTCGTCGCAGTCAAACGCGGCGACGATATTCAGCCCGTAGGCCCCGAAACCGTCATAGCTCAACAGCGCGCGCCCCAAGTTTCCCGCGCCGACCACGACGGCGTTTTCCACGTTGTCATAGCCGAGATACCGCTGCAAATCCGCGATCAGATCCTTCGTCACATAGCCGATTTTCGGCCGGCCTCCTGTGCTTACAATCGCCAGATCTTTCCGAACCTGAACGTCATGGAGGTGCAGCGCCTCAGCGATGGCCGTAGCCGAGATGTTCACAGGGTCATTGTCCGGCAGCGATTTCAGATAATTCAGGTAAACAGGCAAGCGCTGCAACGCCTGTTTTGAAATCGGTTGACCGTCCATTCCGTTTCTCCTTTCATGCGTTTTCCATCTGCTTTTGATGGTTTTATTATAGCATTTCTCCTCGCGTTTGAGAAATACAAATGCGCCATATCGGTATATACTTATCGATATGTTGTTATCGATAAGTATATACCGATATGGCGCACGGGTTTTGTAGGGTTTACCGTACGGTATTTTTCTGCGCTTCACGGGCCTGAAAGACAAAGCTCGTTTCTTCCTCGCTGAGCTTATAATCCTGCGGATAGATCAGCAGATCCTGATATTTTTCACAGCCGCAGGTGTTCCGAACCAATCCGCAGCTGTCCAGCTGCCGCTGCGGAAGCGGCGGCGACCACATATACGCGGTTGGAACGGCGTTCAGAATATCGAGACGAGCCGCAAGATCCCGGAGCACAATCCGGCCGCCCTGCGCGGCGGAGCCGGCTGCGTATTCGCGCTCTCCCCCTTCTATATTGGCCGGCGCGGCGCAGGCGACCTCCGTATACGCTTCCAGCTGCTCCGGCGCTATGCTCCCCGCTTCTGCCAGCGGATGCCGCTTCGACATGAAAACTTCCATCTCAAAAACGCGAAGGATTTCAAACTCTATGTGTCTGGCCGCCAACAGATCCGTGTAATACGCTTCCTGCACGCTTCGGCAGCGCACAACGCCCAGCCTGTATTCCTCTTCGGCAACGCCGCGAATCGCCCGCGTCGCCTCCGTTTCCAGCAAAGAGATTCCTGCCCATGCGGCGGAATGCGGCAGCGCGGCATATGCGGCGCAGGCGCGAATCAGGTATTCGGAATCCATCGGTATCGCAACCGAAACGGGCGGCACGGCGGACGAAGCGCGTTTTCCGATCTGCTCCATATACTCGACCTGCCGCAGAATCTTGCGTGCATGAAACAGAAACTCCGTCCCCTCTTTTGTCGGGAGCACCCCCTTGGGACTTCTTCGAAAGATTGTAACGCCGACCGTATCTTCCAGCTCTTTGATCGCTTTGCTCAGGTTCGGCTGCGCCATAAAAAGATTATCGGCCGCCTGTGTGATGGACCCCGTTCGCTCAACTTCGAGCACATATTTCAAATGCAGCGTGTTCATACTATATTTACCTTCCCATTCGCTGTCTGAATGCTGGATCATTCCTCACAGCGCAGCCGTTTCCCAGCGGCGTATATCGGTCTTCGCCGTTTCTATTATAGCCTCCCTCTGCCGCAATGTCAACGCAAGAACCGACTGTTGCTCTCCCTGCTGAAAATTTTTTCCTGTTCCGCCAAAAAAAATGCAGAAAGCCCTTGACAAAACGCGGTAAATCGCTTATAATAAATAAGCCGTTGCGGAATTGTGTAATGGTAGCACGACAGACTCTGACTCTGTTTGTCTGGGTTC
>QAMX01000030.1 GCA_003149835.1 Clostridiales bacterium
TTTCTTCCGGCTGGAACGCATGATTTTATAGAAAAAGCAAAATAATAGAGGCAAAACGAGAAAAAGGAGCAGAACAGGATGACAACAAAGGTTGAAATACTGGATATCGGAGCGCGGGAGATCTTTGATTCGCGCGGAAATCCGACGGTCGCGGCCTATGTCACAGTCAGAAACGACAGCGGAGACGTCTGCGTCGGCAGCGCAGCCGTGCCCTCCGGGGCGTCGACGGGGAGACATGAGGCGGTCGAACTGCGCGACGGCGACGATACGCGCATCGAAGGCATGGGCTGTTTGAAAGCCGTCGGCAACGTCAACGCTCTGATTGCGCGGGAGCTGAAAGGCAAAGACGCTGCGGATCAGCGGGAAATCGACCGCGCTATGCGCGAGCTGGACGGCACGGAGAACAAGTCGAAGCTCGGCGCGAACGCGATCCTTTCCGTCTCGCTCGCCTGCGCGGACGCGAGCGCCAAAGCCTACGGCCTGCCGCTCTGGCGCTATCTCGGCGGCATTTACGCCAAACGCACCTTTCCGATGCCGATGCTCAACGTCATCAACGGCGGCGCGCACGCCGGCAACAGCCTCGACATTCAGGAGTATATGATCGTCCCGGTCGGTGCGACGACGTTCTGGCAGGCGATGGATTATGCGACTACGGTTTATAAAAAACTAAAAAAGCTGCTCAAAGAGCGAAATCTTTCCACTTCTGTCGGTGACGAGGGCGGCTTTGCGCCGAATTTCAAGCGCGACGAGGACGCGATCATGGCCATCTGCGACGCGGTGGAGGCGAGCGGATTAAAGCCGGGCGAGGATGTTTCGATCGCGCTCGACATCGCGGCGAGCGAATGGGCGCAGGCGGACGGCAATTATCACCTGCCCAAGGCCAAAAAGGTCTACACGCCGCAGCAGCTGGTGAGGCGCTACCGATACCTTTCCTCCCTGTATCCGATCCTCTCGATTGAGGACGGCGCGGGCGAGGACGACGAAACGCTCTGGAAAACAATGAGCGAACGGCTTGGGCGCGGCACGATGCTGGTCGGCGACGATCTGTTTGTCACCAACGCGAACCGGCTGCTATACGGCATTCAAAACGGCATGGCCAACGCCGTGCTCGTCAAGCCCAATCAGGCCGGAACCCTGACGGAAACGCTGGAAACCATTGCGCTCGCACAGCGCAGCGGCTATCGCGTCGTCATTTCACATCGGTCGGGGGAGACGGCGGACACCTTTATTGCGGATCTCGCCTGCGCCGTCAACGCCGATTTCATCAAAGCCGGCGCGCCCTGCCGCGCCGAGCGCACGGAGAAATACAACCGCCTGAAAAACATCTATGCCGACTGAACGTTTGAGCGTTATACGATTTTGCAAATTGGTCTGCAAACGACTGAAAAGCGTTGGCCATGAAACAGAATCATAGACATGCAAAAAGGACGTAAGGCCTTGGTTTTCTTCGGTTTTCTGTATTCAATTGTTAAAATAGGCTTGAAAAGACTCGTGAAGCCAATTTTAGTGATTGACATTCATGGAAGAGCGAACCTGATCGCATAAACTTGCGCTGAAATTGTATGAATAACCGGCTGAAAACCGGCGGGGATGTATATCGGTGCGAATATACATCCCCGTTTTCATTTACCGAATGTGGAAAACTATGTGGAATACGTGGAAACCGGCTGAAAAACCGGCCAATTCGCTGTTTTCCACATGACATGGAAATGTGGAAAACCATGTGGAAGGCGTGAATACTCTGCAAAAGGCGACTGTATATCTGAATGGTATATGGAAGGGAGGACAGACGCGCCCGAAGAAACGGTATTTTCAAAATCACAAATTCGGCATTGCGCCGAAACGACGCTTTTCTGAAAAATCATTATTGACTTTACCTGTCCGATGCAATATAATTATAGAAAAGCGCACGGAAAAAGTCGGGTGCGCGGGAAAGGAATGTCTGCTATGGAAAAATTGAGAGTGGCTGTCGTCGGCTGCGGCGGAATCGCCAACGGCAAGCACCTGCCGTCGCTGAGAGCGGTCAAGGACATTGAACTGGTCGCGTTCTGCGATATTATCATTGAACGCGCCGAAAAGGCGGCTAAGGAATACGGGATCGAGGGCGCGCGGGTCTACAAGTGCTATCGGGAACTGCTTGAAAAAGAGAAGCCCGACGTCGTTCACGTCTGTACGCCGAACCGTTCGCACAGCGAAATTTCCATTGCCGCGATGGAAGCGGGCGCGCACGTCCTCTGTGAAAAGCCGATGGCGATTAACGAGGCCGAGGCGAAGGCGATGGTCGAATGCGCCAACCGCACAGGCAAGACGCTGTCGATCGGCTACCAGAGCCGTTACCGCGCCGACTCGCAGTATCTGAAAGCCGAATGCGAAAAGGGCGCGCTCGGCGAAATCTACTTTGCCAAGGCGCATGCGATTCGCCGCCGCGCCGTGCCGACGTGGGGCGTGTTTCTCAACGAAGAGGAGCAGGGCGGCGGTCCGCTCGTCGATATCGGTACGCACGCGCTCGACCTGACGCTGTGGATGATGGACAACTACACGCCCAAATACTGCGTCGGCACCAAGTATCGCAAGCTCGCCGGACAGAAGGGCAACACCGGCAACAGCTGGGGCGACTGGGATCCCGAGAAGTTTACCGTTGAGGACAGCTGCTTCGGCTTTGTCGTCATGGAAAACGGCGCGACGATCATTCTCGAATCCTCGTGGGCGCTGAACACGCTCGACGTCATTGAAGCGTCGACCAGCCTTTCAGGCACAAAGGCCGGCGCCGATATGCGCGACGGTCTCCGCATCAACGGCGTTGAAAACGGCCGGCAGTATGTTCTGAAACCCGACTTCAAGGCCGGCGGCGTGGCTTTCTATGACGGCGATCAGGGCGCGTCGCCCGCGACGATCGAGGCGCTGCAATTCTACAACGCCATCAGAACCGGCACCAAGCCCTGCGTCCTGCCGGAGCAGGCGTATGTCGTTTCCGCGATCCTCGACGGCATCTACAAGTCCGCCAACAGCGGCAAGCCGCATTATTTTAACTGAGTTCGTACAGAAATCGCTTATCTGGATGAAAAATCGCGCCGCCGTGTTCTTTTTTACAAGAGCACTGCGGCGCGGTTTCTTATCGGGAGCAGTCTATCTATCCGTCTAATCGAAAGAAGCGACACAACCACGGCAAGGATGCGGCTGAAACGGACACCGACGTGCTATTCTTCAAGCACGAGCACCTCATACGGCGAAACGTTGATCTCGCCTTCACAGACGCGGCCGGTCAGCACATCTGTCATTTTTCGGTTGAGACGGTAGCGCCCGCCGCGATTGGCATATTCTGCGAGGATCAGTCCCCGCCGCCCGCCGCCCTCTCGCGGTACAACCATTAAATTGCCGTCCGGAGCAGCATCATGCCTGATTCCGGCTACATCGAGCGCAAGCTCATAAATCCGGCGGATGTCAGCGGTTGAAGGGAACGAGCCGACGACGATGATCTGTCCCTGACCAAAGCGCTTTTTCAGCACGAGGGCTTTGCCTGTGAGTTCGCTGTGACCGGCGGTGATTTTGACAAGCGTGTCTTTATCCTCGGCGAAGGCTTGGTAAAACCAGTTGCCGCCAAACGAGCTCCCATCGTTCCATTCCGCCTGAATCTGCCCCTCACGGTCAGGAATTCCGTAGAGCCATGTTTCTCCGATCAGCTCTTCGAGCATACCAAAGGGCTTGTTGCGGAATTTTGTGCCGTTGCAGTTGCGAATATCGGTCAGCGGACCGACGACCCAGACGCCACCTCGTTTGACCCATGCGAGCAGTCGGGCAGGCAGATCATTTTCGTCCAGCGACATCATCATCGGAGAAACGATGAGCCGGTATCCGTCGAGCGGCTGAGCGCAGTCGGCGATATCGGGACGTACGCCGAGGTCGATCAGCGGGCGATAGAACGAATCATAGAGCGTCGGCGTGTAGTCGAGGCCCTTGACGATGTGCTGCGTTGCCCACAGATTCCAGTTCAGCGATGAGAAGTGAAGCGCTACCTCCGCCTTGACGGTTGTCGCATTGAGAAAACCGGCTGCCTTTTGAAAATCGGCCGCGGTTTTTTGCACCTCGCCCCAGATGTGCTGCGGCCGACCGGAGGAATCAAGCACGGAGCCGTGGGTCAACTCATGGCCGGCCCAGTGCGTGCGCCAGAGCCAGTACAGATTGGCCTCTCCACCCAGCGCGAGCGGCAGCCATGAATTGATATAGCAGTAATTTTCGGGCTTGATCGACTGGCCGATGTCGGTTGAGCCGTTCCAACAGGCCGCGGTTTCGGTGTTCCAGAAAGGCTGTTTCTTGAAAGTACGCAGGAAATCAAACCAGAAGCAGCAGTTTTGCAGGTTTTCAGGCGTGTTGTAGTGATTGAATTGTATTACGTCGAGCGTTTCGGTCATGCTCCGGTAGTCCATCGCACCAAACGGCATTGTATCGGTTCCGACAGGGACGGAAACGTATCTGTGCAGGATATCGGCCTGCATGCGGATAAAATCAATATGTCCCTCGTTCTGGGCGATCCGCCATTCCAGCGTATGGTGCGGATTGACCCACGTGTGCGTGGGCAGGGGAATATCCTCAAAACGGTCGTAGGCCTGACTGAACAGGTTAAGGTTCCATGCGGCGTTGAGGGACTCAATGGTTCCGAATTTGGCGCGCAGGCGGTCGAGGAACCTTGCCTGACAATGCAGACAGTAGCAGCCGTTGCTGCCCTCATAGATCTCGTTGTCGCACTGCCATCCGACGACAAAGGGGTCTTTGGCAAATTCCTGAGCCATTGCCTCGACGATCCGGGCGCAGGCCTCTCGGTATGCAGGATGGTTGGAACAACAGTGACGCCGGCCGCCGTGAGTCTGACGGACGCCAATGTCGTATTCTTTGACGCTGTCCGGGTGGGCGACCGTAAACCAACGCGGCGGCGTGGCTGTCGGAGTGCCGAGTATGACGGCGATGCCGGCCGATCCGAGCTTATCCACAACGCTGTGCAGCCATGTAAAGTCATATTCGCCGGGACGCGGCTCCATCCGCCGCCAGGCAAATTCGCCGACGCGGGCGGCGTTAATGCCCGCCTCCTTCATTTTGGCGATGTCAAAATCAATTTCTGTCTCATCCCAGTCCTCGGGATAGTAGGCGACGCCGAGATAGGGTGGATTGAACTTAATTTCCATGACATTTTCTCTCCCTAAGACAATTTCAGTCTGTTATTATTATAGAAGAAATCGTGTGAAAACGCAAGGAAATATTTTTTTGATGGAAAGCCGAAAAAGAGGCGAAATGATTTTTGTTCCCTCAATAGGAACTTTTTGGTATCGGAAAACGGTATGGAATACGCCGCGCCCCATCTGTACTACATCCGGAGCGCAAAACATAATCAAGCCGGAAATCGCCTAACCAATCATGTCGCCGCCGAGAAGCTCGCCGGTATACAGGTCAATGTAGAACTTTACCTTGTCGGCAAAGAAGCTGTCGGGATTATTATACGTCAGCGTATAGGCATAGCGCGTCACGTCGGCGTATTGGAGCGAGACAAAGGCGTCCGGGTCGGGCGTGGTCATGAGCGCCGTATCTGTGGAGGCGGCTGTGGAGGCGGGCGCGTCTTCCAGCGCAAAATTCCAAAAATAGTTCGGAGAGACGACGCTCAGTTCGATTTTTTCCAACACATACGAGCCATTCGACGCGATTTGGTCGAGGTATTCCGCGCCTATGCGCCGCGCCTCGTCCTCGCTGAGCGGTTCGTCGCCGGCGGCGTGATCGTCGAGCAGCTTTGTCGAAAAGACATGGCAGCTGATAAACGAGCCGTCTTCGGGGTTGATGGTAACCTTGACGGCCTCATAGGCAGAAAGAATGCCGAGCGGCGTGCGGCGCTGAAAATGAAACGTCCAGATGTCGGTGTCAAACCGTTCGTTGGCGCAGAGCTCATAGCCCTGCGGAACCGGCAGAGCCGCGTAGTACTGTGCGGCGCGCGCGGCGGCGGCCGTTTCGTCGTAAAAGAGCTGCTCCTCCGAGCCGAATATATAGCGACAGGCGCTGACGAGCTCGCCGGTATCAGCGTTAAAGGTTGCGTCGATGCTGTTGCCGTAGGAAACCACAGCCTCGTTGCGGTTATATCCCTGATGGACGCGGCGGACGACCGTAACGGTTTCCACGTCTGTGACCGGAACGCCGACGGCCTCGAACAGCTCGCATGCCGAAGCGATGAAAGCCTCGTCGGATTGCGGAAGCACGCCCTCAGGGGGAAGCGAGGAGACAGCGCTCAGCGGGTAAGTCGCTTCGCCCTGCTCGCTGTACAGTGAGCCTGTGTAGGTCTGCGGCTCCGGCAGCGACCACTTTCGGTAGGTTGCGCCTACCGCCACAGAAGCGGCGACGAGCAGCGCGGCGGCGGCGAGCAAGACGCCGATACGGCGGCCGAGATGGCGCCGGCTTGCGGCGGCAGCGCCGGTTTGGGCGCGGACCTTCTGCTGCACTGCGTCAAGCGCTGCGCCGTCAAAGGGCAGATCACGGTTTAGGCTATCGAGCTGCGTGTCGGACAGCTCGGACAACAGATCCTGTTTTTTCATGGAAAAACTCCTTTCAGTTCTCAGAATCGCCGGCAAGACGGGCGCGGAGCAGCTCCTTGCCCCGCCGCACGGCCGTATACACCGCCTCAACCGGCACGGAGAGACGGACGGCGATCGCGGCGGGCGGCAGCTCGTAGATCAGCCGCAGCCGCAGCGGCTCGCCGGTTTCCGGCGGCATCGCGTCGATGATTTGGCAGGCGCGCTCAAAGGTGTCGCGGGTGACGAGCCGGTTCAGCGGGTCGTCGTCCGTGGGCGCGCATAGATCTTCGTCGAGCGCCTCGGCGGGGAAGCGCGCGGCGCTCCTCAGCCGGTCCAGCGCGCGGCTGCGCGCCAAAACGCAGAGATACGCTTTCAGCGTGCCGCGCGCCGCGTCAAAGCGGTCGGCGCGCCGCCACAGCTCGATAAAGACGTCGGCGACGCACTCCTCGGCCTCCTCGCGCGGAAGGGATGGACCGAGAACTCCGGCGACGACCGTCCAGACGAGGCGGGAATAACGGGTCACCGCCTCTTCGAGCGCAGCCGCTTCGCCGCGGCGAATCTGCGCGATCAGTCTTTTTTCTTGGTTATTCATAAAATCAATCGGCCACCTTGGTTTGTGGTTACTGGGTGTGAAAACGTTTTCATCCTATTATACGGACGGCGCAGAACCTTTGGGGCGAAAAACGGCCTCGCCGGAAAATTTTCCTGCGGGGCCGCTTTTTTCGTCCCGGCCGCACTGTGCGACAGCACGCGAAAGTCTTTGAAAAAATGCGCACGGGACAAGGCTATGCGCGCAGCGCCAGCTTGGTCAGCCGTGTGCCGTCTGTCAGACGGCAGGAGAAACCCGGCGCGGCGTCCGTCGGAACGGAGCGGGCGATCAGCAACAGCCCGCCACAGCCGGACAATTCTATGGAAAAGCGGTCGGCGACGACGCGCAGCTCCCCCAACGGACACGGCAGCGCGATGTCGGAGCCGGCAAAACGGAATAGCCTGCCGCGGCAGGAAAAAGCGACGCCGAACAACTCCGCCTCAAACGCGCAAGGCTCGGAAAATTCGGTTCTCAGCTCAAACGGCGTGGCGGGCAGCGGAGCGCAGATCCGGTCGCCGCAGACGGAGGAGGCGATCTCGCGCTCGGAGAGAGCGCCGTCCAATGAGACGGGTTCCGCCCGCAGGTACGGGGTACCGCCGACGGAGACGAACGAAAGCGCGGTTGGCAGCGTCATCGAACAGCAATACGGGAATTCCGGACGGGCGGCGTGCTGCCAGCGGTTCCATGCGATGCGCCGGCGTGTTCCGTCGGCGCTGAAAAAGGTCTGGGCGGCATAGCTGTCGTCGGCGTCGCAGCCGAGCCGGCGCGGCTGCGGCGTGTCCGGCGTAAAGACGCCGTCGCGGAGTCCGCCGGTGAGATACCAGCCGCTCGCGCCGGAAAAGACCCATTTGACGCCGCCCTCAAAGGGAAGGGGATAGAGATCGGGGCATTCGTCGTCGCCGGGAAGAGAGAGCCGCTGCGTCATCGTCCAGTGCAGGAGATCGGGCGAGGAAAACAGCGCGTATTCGTCGCCGGAGAGATAGAGCGCGCAGAGAAACGAGCCGTCGCCGGCGGGAAAGACCTTGGGATCGCGGTTTTCCGCCTCAATCCACGGGATGACCGGGTTGCCCGCATACTTCTCAAAGGTCTCGCCGCCGTCGGTACTGAACGCGAGACACTGTGTAAAGCGCTTTCCGGCCGACCGCTCGCTCGTATCGCCCGCGGCCGTATAGAACAGCAGCACGGGCGGACGGCGTCCGTCGCCGAGGCCGCTGACGTTTTCATAATCTACGACCGCGCTGCCGGAAAACATCGTCCCCATTTCGTCGGGGTACAGCGCAATCGGCCGATGCTCCCAAGTCAGCAGGTCGCGCGAAACCGCGTGTCCCCAGTGCATGTTGCCCCAGCCGGAGCCGGCGGGATTGTGCTGATAAAAGAGGTGATAGAGCTCGTCGTGATAATAGCAGCCGTTGGGGTCGTTCAGCCAGCCCATGGGCGCGGTAAAGTGCAGCGCCGGCCGCAGACTCTCAGCCTCCGCTGCCGCAGAAAACGGCGCGGAGAGCAGCGCGGGCGCATAGGGTTTGCCGTCGACCGTAAACCGGCAGACGTCGCAGTCAAGCGGATAGGAAAAAAGCGTATCGGGTCTGTCCGCGTCAAAGGCGACGTCCAGATCTCGGAGCAAGCGGTCGTCTCGATCGAGCATACGGAGTTTGACGGGCTGGGCCGTTCGGGAGACCGGGATCGGCAGGTAACGCATATCCATTCCAACCTCTCTGTCAATAAGACTTGGTATTTTTATGATAGCACAGGCTGTGCGGGGTGTCAACGGCGTGTTGCCGCAGATGAAACGGACAAAAGCTCGCCTGACGGGAGTTTTTGTGGTATAATAGTGGCATACCAAAGCGCGGAACGGCGCGCGGCTCTGCAGTGCGCAGACGCGATGGACACAGCGGCTGTCTGCCGGCAGGCGGCTGTGCGCGAAAGAAAGGAAGATGCTTCAATGAAAATTGCCGTGATTACGGGGGCGTCCAGCGGGTTAGGGCGGGAATTCGCCGTTCAGGCCGCGCGGCAGGGTGAATTTGACGAGATATGGGTCGTGGCGAGACGCGCCGACCGTCTGAAAGAGCTGGCGGAAACGCTTTCGGTTCCTGTCCGGCCTCTGCCGCTGGATCTGCAAAAGCCTGAGAGCTTTGAAACGCTGGATCTGCTGTTTCAGAGCGAGCGGGCGGAGGTCGGCCTGCTTGTGTGCGCGGCGGGCTTCGGCAAATTCGGCGCCTGTCTTGACCTCTCGGACGGGGAGATCAGCGATATGATCGACCTGAACTGCAAGGCGGTCGTGCGCTCGTGCCGCGCCGCGGTCCCTTATATGAAGGCAGGGAGCCGGATCATCGTTATGGGCTCGTCGTCGGCGTTTCAGCCGTTGCCGGAGTTTAACCTCTACGCGGCGACAAAGGCGTTTGTCGTCAGCTTCTGCCGCGCGCTTCACGCCGAGCTGAAAGACCGCGGCATCTCGGTGACGGCGGTCTGTCCCGGATTTGTCCGCACCGAATTTTTCGACGTCGCCAAGGATACGGCGAATCCCGACGCCTGCAACAATTTCAAGCCGCTCTATGAAAGCCGCGACGTCGTCCGCAAGGCCTACCGAGACGCGGCAAAATCGCGCGATATGTCTGTCTACGGCCTGCATGTCAAGCTGCACCGCCTGCTGGCAAAGCTCCTGCCGCATCACGCGGTCATGCGCGTCTGGATGAAAATCAAGTAAGTCCGCGCAAAGCGGCGCAGCGGATGGCCGCGCCAATCCCAAAAGAGCGCGCGGACAGCATACGGCGGCGGCTGATTGCCTCTGCCTGAAAAAGACGTCGGGAACTGTGAACCCCAAAGAACCGCCCGGCTCTGATAATCGCAGGGGCGTCCGTTAGTGCGGACGCCCCTGTTTTTTTCTTTTATTTCGTCGTTTCTGCGGCGCTGCGGATGTAATCGATAAAATCCATACAGTAATCGTCCTCGCCAAGCAATGCGGCGGCGGCGTAAAGCGCCGTCCGAACATCGGGGGAGAGCGGGTCGCAGATCGCCGTATCGAGGCCGGCGGCGGCAAAAACGGCGACGGCGGCGGCGTTGACGGCGGCGCGCGCCGGAAGCCCAAAGGAGACGTTGGAAAGCCCGCAGAGAGTGTGACAGCTGGGCAGCGCGCCGCGCAGCAGGCGGATGGTCTCGGCTGTGACCGAACCGGCGCCCGGCGTCATCGCGGCCGACTCCACCAGCGCGTCGATATAGATCTTCTCTGCGGCGACGCCGCCCGTTTGCAGCTTTTCAACAGCGGCGACGGCGTTTTCCAGCCGCGCTTCCGCCGCATGCGGAATTTTACCGCCGCGGATCGGCAGCAGCACGACGCCGCAGCCCCTCTCCGCAACCAGCGGCAGCAGCTCGTCCATACGGGCGTCGCAGGTAACGGAGTTGACGATCACATCCATCCCCGCCGTTTCGGGCAGCATAGCCGCGATGACGGCCGGATCGGGCGAATCGAGCATGACGCCGACCTCCTGCTCCCGGCAAATACCGATCAAACGGCGCATAACGTCCAGTCCGGCTTCGCCGCAGAGCGCGGTGTTGATGTCCATATACGCCGCTCCCGCTTCCTTTTGCGCGGCGATCAGCGCGGCGAGCGCGTCAAAATCGCCGGCCTGCATGAGCGCCAGCGTTTTGGGAATCGAGCTGTTCAGCTTTTCAGCGATGATTTGAATCATTGACTTTATTCCTTTCAGTTTTTTGCGATACAAACGGCGTTCGCCGCTCCGTCAGCAGAGCGAGGCGAGGATCCGCTCGGCGAGCAGACGAACGATGTCAAAGCGTTTCAGCGGCGTCATCAGGTAAAACCCGTCGCAGAAGGGCGCCGATTTTTTGGCCATTTCCAAAGCGAATTCCGCTGAAAGCAACGGGATTTCCTCCGGCGCCGCCCGTTCGAGGCGGTGAAGAAAATCATCGGGAATCTCAATCCCGGCGACTTCATTTGTAAGAAACAGCGCGTTTTTATAGCTGGCGACCGGAAAAATACCAGCGAGGATTTTTGTATCCAGCGTTTCGTGCGCCATGCGGAGATGCTCGGCGGCTTCGTCGCTGAATACCGGCTGCGTCAGGAAAAACTGCGCGCCTGCCTCGCGTTTTTTGCGCGCCCGGTCAAGCTCCACGTCGAAGCGCAGGGTATTCAGGTTCAGCGCTCCGCCGATGAAAAACGGGTTGGAGGCAAAAGCGGATTGGTTCAGCTCGTCGACAAAGCGGATCAGCCCATAGGAATTCATCGAGAAAACAGACTTGACGCCGCTTCGGTCGGTATCCGAAAGCGGGTCGCCCGTCACCGCGAGCAGGTTGGAGACGCCTAAGGCGTTGGCGGCGAGCAGGCCGCCCTTGATGGCGATTTGATTGCGGTCGCGGCAGGCGAGGTGCGGCATCACCGGAATGCCGGCGTTCATGCAGACGGCGGCGGCCGTCGCCATGCTGTCGGCGCGCGCGCGGGAGAGCGGGGAATCGGCGAAGGTCAGCACATCCACGCCGGTCTCCTTCATCTGCTTAGCGGCTTCCAGAATCGGAGAAAGATCGTTATCGTGCGGCGGGTCGAGCTCGACGGCGACGACTTTGCGGCTGCCGAGCGAAAGTTTGGCGCGGAACGGATTCGGCCGGGAAACCGGAACGGCGGACTGAACCGCTGTTCCCGCAGCAGCGGAGGGCGTTTGAATGCCGTGCCGCGCGTCGGTAAAGGCGCGGATATGCTGCGGCGTCGTGCCGCAGCAGCCGCCGACAATCGCGCAGCCGAGATGGGCCAGCTCAGAAAGCTTGCCCGCGTAATACTCCGCATTGTCGATATAAACGGTGCGCCCGCCGAAAACCGAAGGGTATCCGGCGTTAGGCATCGCGGAGAACGGTTTTTGCAGCGGCAGCGCCTCGCGCACAAGCCGCACGAGGTGCGCCGGGCCGCAGATACAGTTGAGGCCGACGGCGTCTACGGTGTCGAGCGCCGCGGCCTGCCGCAGCAGCTGCGCGCAGCTCCGGCCGAGCCGCGTCAGCCCGTCCTGCGCGCCGGCAAAGGAGACGATAATCTGCGCCTGCGGCGCGCGCGCCTTGACGGCCGCGAAAACAGGCGGCAGAGGATCGAGGTCGGGCTGAGTCTCAAACAAAAAATACTCGGCGCCGAGGGCGAGAAATTGCTCGGCCACGGCGAGATAGTCGCCGCTTTCGCCGTCTGGAATCGGGCCAATGTCGGCAAAAACGGATACCTCAGAGCCCTCCGCCGCTCTTTGCGCGTTGGCAAAACCGGCCTGTATCAGCCGCGTCAGCTCCGAAGCGTCCGGAAAGGTGACGGCGTTGCAGGAAAAAGTGTTTGTCTTGATCGCCTGCGCGCCGGCGGCGATATACTCTCGGTGAATCTGAACGACCGTTTCCGGGTCGCTCAGGTTCGCCGCTTCGCAGGGGGCGTCCCCGCGCGAGCGGGCGGCGTAATAGGTGCCGAAGGCGCCGTCAAACACAAACGGGCGCGGCAGTTCGTTTAGGTGCATATCA
>QAMX01000073.1 GCA_003149835.1 Clostridiales bacterium
CCGACGGATAGACGCCGCCGTACAGACCGGCATAGTCGGTCTCGGAGACGTTGTAAAAGCCCGGCTCTCCCGCCGTTACGCCGGCCGCCGTGTCCGGCGCGGAGCCGGAACAGATCGTCAGCCCGGCGGCGTAGTGAATCGGCTGAAAGGCCAGCCCCGCGAAGTCGAGCGGCGCGGTGACAAGCACGGTCAGCTCCGCCGCGTAGGCGCCGCGGTCTTCAAAGAGGTCGAGCGCAAAGGCGTTCCACGCCTCAGGCGTCCCGATCTTTACGAGCGCGGCCGACTCGTCGAAGCCGGAGCTTTCCGGCGGCGCGGAGACAGAGGCATCGGGATTCGCGGCGTTCGCAGCCGTTTCCGATGTCAAAGAGCCGGCTGCGGAGAAGGCCGACGCAGGCTCCGCCGCGCTCTCAGGCGAGCAGGCCGCGAGGCTGAGGAGGAGAACCGCCGGCAGAACGGAAGATATGAAACGTTTCACACTAGCCTCCTTGTCCACGCGCAAAGCGGCGCGGTCGGGTCGTTCATTCTTTGTCGGGGACATCGGTCATGATACCGCCCGAGAACCGTGTACAGTATAGCATGTGTGACAAAAAATGTCAATCATTTAACAATGAGTTGATAAATTGCGATAAGGCAGACAGCTTGAATGATGAAAAAGCCGATTTGTCAAACGTTCCCGCCGCTGCATAAGCTGTAACGAGCGGCGAACTCAAAACAGCGCCGCGAAATGAGGTTTGAACATGGGAGCAAACGGAACCATCGACTGTTATATTCTGGCGAAGTCGGTGACGTATGCCCAGAGGCTCATGCGCGTTTTGCAGGCACAGGGGATCCGGGCGCGAATGACAAAAAGTCCGAAAAGCATTTCCAACGCCGGCTGCGGCCATGCGGTTGTGGTGAGGAATGGAAACGTGAATGAGATATTATCCTATATTGTAGGCGCGGGTCTGCCGCCGTTTCGGATATTTACAACGGAAGACGGAACTATTTTTCAGGAAACTTTCAGCATTTTATGATTTTGCGGGAGGAGAGGCGGGAAAAGACAGATGATTTATTTTGACAGCGCGGCGACCTCGTTCCAGCGTCCGCCCGCGGTGAAGCGCGCGGTTTTCGAATCGATCGGGCGGCATGCGGGCTACGGGCGGAGCGGGCACGCGGCGGCGGAACGGGCGGCGGAAGCGGTATACGACTGCCGGCTGGCCGCCGCGGAGCTGTTCGGCCTTTCCGCGCCGGAGCGGGTCGTTTTCTGCCAAAACGCCACACAGGCGCTGAACACCGCGATTTTCGGCCTGCCGCTGGCAAAAAAACGCGCGGTCATCTCCGGATATGAACACAATGCGGTCTACCGGCCGCTGATCGAGCGCGGCGACCGCGACGGTACGGAGCTGACGGTCGCGCAGAGCGGCCTGTTTGACGAGGCGGGCGCACTGGACGCATTTGACCGCGCGCTCGACGAGACGTGCGGTCTCTGCGTTTGCACGATGGTTTCCAACGTTTTCGGCAACCTCCTGCCTGTGGAACAAATCGGGCGGATGTGCAGGGAACGCGGCATTTTATTTGTCGTAGACGCCTCGCAGGCGGCCGGCAGCCTCGAAGTGGACGCGCGCCGGCTTTCGGCGGATATCATCTGCGTTCCGGGACACAAGGGGCTTCTCGGTCCGGTCGGAACCGGGATGATGCTGCTGTGTACGGAGGTCGTGCCGGAACCGCTGCTTTTTGGCGGGACCGGCGGGGAATCGGAGAGCCCGCGCCAACCGCTGTTGCCGCCGGAGCGATATGAAAGCGGGACGCAGAATATCGCCGGCATTTGCGGGCTGCGCGAGGGCATTCGGCATATTCTCAGGAACAGAGAGGCGATTCGGCGGCGGGAAGCAGGACTCATCGCGTATCTGAAAAACGAGCTGCTGAGGATCAATGGCGTCACCGTTTACGGCGGGTTGAATGCGGCGTGCGGCAGCCTGTTTTCCTTCAACGCCGAGGGCATAGACTGTGAAACGGTTGCGGCGAAGCTGGCGGAGCGCGACGTCGCCGTCCGCGCCGGCCTGCACTGCGCGCCGCTGGCGCACCGAAGCGCCGGGACGGAGCGCAGCGGAACCGTGCGGGTCAGCTGCGGCGGCGAGAACACCATGCGGGAAGGGGAGCGCTTCTGCGCCGTATTGGCGGATATTCTGAAACAAAAATAAAACTATGATTTTTGTCGGAATTATGATATAATAAAAAACGGTTCAGGTCGGTTTTATGCAGAGATCGCGCCGCTGCCGCAGCGCTTTTTTTGAAGCGCGCGGCCGTTTGGGGCGGTCGAACCCGAAATGGACGGAGACGGACAGACGAATGCGGACCCGTTTCCCGCCGCTTGAAAAAGGGCGGGAAACGGGGACGGCTCTGCGATAAGAAAAACGAAGGAAAAGGCGGGCTGCGGCTTGACATTGAAATTGGCCAACGATCACAATCAGGGCGTATGGATCGACACGGCGGCGGCGGACAAGCTCTGCGCCCTCAAAAATCCCGACGCGCTGCGCGTTTACCTCTGTGCCGCCGTACACGGCGGAGAGGATACGGCTCGGCGGCTCGGCCTTTCGGAAGAGGCGTTTTGCGCCGCTGCGCAGGAGCTTGCCTGCGCGCGGCTGGCAACCGTCGCCGGTGAAGACGAATCGGACAAGCTTTCGGCGCTCCGGCAGCGGGCGCAGGCGGAGCCGGGGTATACCGCCGCCGAGGCTGCGGCGCTGATCACGTCGGACATGGCGTTTGCGCAGGTGGTGCGCGAGGCGGAAAAGGCGCTCAACCCGTGTTTGAGCGAGAGCGAGCTGCGGGAGCTGATGTCGATTTACCGCTATTTCGGTATGCCGGCGGAATGCCTGATCCTGCTGATTCACTTTGCGGCCGCGCGCTCGGCGAGACAGAGCGGCCGCCGCCCGTCGCTGGCGACGGTCAAGCGCGAGGCGATGCGGTGGCTGGAAAACGGCGTGACGACACCGGAAGCGGCGGAGCGCTTCATCTGTGAGGAAAACAGACTGTATGAGGTTGTAAAGCGGATGGAGAAAGCGGTGGGCTTTCAGGCGTATAAAACCGACGAGCGGCGTATGCTGCGCTCATGGGCGGAAATGGGCTTCGACGGAGAAGCGGTAGCGCTCGCACGGGAGATTACGGTCAAGCGGCTCGGCGAAATGCAGCTCAAATATGCGGGCAGCATTTTGAAAGGCTGGAAAGAGGCGGGCCTGACGAAAGCTGAGGATATCGTCGCATACGAGGCGCGGCGCGCCAGAGAACACGAAGAGGCCAAACAGGCCTATGAAAAGCGCGCCGGCAAAAAGCGCGCGCCGGCGGCTTCGGGCAGTTTCTCCGCCGCTGAAATCTCCGCGATTCAGGAAATTCAGGAATATATGCAGAACAATACGAGGGGAGGGAGCGTATGAGTTACGATGTCGCGGCGCTGAAACGGGCGCTCGACCGCTTTGCGGAACAGAAGACGGAGCGCGAGCTGGCGCACGCGCGCACCGTCCGGGAGCTGAACGAGCGATATCCCCGCCTTGCGGAGATCGAACGGGAGATCGCCTCGTGCGGGCTGATGATCGTCGAAAACGTGATGAAAGGCGGCGACGCCGTTGAGGACAATGTGGCGCGCATCAAGGCGCGCGTCAAGGCGCTGAGGGAAGAGCGGGCGGCGATTTTGCGGGAAAACCGCCTGCCGCCGGACGCGGCCGACGGCCGCTACGCCTGCGCCGCCTGCGGCGATACCGGGTATATCGGTTCGGAAATGTGCGCCTGCCTGCGGGGAATTTACCGCGAGGAACAGTATGCCGAGCTTGCGGAGCTTTTCGCGCTTTCGCCCGGCCGCTTCGACGCCTTCGACGAGACGCAGTATTCCGCCGCGAAAGCGGACGGAGAGCCTGTCGCGCCGCGGGAGTATATGCGCCTTGTGGCTGAGAAGTGCCGGAAATACGCGGCGGGATTTTCCCAGTCGTCGCCGAATCTGTTGTTCAGCGGCGAGAGCGGCGCCGGAAAAACGTTTTTTATGGCCTGTATCGCGCGCGCGGCCGTCGAAAAAAACGCCTCGGTCGTTTATCGAAGCGCCTTTGCGCTCGCCAAGCAGTTCGAGGACGACCGCTTTTCCAAAGACGGAGACGCGGAGGAGGAACTGGCGCGCTGCGCCAAATGCGACCTGCTTCTGGTCGATAACCTCGGCACGGAGACGACGACCGCGTATACCGCTTCGGCGCTTTACCAGCTGATCAACCGGCGGCTGGCCGAAAAACGGCCGACGCTGATTTCGACGGCGATGAACCTCGATGAGGTCGCCGGGCGGTACGGGCCGCATATGTCGGCGCGGCTCCGCGCCGACTATGTGCTCCTGCCGGTCTATCCGCGCGCCGGCGGCGCGAAAAAAGGGAAAAGCCTTCTGGACATATAGCGGCTTTTTGAAGAAAACGAGTAAATGCTTGCCGAAAAGGAGAGGCCGTATGAGAACGGAGAAAGAGATCATGAGGCAGATTCTCGGCTTTGCAGAGGCGGACGAGCGCGTCCGTCTCGTTGGCATGGAGGGCTCGCGGACGAATCCGAACGTGCCGAAGGACCGCTTCCGCGACTATGATATCTCATTCCTTGTCACCGAACTCGCCTCTTTTCAACAGAATGATGCGTGGCTCGACCGGTTCGGGCCGCGGGCGATGATGCAGAAACCGGAGGCCATGGCGCTGTTTCCGCCGGAGCTCGGCAACTGGTTCTCCTATTTGATTCTGTTTGAAGACGGCAACAAGCTGGATCTGACTCTGATTCCTCTCAGCGAGCTGTCTGCATATCTGGCGTCGGACAGGCTTTTGAAAATCCTACTCGATAAGGACGGAATGGCGCCGCCGCTGCCGGAACCGACGGACGCGGATTATTGGATTCGCAGGCCGTCAGCGGCTTTTTTCGACGACTGCTGCAACGAATTCTGGATGACGTCGACCTGTATCGTCAAAGGGCTTTGCCGCGGCGAGCTTCCCTATGCCGCTTACCATATGGAGGCCATCGTCCGCCCGCAGCTTCTGACGATGCTGTCGTGGAAGATCGGCGCGGAGACGTCGTTTGATTACAGCCTCGGCAAGCATTATAAATTCATCCGCCGTTATCTGACCGAGTCTGAATGGAGCCTGCTGGCGAAGACATACCGCATGGACACAACCGAGGCCTGCCGCAGCGCGCTGACCGCCGCGTCCCAGCTGTTTGCGGCGGCGTCGCGGACGGTCGCGCAGCGGCTCGGGTTTTTATATCCCGATTACGAGCGGAAAGTGACGGCGTATGTGCGGCGGATGTGGGAAGAGACGCGCCGCGCTGGAAACGACACAGAAGAGGGGGACTGCTGAGCGACAAAGGCTTTAACGCCGGCGTCGTCGGCGATGACGGCGGGCCGGTATAGGCACCCGGCGAACCGGAAGAGGCGCGCCGCTGTGAAACGGCTCTCCGGAATGGGAAAAACATACAAATTTGCGATGAAAACGGCGAGATAGGCGAGGATTGGCTCGCGGACATCAGCACGATATCCGCTGCTGCCGCCTGAGAGCCGGCGAAACCTTCGCGCGGCGATGGTATACAGCGGGGCCACGGCAGAAAATACAAAAACGCGGAAGGATTATCGTCACACAAAGAGGTCGAATAAAGTCTAAAAAATAAAAGGCGGCCGCGTGCGGGCGGCCGAAATGATGGGGGAATATTCCATGAAAAAGAGAAGTCTGTTTGTCGCGTTCGCAGCGCTGTTGCTCATAGTACCCCTGCTCGGCATGGGATCTATCGCCGACACGGAGCGGTATTCACTCGAAGAATTCGGGATTTCCATCTCCCTACCGTCTGATCTATATGTGTTTACGCGTGACGTCAGATCGGACGATTCGGAGCTGCGACCATTCGGGCTGGACGGCGAAGAACTGGCCGCTTTTTTTGAGGACAACAATATCGTGTTAAACGCTTGGGACGAGGATGTCAACTTTGAGATCGTCGTCACAGTGACGGATGAAGCGCCCGTGGAATCAGCTCAAACGTTTCTCGCGCTCGCAGACACGGTCAAAGAGGAACTCCTGTGGGCCTATACGGATATGGGCTTTGTTGACGTCAGCAGCGAGATCTATCGGGGCGAGCAGTTTCCCTTTCTCAAAACACAGGCGGCTGATCCGGCGTCGGGACAGCGCCTGCTGCAATATTATACGATTCAAAACGAAAGCGGAATCAGCATTGCAATGCATGTATACGACAGAGCGCTGACTGCGGCCGATCAAAATATGATGCGCGATGTCGCCGACAGCTGTACGCTGTTGCGGCAGTCCGATACAAAGCAATCGGAACCAAACAGGTACTACGACGCGGACACGGGGCTCAGCTTTCAAATCCCTGAGGCGTGGGTGGAAGAACCGTCCTTTGAGGGCGACGAGTATCTTGACGCGCAGTTTATCAGCGCGTTCGGTGCGATCGCCATGTATGGCAGCTACGACCTGTGGGCGACGATACCGATCGTGGAGAAAGAAGGGCTTTCACGCGCGGAATTCAGCACCGAGCAGTTCTCGGACGATGAGTTGATTGAAATGTTGGGCGTCTCAGGCTTCGACGCCGTTATAGACAACCGCAACGGTGTCCGCTATCTTGTGCTTACACAGCAGGCGGAGAGCATGGGCATTACGGTGACGATTACTCAGTTTGCATATATAAAAAATGGTATGATGTACTTTTTTCAGTTCAGCGGCTGGCCGGGCGACGAAGGCTATGACGACTTTCTCACCATGATAGACAGCGCCCGGTATCCTGGGACGGCCTCGGACGGGCAGCCTGACGCCCCGTATTTGCCGTTTTATACGCCTTCATCTGCTTCGCAGCGCGACGATCTGTGGGACGATTTTGGGGCGGGCGAGCTGATTCTGAGCCTGTTGATGACCGTTGCGATCTATTCGCTGCCGGTCTGCGTATACCGCTATGCGATCCGGCGAAGACCGATGGAGGCGAAAAAGGCGCGGATTTTTACGATTGTTTACGCCGTCATCGGATTTGTGTGTATGGGGATGCTGATCGGGTACATCAGCGACGGCGCGGCGACGGTGACCGGCGGGGGAATTTTTCTGTGGAGCTGGGTCAATTACAAAATGCTGACCGGTGGCAGGGACGCCGCGCCGGAACAAGGGGACGGCACGGCCGCGTACCCGCCGGATGATCCGCGAAAAGCCGGCGGCGAAACTCAGCCGCAAGGTCAAGTGTTGCCGCAGAATGAGCCGGAACAGTGCGCCTGCCGAAAATGCGGGGAGATTCTCTTGCCGGACGATACTTTCTGCCGTTCGTGCGGGACGAGGCGGGAATAACCGCCGGCCAGCGGAGCGAGCCGCCGCGCCTTGCATTCTGATACGCAATGTGATATACTACGCTATAATGAAGTGGTTTGGCTGCGATTTTGGAGAAACGCGAAGCGCAGACGGCGATCAGAAAGAGGATGTGTTGGCAGATGGAAAAGCAGATGCCGATGATTGACTTCTTCGGCCAAAAAATCAGCCGCCTGATCATGGGCGGCAACCCGTTCTCCGGCAATTCCCACGTTTCAAGGGAACTGGACGACGCGATGATGGACTATTATTCCACGGACAATATTAAAAAAGCCGTCGTTCACGCCTTGGAGTGCGGCGTCAATACGATACAGGTGCGCGCGGACAGACATATTTTCCGCATTCTCCGCGAGCTTAGAAACGAGGGGCATATGCCGCTGTGGATTGCGCAGACCGCTTCGGAGTTCCGCTCCTTTGAGGGGAACGTCCGGCAGACCATGACCTATGAGCCGGCCGCGATCTATCACCACGGCACGCTGACGGATAAGCTTTTCAAAGCGGGCGAGTACGGCGCGATTGAGGAAAATCTGAAAATTTTGCGCTCGACCGGCCGGCCGGTCGGCATCGGCACGCATATGCCTCAGGTCATTGAATACGCTGAGGAACACGGCTGGGACGTGGATTTTTATATGGCCTGCGTCTATAACCTCAGCGTCAAGGATCGCGTCAGCAGCGCCATTACCGGCATCAGCAACGCCAACGAATCGTTTTATGAGGCGGATATCCCGGTGATGTATCAGACAATCCGCAGCACCGCTAAGCCCTGTCTCGCCTTTAAGATTCTCGGCGCTTCCCGCCGCTGCGCCACGCCGGAAACGGTGAAGAGCGCGTTTGCAGAGGCGTTTGCGTCGATCAAACCGTGCGACGCCGTCGTAGTCGGCATGTATCAGGGGATGTTTGACCAGATCCGAGCGAACAGCGACATTGTCAAGGAAATCGGCCATGCCGTCTGACCGGCGCGAAGCCGCCGCGTGCGTCGAGGCGATTTTGTCTCTCTGGCGCGAGCGCGGCGAACCGCTGCTGGCGCGTCTGCCCGAGGCGCTGCTGAACTGGTATGAGGCTCATGCGCGCGCGCTGCCGTGGCGCAGGGATCGCGAACCGTATCACGTCTGGCTGTCGGAAATCATGCTGCAACAGACGCGCGCGGAAACCGTGAAGCCGTACTACGAGCGCTTTTTGCGGGCGTTTCCCGATATCCGCGCGCTGGCCTCGGCAAAAGAGGACGAGGTTTTTAAGCTCTGGGAAGGGCTGGGCTATTATTCGCGCGCCAAAAATCTGCAAAAGGCGGCGCGGCTTCTTGTCAAAGACTTCGGCGGCCGTTTCCCGACGGCGTATGATGCGCTTCTCGCCCTGCCCGGCGTCGGGGAGTATACGGCTGGGGCGATTGCGTCGATCTGCTTTGAGCAGCCGGCCGCGGCCGTTGACGGGAATGTCCTGCGGGTGGTTTCCAGGGTCACCGAGCTGTTTCTGCCCATCGGCGAACCGTATGTCCGGCGCGAGGTTCACAGGGCGCTGAGCCGCGTTTACCCCGCTGAGCGGCGCGGCGACTTTACCCAGAGCCTGATGGAGCTCGGCGCGGTCGTCTGTACGCCTGCGGGTCTGCCGAAATGCGGCGAATGTCCGGCGAACGGCTTCTGTCTGGCCTGCGCCGGGGGAACGACGGAGCTGCTGCCGGTGCGGCCGCGGAAAAAACCGCGGATCACAGAGGAAAAAACGGTGTTTATCCTGTCGGTCGGAGAGTCGACGGCCGTTTGCCGCCGGGAAGACAGCGGCCTGCTGGCGGGGTTATGGCAGCTACCCAACGTTTCCGGCTTCTGCTCGACTGAGCAGGCGGCCGATCTCGCGGCTGACTGGGGCGTCAGGCCGCTGGCCGTCTCGGAGCCGCTGGAAAAAAAGCATATTTTTACGCATCGGGAATGGCGGATGCGCTGTTATCGGATCCGCTGCGGGGCGCAGCCGCCGCAGTTTACATGGGCTACCGAAGCGCAGCTGCGGCAGGAAATTGCCCTTCCGTCGGCGTTCCGCGTCTGTTTAACGCAATAGCGGCGTCTGCGCCGCACCATGTTTAGAGAAAAAAAGGTAGAGTTATCTCATGAATATCCTTCGCTCCGCAGTCGCTCATTTCAAAGCGCTCTCTTCGGTGCGGCTGCTTCTGATCGGTTATTGCACAATTATTCTGATTGGAGCGCTGCTGCTGTCGCTGCCCTTTGCCTCGCGGGAACCGACGCCGTTTGCAGACGCGTTTTTTACCGCGACGTCCGCCACCTGCGTGACCGGGCTGATCCGGTTTGACACCTACGCGCACTGGACGCTGTTCGGCCAGCTGGTGATTTTGCTCCTGATTCAAATCGGCGGCATCGGGTTTATGACCTGCGCGGTGTCGGCCATTTCCTTTACGCGCCAGAAAATCGGCCTTGCGCCGCGCGTGCTCATGCAGGAGGCGATTGCGGCTCCGCAGGTGGGCGGCATTGTGCGGATGACAAAGTTTATCCTTTTTGGCTCGCTGGCGGTTGAAGGCCTCGGCGCGGCGCTGCTGTGCTTCCATTTCTGCCCGCAGTTCGGCTTTTGGAAAGGGCTGTATTTTTCCGTTTTTCACTCGGTTTCAGCGTTCTGCAACGCCGGATTCGACCTGATGGGCGGAAGGGCGGCGTTTTCCTCGCTGACAGGCGACGTGGGCAACTGGTATATGAACTGTATCGTCATGGCTCTGATTGTCATCGGCGGGCTCGGCTTTTTTGTTTGGCGCGATTTGATTTCGAGCCGGTTTGCGTTTCCGCGGCTGCGGCTGCATACAAAGCTGGTTTTATCGGTCAGCGCCGCTTTGATCATCGGCGGCGCGGCTCTGATCTTTCTCTTTGAATACGGCGGACGGGCCTTTTCCGGGCTGTCGGTTTCCGAAGAGATCTTATCGTCGCTGTTCCAGTCAGTGAGTACGCGGACGGCCGGATTCAACACCTTGGAGCTCTCGAAGCTCGCGGAGCCGACGGTGTTTTTGATGATCTGCCTGATGCTCGTCGGCGGTTCGACCGGTTCGACGGCCGGCGGCATGAAGACGACGACGCTGGCGGTGATGCTGATCAGCATCACCTCGACTTTCCGGCGCAGAAAATCCGTCGAGGCGTTCGGCAGGAGAATGGAGGACACCGTCCTCCATACCGCCGCCTGTATTTTCATGATGTATCTGCTGCTGTCGGCCGTCTCGGCGATGCTGATTGCGTGGCTGGAAAATCTCCCGCTGCTGACCGCGCTGTTCGAATGCGTCTCCGCGATCGCCACGGTGGGCCTGTCGCTGGGGGTAACGCCTGAGCTTGGTCTGATTTCCGAGCTGATTTTGGCGCTGCTGATGCTGTTCGGCCGTGTCGGGTCGCTGACGATGCTGATGGCCTTTGCGGGGGATAAAACGGGGGGCGCTTCCAAGCTGCCGCTCGAAAAGATTCAGCTCGGCTGACCGAGAAGCGAATCCGAGCTCATACCGGAGCGCGCCTGACCGCCGCAGGTTCGCTCTGTGGAGAGAACGCAGACGCGGCGGAGAAACGGAGTTATTTTCATGAAATCTGTACTGGTCATCGGTCTCGGCCGTTTCGGCCGTCATATGGCCCGAAAACTGATCGAAGAGGGGAATACGGTGCTCGCGGTCGAGAAGGACGAGACGCGCGCGGATGCGGCTGTGGAGATCGTCCACGATATCCAGATCGGCGACGCGGCAAACGAGCTGTTCATGCGCTCGCTGGGCGTGGGAAATTTTGATCTCTGCGTCGTCGCGGTGGGGGATAACTTTCAGAGCGCGCTGGAAATCACCGTGCTTCTGAAAGATCTGGGCGCGCAGTATGTTCTGGCGCGGGCCAGCCGCGACGTTCACAGAAAGCTGCTGCTCCGCAACGGGGCGGACTATGTCGTTTACGCCGAGCGGGATGTGGCCGAGCGCCTCGCCGTCAAATTCGGCGCCAAAAACGTCTTTGACTATATCGAGCTGACGCCCGATTATGCGATTTATGAGATTGCGACGCCGCCCTCGTGGTGCGGCAAGAGCATTTTGGAAAAATCCGTGCGCACGAAATACCACATCAGCATTCTCGCGGTCAAGCGCGGAGGAAAGCTGTATCCGCTGCCCAGTCCCGAGCATATTTTTTCACCCGAGGAGAGCTTGATGGTCATGGGGCATCACGAGGACGTGCGGGCGATCACAAAATAGCGATATATCAAAGCCCCGCGGCCGCGTTTTAACGGCCGCGGGGCTTTGGATGAGAGATCGCAAAAGACGCTGCCGGAGCGTTTGAGCCCGCATAGAGAGCCCAAAAACGGCGAACCCAACGCAAAACCGAAAACTTTTTGCGGAAATCGGAAAACATTCCCCGTTTACGACTTGATAAACGGGAGAGAATCAAGTAAAATATAAGAATCATAAGAACAGATTGAACGGTGAAGCAGATGAACTTGGCTCCAATTCTTACGACCCCCTGCTATAAATCCATGCCGTGGGGCGGCTCCGCTCTCAACGAGCGCTACGGAAAACGCTCGCCCTTTCAGCCGACCGGTGAAAGCTGGGAGGCCGCCGATCACTTTCACGGCAAAACGCCCGCGCGCGGCGGCGCGTTCGACGGGCTGGATTTTTCCCAGATTACAGCCGCGCTCTCCGCGTCGGCCTTTCTCGGCCGCCTGACGCGGGACGGGTCTTTCCCGCTGCTTTTCAAACTGATCGACGCGCGGGACAAGCTGAGCGTACAGGTGCACCCCGACGACCGCTATGCGGCCGCGGACGGGGACAGGGGAAAGACGGAAATGTGGATCGTCTTGGACGCGGAGCCGGGCGCGGGGCTCTATCTCGGCTTTGAACAGGCGATTTCCCGATCGGAATACAAGGCGCTGATCGAACGGAACGCGCTCGAATCCGCGCTGCATTTCGCGCCTGCCGCCGCGGGGGATACGTTTTTTCTTCCGCCCGGCTTGGTTCACGCCATCGGCGGGGGCTTAGTGATCGCCGAGATTCAGCAGTCCAGCGACGCGACCTACCGCGTTTACGACTGGGGGCGGCTCGGCCTCGACGGGAAGCCCCGGCCGCTGCACATCGCCAAGGCGCTCGACGTCACAAACACCGCGCTGAAAGGCGAACGCGGGGCGGCTTTACCCGTGCGGACAGAAGGGGCGGAGGTTGAGTTTTTAACCGCTTGTCCGCTTTTTGCGGCGCA
>QAMX01000009.1 GCA_003149835.1 Clostridiales bacterium
CCGACGATTGTGGAGATGGTGATTCTGCTGCTGGCCTTTGAGATTCTGCGGGAGGCGAGCATCCGCATGCCCAATAACGTCGGACAGGCGCTGTCCATCGTCGGTGCGCTCGTGCTTGGGCAGGCCGCCGTAGAGGCAAAACTGATTTCAGCGCCGATGGTCATTATCATCGCTCTGACCGGGACGACCTCGATGCTGATTCCGACGATGGGCGGCGCGGAGATCATTACACGAATCGGCCTTCTCGCGCTGACCGCTACTCTCGGCATGGTCGGCTTTACGCTCGGTTATCTGGTCCTGTTTTTCCACCTTGCCTCTCTGCAAACGTTCGGCGTACCGTATCTCTCGCTCGCCGACAACCGGAAAGGCAGCCAGAAGCATGACTCCTTTGTCCGGGCGAGATGGGGCAGGCTCCGATACCGAAAACTGTTTTCAACGCCTGAGGAAAAACTCGAAATGGGGCTTGGAGGGGAGAATCAAGAGCCGTGAAGAAAAAACTGCTGGCCGCGCTGCTCCTCGGCCTCTCGCTGCTGCTCGGCGCATGCAGCAACTATGTCGAAATAGAAGAGCTGATGATCGTCGCCGGCGCGGCCATCGACTATGACGAGGCGAGCGGCGAATACAATGTGACGGCGGAGATCCTTGACCTCCAAAACAGCAGTGGGCAAGAATCTTCATATGAACCGACTTATATCGAATCCTCCGGAGCCAGCCTTGTCGAAGCCATTACCCATATGAGACGGATTGCCGGGCGACAGCTTTATTGGGGACATGCGAGCGTGTTTATTTTGAGTCAGAGCGTTGTCAGTCATTCAATCGAGCCGGTTCTCGACTGGTTTATGCGCGACGTCAATGCGCGGCTCTCGTCAATGGTGGTGATCTCCGGCACGGAAAAGGCCAGTGATATTTACAAACTGAAATCGCCGGTCAAAAAGAGCATATCGATTTCGCTGGAACAGATTTTGGAGAATTATCAGAAAAAAGGCCAGACGACCGTCAACGTCAACGAGCTGGTCAATTTATATAGCATGACGGGAACCGCTACCTGCATACCGATTGTGAACAGCGAGATGAATGCGGAAGAGGAAATCATCGTGATTCACTCCTATGCCGTCTTGAAGAAGGATATTCTGTCGGGGATTTTCGAGCACGAGGACGTCACTTATTTGATGCTGCTGTTGAAAAATCCGATGGAAAGCATCATCTCCGTCAAACTCCCGGAATTTGAGACTGAAATCAAAATGCAGACGCTGGAACACACGGTACAGCTGGACGTATCCTGTCAGGACGGAGTCGTTTTTACAGACGTCAATCTGAGTATAAGCATGTCGGTGGTCGGCGGCAGCGGAGATGACGAAAAGGTACGGGATATGGACGGCACGAAAATTCTCGTCGACGCAACCGAAGAGATGGTAAGCCGTGCGTGCGGACAGATCCTCGACAAAGATATTCAGCAGTACGGCGCGGATATTTTGGGCGTCGGACAGCATATCAAACGGAACGACCCGAAAATATGGCGTAAAATCGAAAAGAACTGGGATCAGCTGTACAAAGAAATGCAGTATGAGATCAACGTGGAAGTGGTTATTCAGAAATCCGGCGAAATGTCGCCCATCAACGATTAGGCGGGTAAATTGGAATGATGTTTGTCATTATTGCCTATCCGTTATGCTTTCTTTTTCTGGATATGATCAGCGCGAAAAAGAAATTGACGGTTGTGGAGTACGTCGTATACGGCCTCTTGATGGCGGCGGCGTTTCTGCTCTGCTTAGCGTCCGTCCAGAATTGGATGCTGCCGAATCCGATTGACGGGCTGACGCGGCTGTTTCATCAAAATTGACGGTCTGCCGGCACACGCTTTCGGCAGAAAAAGAAAGGGCGCATGCCGCGCTCTCATGCGCGGCATGCGGGAGATACGGTATTCGAGTATGGAAAAAATGAGCGGTAAACAGATCCGAGCCATGGCGTTTTTAATGACGATGGGCGGAAGATTCGTCATCGGCGGAACAAAAGAAGCCGGAGCGGAGAGCTATCTCGCGGCGGCGCTCGCGATTATTCTCGTGATACCGGCATATGCGCTGTATGAATATTTGCTGCACAAAGCCGGAGCAGACGGGATTTTCGCCCTATGCAAGCAGTGCCTCGGCAAAGTGGCCGGAAAAATCGCCATCGCCCTGTTCGGGCTTTATGCGCTGTGGATCGGCATGGCATTGGTCGGAAATTTCCTAAACTTTATCTATACGGTATTTTTGACGGATACGGCTCCGATTGTCGTAGGCTGCGCATGCGCGGTCACCATAGCCATCGCGGTGAAATGCGGCAGGATGGCTATGGCGCGCGTATCGAGGCTATTGATGTTTTCCGTCTTCGGGATTCTGTTTGTGACCATGCTGCTCTCGTTGATTTCCACCGATTTTAATAATTTCCCCAGCCCCTTGCTGTACGACGGCTTTCGGCCGATCGCGGAAGGCGCTCTCTCCGTGTTCGCCATGCCGTTTGGCGACATCATTATACTGCTGCCCCTCCTCTCCGGCGGCAGGGCCGAAGGGAAGGGCAGCAAAGAGCTCCTGAAAGGTGCGGGGATGACTTGGGTCATTCTGGTGGTGATCTTTCTTCGCAACGTGCTGGCGCTTGGCCCGGAGACATACGAATTGTTGTTTTTCAAATCGTTTGTCGCCGTTCGCATCATCAGTGTCGGAGCGTTTTTTCAGCGCATCGAAACGCTCGTCTCAGTGATCTATATTTTATGCGACGTTTTCAAGCTCGTCGTATGCGCACAGTGCTTTACAAAATGCATTGCCGAGCTTTTCGACAAACAGGAGGACACGGTTTTCGCCGCGCCGACGGCTTTTTTGATTTTGGGCATGGCATCGGCGTTTGTCATCAATGAACGGTATGTCGTCCAGTTCATACAGGCGAACAAGTATCTGTCGCTGGCGTTTATCGTGTTGCTGCCGGCCGTCATCGCAATCGCTTATCGGATCAGGGAAGCCTCTAACAATCGCAGACGGAGGACAGGCAGTATTTCCAGCTCCGCTCCGGCTCGCGGAGGAGGTAGCGTCCGTCCGTAAAGTCGGGGAAGGGCTGCGGCGAGCTACCGGTGGCGACGGACTGCTCGCTGAGCGGCGTGATCGCCGCGTAGGTGGCGAAGTCGTAGACGTCGATGGGCGTGTCGCTGCCCGCCTGAATGCTTTCGACATAGGCGCGCAGGACGAGATAATCCATGCCGCCGTGACCGCCCTTGACGCCGGAATTCAGGAACCATTTCCAGATCGGATGCTCGTATTTTTCGAGGTACGGCTGAAAATCCGCCCAGTGATGCGCTTCGCCTTCGCCGTCGAAATAGATGCTGTTGTTTTCCTCCATCCAAAGTCCCTTTGTGCCCTGCACATAGCCGCCGCGGGAATAGGGGCGCGGCAGCGTCGTATCGTGCGTGATGACGAGCGTTTCGCCGTGCGCGCATTGGATCATCGTCGTGACGATGTCGCCCTGTGCGAAATGATACCCTTGGAGCTCGTTGTCGGCGGGGAGGTTTTTGGCAACCCACTCGTTGAGGCCGCGCGCTTTGGAGGACATGGAGACCAGATTGACAAAGCGGTTGCCGCGGTTGACGTTGAGGATCTTGCCCATCGGCACAGCGCCGTGCGTCGGATAGACGTCGCCGTTGCGGTGCATATAATTGTCGAGGCGGTAATGGCGGTTGATATGCCCCATAGCGACCTCTTCGCGCAGATCGTGCTCATAGCCGCAGCGGCAGTGGATCATTTCACCGAAGAGCCCCTGCTTGACCATATTCAGCAGCGCCAATTCGTTTCTGCCGTAGCAGCAGTTTTCCAGCAGCATACAGGGCTTTTTCGTGCGCTGGCTGGTCCGCACCAGCTCCCAGCATTCGTCGACCGAACAGGCACCGCCGACTTCGCTGGCCACATATTTGCCGGCGTTCATCGCGTCGATGGCGATGCGGAGGTGCGTCTGCCACGAGGAAGTGATCAGAACGCCGTCTACCTCAGGCCGGTCGAGCACCTGTAAATAATCTTCGGAAGCAAACGGCGCTGAACCATAGGCCTCCTCCACGGCTTTGACGGAGCGGGCGAGCCGGTCGGGATAAAGGTCACAGAGCGCGACGACGCGCACGTCGTCCATTTCGAGCAGGTTCGTCATCATCCCGTGGCCTCTGCCGCCGAGACCGATCACGGCGATGTTTACATAATGGTTTTTCATTTCCGATACCTCCGAATGTTTGTCATGATTTGCAGAATCCGTTGATAAAATTATATAACAGGCGTGTGCAAAAAGCAACCGCGTTTTTTTATGGAACATGGAAACATTTCATGTCCGGCCCGGAGCGGAGGAAAATTTTGATCAGTCGGGAATACCGCCTTGATTTGAGAGCGCCGAGGATGTATAATGAAACCCAACGGCGGATATGCGCCGGAGCGCCATGCCGTTTCCGCGGACGGAGACGCGGATACAGCGCATACTTTTTTAGGATACCAGACAGATTATGGATAATGGATAGGAGGACGATTCCTTGCTCAATATCGGAGCGTATCTCGATGGCCTGAAAGGCCGCCGGATCGGCATTCTCGGTTTTGGCGTCAGCAACGCGCCGGTCGCGGAGCTGGTTTGGGAGGCGGGCGCGCACGTCACGGTGTACGACCAAAAGAGCGCGGCTGAACTCGGTCCGGCGGCGGAAAAACTCGCCGCGCGCGGCGTTGCGTTTCGCAGCGGCGACGGCTATGCGGACAAACTCGACGACGAAATCGTGTTCCGCTCGCCCGGTTTTTTGCCGACGCACCCGTGCCTGCGGCGCGCGGCGGCGGCAGGCGCGCAGATCACCTCGGAGATGGCGCTGTTTTTTGACTGCTGTCCGTGTACGATTGTCGGCGTGACCGGCAGCGACGGAAAATCGACGACCTCGACCGTGACCGCGAAGCTTTTGGAGCAGAGCGGAAAACGGGTATACCTCGGCGGTAATATCGGTACGCCGCTGGTCGGAAAGCTGACGCAGATGACGGCGGAGGATTTCGCCGTGGTTGAGCTTTCGTCGTTTCAACTGATGGATATGCGGCGCTCTCCGCATATTGCCGTCGTCACCAACGTGACGCCCAACCACCTCGACAAACACACGGACATGGCCGAATATATCGAGGCAAAGCGGGCGATTTTCCGCTACCAGCAGGCAGGCGATCTTCTGGTCGCCAATTTCGACAACGACGTGACGCGGGCATTTTTGGATGAGGCGCCGGCGCGGACGCGGCCGTTTTCTCGGCGGAATCGCTGCGGCGAGGGCGTCGTCTGCGAAAACGGCCGGATCTGGCTGAGGAGCGGGGGAGCGGAGGAACCGCTGCTTGCGGCAAAACAAATCCGGATTCCGGGCAACCACAACGTCGAGAATTATATGGCGGCTGTCGGAGCGGCGTACGAATATGTGACCCAAACGGATATCGCCGCGGTAGCGGAGACGTTTGGAGGCGTGGCGCACAGGCTCGAACTGGTGCGGACGCTGGACGGCGTGCGGTATTTCAACAGCTCAATCGATTCGTCGCCGACGCGGACGATGGCGGCGCTCAGCGTATTTGACGGCGGGCTGACGGTGATCCTCGGCGGCAGCGACAAGGGGATCTCCTTTGAGGCGCTCGGCGAGGCGCTCTGCGAAAAAGCAAAGCGCGTGATTTTGACGGGGGCGACAGCGGGGGCGATCGAAGCGGCTGTGCGCGGCGCGAAAGCTTACCG
>QAMX01000090.1 GCA_003149835.1 Clostridiales bacterium
GCCAGCGGTAAAGCGCCTGCCAGAGCGGCGAGGAGCGAGCCGTACAGCCGGGTATCCGCATTCGGCGCGTAAGGACCGTCCCATGCGCGGTAGCAGAGGACAAAATACAGCGCGAACGCGGCCGCAGCGGCGGCGGCGTTTGCGATCTTCACCGGCAGACGAATTTTCTTGCTTTTGTCCATGATCATCCCTTCTCTTTCGCCGGACAGGCGGCGCTCTTTGCGATGGGCGGCGGTGATCGACCGCATCGCTTATGCATTGTACAAACGTATCCCGAACTCCGGCCCGAAGCTTGGTCAGCGGCTGAACCACCCATACGAACCGGCCATACGAACCGGCATCGCGCCGATGGAAATATGCGGCAGAGATCCGTCGCTGAGCGTATGCGGCCGCCCTTGTTATAAAATAATTATATATTTCACGCCTTTATTTGTCAATCTTTTTTATTGACTTGCTGCGTTGTGTTAAAAACCGCGCACGCTTGTTGGCGTGCGCGGTTTTGCGCTCTTCCGTTATTTCCTGCGGATGAGAATCTCGGCGATATACGGCTGCTGGCCGTCGTCCTCCTGTTTCCAGACCAGCGACAGGCTGCCCGCCGCCGTCATTTCCTCCGTCAGCTCAAAGGCGTAGACCGGCCCTTTCATCTCCGGCGTCGTGTCGATTTGGACGCCGTTGGCATAGAGGTGGAAGCCGCCGTTCCACAGGCCGGTGATTTGAACCGTATAGCGGCCTTTCGCAATCCGCGGGTAGCGGATTTCCAGCGGCGCGTCGTAATAGATGCCGACGCCGCTGACCCACGCGAGCGGCGGGATATCGAGCCCTTTGACGAGCGCGCCGGCCACGGCCGCGTATTCGCTGCCGTGGAAACGCGCCGCGTCATAGCGGAGCGCCGGCTTCTGAATAATGAGCGGCGTTTCCAGCGCTCCGGGGTCATCAGCCCAGTCGTGCTGAAAAACGATGCGTTCCAGCGAAGCGCCGCCGCCGACGCCGAAGCTGTCGTAGAACCCGTCTGCGCCCGCGTCCGTGCGCGTCAGCAGGCGGTTGAGCGCGGCGGCGCGTTCGGCTTCGTCCGGCAAAGCGCGGATGCGTTCGAAGGCGGCGAGATACATCCCGCCGTCGGTCACCCAGAGGTCGAGGTTGTCGAGGAAGGCGCCGCGCTCGGTGTTGAGCGCGAGATGCTTTTTCGTCGTCAGCTGCGAGCCGATATGCGCAAACAGCCGGTCGGCCAGCGCCAGGCATTTCTCGCGCAGGTTGACGGCCACGGGCCGTTCCGTCTTTTCGCGCAGCGCGGCCTCGGCGCGCGCCATGCGCTCCTCCGTCGTCCCCTCGCCGCGCAGCAGCTCTTCGGCGCGCGCGGTCAGCGCCGTCTCATGGACGAGCCGCGCCTTGATATAGGCGTCGAAGCAGGCGCGCAGCAGGCACATCTCGAAGCGGTAGTTGTTTTGCAGGCCTTCGTCCGCCGCCCGTTCGAGTTCAAGAAAACGCGCCAGCGTTTTTTCGATCTGGGGATTGGCGAGCAGCGGCCCTTCAAAATGGCGTTCCAGCTCGAAAATCCCCTCGGTCACGCTGTCCTCAACGTCCGGCGACAGGAAAAACCGCACATATTCGCGGACGGTTTGCTCCACCGGCGTTTCGGGATTCCAGTCCTGCCCGCTCCATACGAATTTATTGACGTCGTCGTTAATCCCCTCCGAATAGGAGAGCGAGCCGACGACATCGGTCTGAATCAGCCAATTATGAATGTGTTTCTCAGCCACGGGGCGCGGGTTGATACACTCGCGGCCGAGCGTCAGCGCAAACGCCGTATCCCAGTTCGGGATGACAAACTGACAGTGGGTGCTGTGGGTGATATCGGGATACAGGCGGATGGGCAGCGAGGGCGGCGTCAGCTCGCGCAGCTTCGGCAGCGAATACTTCTCCCACGGCGCAAACACCATGCCGCCCAGCCACGCCGGCAGCCGCCGGACGTTTTCAAAAAACGTATCCAGCCATTCGTCGGTCGGGTTAAAGGCCTGCGGCGCGATCCAGATTTTGGCGTTCGGGTGCGTTTTGTGCAGAAGCTCCGCTTCCAGCTCGGAAAAGTCGAACAGGTCCTGCGCCGTCAGCCCGCCCGGATCGCCGCCGGGGATCATCAGATGGTCAAGCCGCGGCATCGCCGCGAAGACCTCGGCGCGTTCGGCGAGATTTGCTTTCAGGTTGTCCGGCTTCATAAACTCTTTGTCGTTTCCCGAATCGGGGTACCATGTATCGGGCGCACCGATGTTGGGATACCAGAGCCAGACGTCGAGATCAAGCGAATCGCAGACGCGCGAGACGTGATTGAGCATAAACAGCGGATCGTATTTCAGATGCGGCCCCGTCTCGTCGTCGTCGGTGCGCGGCGGGACAAACTCGATGCTGTTGGCGCCGAACAGCGCCAGCTCGCGGATGTACTGCGCGTAGATCTCCGGCGTCCACGCGTCGTAGGCGTTTGTCTTGGGGCGGTAGCCGAGCTGGTGGCCGCGCAGGGCAAAACGCGGCGATTCCGACAGGCGCAGGCCGTCCGGCGCCGTGAATTCGCCCTTTTTCAGCCGCGAGACGCGAAGCAGCTTGCCGATTCCGTAGAGCAGGCCGCGCGTGTCGGCGCCGTCGATCCAAACGCCGTCGTCCGATATCCCAAGGCGATAGCCCTCCGCCGCCGGCTGCGCAAGGTCGGCCCAGTCCGCCGTGCCGGCGCCGTTTACGGAGAGCGTAATCGCCGGGCGGCCCGGCTGCGCCGCGGGGGCTATGGGCAGCCGCACGCCTGTGCGCTTTTCTACCTCTTCGCAAAGAATCTCCGCAAAACGCCGCTGTTTTTCTGTCAGCGGCTCGCAGGCGATAATCTGCGCTTTCAATAAATTCGCCATGTCTCGTATCTCCTTTGTCTTTTCCCGGGCCGCCGCGCTGGGTGGGGCAGGCCGTCTATCTGTTATTATAGCAGACGGGCGCAGGCTTTGCAAGGAACGGCGCTCCGGTCGAAATAAATTCTCTTTTCTTCATCATTTTATTGATCTGACGGCAATAAAATGATATAATAAGGTCTGTTGAAACGGATTGCGGCGTGACGCGCTCTGTTTTTTGCAGACAGGCCGCTTTCCAAAGCGGCCGCAGGCTGCGCAAAGGCGGAAGCGTTCCATACGCTTCGCCCGCGTTTTTCGCCTTTTTTCGTTCGGTTTGGCCTTGGCGTCCGCCGCCCCGAAGCGTCGCCGTGATTTGTCGCGCCCGCCATTCGCCGCGGGCGTTTATCGAAAGGAGCTGTTCTCGCTGTGAAGCGGAAACCTCAACCGTCCAACCAACAATCCGCGAAAAAGCTGATGCTCGACACGCGGCTCCGCGACCGTTTGACGGTGCGGAGCATCCTTTCCATCATTGTGATCATCATTATTTTCCGGCAATTTTGGATCGGAAACTATGAAAACGTCTTTATCGGCCTCCTGACGCTCGTTTTATTTGCCGTCCCCGGCTTTATCGACCGCCGCCTCGGCATCGACCTCCCGCCCGCGCTGGAAAACGTTGTCTTTCTCTTCATCTTCGCTGCGGAAATTCTCGGCGAGATCTCGTCTTTTTTTACCAAGGTCCCCTACTGGGACGCCATGCTTCACACCGTTACCGGCTTTTTGATGGCGGCCGTCGGTTTTGCTCTTGTGGATATTCTGAACCGCAATGAAAACGTCTCCTTTCGGCTCTCGCCTTTTTTTCTTTCTGTCGTCGCCTTCTGCTTTTCGATGACCATCGGCGTGCTGTGGGAGTTCTTTGAGTTTGCGGCCGACCAGCTTCTGCATATCGATATGCAGAAGGATTCCATTGTCACGGCGATCAACACCGTCAAGCTCGACCCCAACGGGCTCAACGTCGTTCACCACGTCGACATCGAAAGCGTCGTCGTCAACGGCGAGGACTGGACAGCGCTTTTGGGCGGCTATCTCGACATCGGCCTGATCGACACCATGAAAGACCTCTTCGTCAACTTTATCGGCGCCGTCGTTTTCTCGGTCATCGGCTTTTTTTACGTCAAGAACCGCGGCAAGGGCAAGCTGGCGGGCAGCCTGATCCCGCGGGTCAAGGACAGAAAAAACAATAAACCCGTCCCGCCGGAGTTAGAAGATCGATAAAGCCTGCCTATGGAACGCCATAGGTCGGACACGGTAGGCAGGCGCGCTCCCAGTCCGCCGTTTCTGTTCAAAAAATAGAGTTGAAATTGATTGCGGCGTGTGTTATAATAAAATGGTGTATAGTAGATGCGTTCCTCAGACGCCGCATGAAATTTTGACCTATTACCGGCACGCGGACATGAGTCTCCTTTTCCCGAGCCGCGCCGTTTTTTGTACGGAGGGATTGATTTGTCGCCAGAGATCAGCATCATCATCCCCATATATAACGTCGTCGATGTAATATCGGACACGCTTTCCTGTGTCCTTGCGCAGAGTTATGCGAACTTTGAGCTGATTCTGGTGGATGACGGCTCTACTGACGGGACAATCGACCTCCTGCGCGACTTTCAGCGGCGGGACGAACGCGTCCGCCTGATCTCCCAGGAAAACGCCGGGCCGGCGGTTGCGCGCAACACCGGCATCGACGCGGCTGCCGGCCGCTACATCATGTTTCTTGACAGCGACGATACCATCCAGCCGGACGCGCTTTCCCTGATCGCGGACAAGCTCGCCGCTTATCGCTGCGACTTGATGATCTTCGGCTTCCGAACCAAAAATGTCGCCGGCGCGACTGATTTTGTCTATTCGTATCCGGAGACCTTTTTGCCCGACAGAAACGCTCTGGATCGTCACTTCGGCGCGCTGTATCAGAACAATCTGCTCAATCAGGTCTGGAACAAGGTCTACCGCGCCTCGGTGCTCCGGGATCATCACTGCCGGTTCCTGGATTACCGGTACGGCGAGGACCGGTTGTTTGTCTTCGACGTGCTGCCCCTCTGCGAAACGATTTATATCTCCGACCAGTGCTTATACAATTACTTCATCCGTTCTAAGGAAAGTCTGGTTTCAAAATTCTACGACAAGAAATTCGAGGTCTGCAACCGTTTTGACAAGACGATTCAGGAATTTCAGCGCGTCCGCGGCATCGGCGACGACCAATCCATGCAGGAGATCAATTATATGTACCTAAAAAGCATTCTCTCCTGCGAAACAAACTTGTTTCTGCCCTCCTGCCCGTATCCGCTCGCGGAAAAAAAGGCAAAAATCCGCGAGATTCTCACAAATGAGCAGGTGCGCGCCGCCATCCGCCGGTACCGGCCGCGCGGCTTTGTGATGAACACGGCCGTCCGCGTTATGAAAACGGAGAGTTGTTTTCTCAATATCATGATGGCGTTTTCCATCTCCTTTGTCAGCCGTCATTTTTCGACGGCGTTTATCAAAGCCAAGCACCCTGAGGCGCAGAAGGTGAAAAGCTGATTCTCTTTCCGGTCCTCCGAACGGACACGCGAAAGAAGCTCCTCAGGGTCAAGGACGGCGTTTTCCGCCGTTACATTCCGTTCGGCGCCTGCGTGTGAAAAGACGATTGAAATGCGTCCCGCTCCCGCCAACGCTTTCGAGCCGCGGCGGGACGCTGTTTTTTCAGCGTTCCACAAAATGTCTTTCGCTACTCCGCCCATACGGCGGAGCACGTCAACGAATCTTAGAATGCAGAGAGAGATCGATGAATTACAGCAACATTCAAAAATACCGCGATACGGTCCGGATCGGCCTCGACATCGGTTCCACGACGCTGAAATGCGCGATCTTAGACCGCGACGACAACATCATCTTCCGCGCCTATCACCGGCACGGCGCGCAGATCGCCAGCCAAGCGGCGCAGTTGCTGCGGAAAATCCGCGACCTGCTCGGCGGCCGGCGCGCGCTGCTCGCCGTTTCCGGCTCGGCGGGACTCGGCGTCTCTGAATCGTGCGGGATCCCGTTTGTGCAGGAGGTCTATGCGACGCGCAAGGCGCTCGACCGCCTCCTCCCCGGAACGGACGCGGCCATTGAGCTCGGCGGGGAGGACGCGAAGATCATCTTCCTCACCGGCGGAACCGAGGTGCGCATGAACGGCTCGTGCGCGGGCGGGACCGGCGCGTTTATCGACCAGATGGCGACGCTGCTCGGCCTGACGCCGGAGCAGCTCAACGAGGAGGCGCAAAACGCCACCGAGCAGTATACGATCGCCTCGCGCTGCGGCGTATTCGCCAAATCCGACATTCAGCCGCTCGTCAATCAGGGCGCCAAAAAAAGCGACATCGCCGCCAGCATTCTCAGCGCCGTCGTCGATCAGACCATCAGCGGCCTTGCGCAGGGGCGGCCGATCGCCGGAAAGGTCGCGTATCTCGGCGGCCCGCTCCACTTTTTCTCGGAGCTGCGCGCGCGCTTTGACAAGGCGCTCGGGCTCGCCGGCGTATGCCCCGACGACGCGCTCTACTACGTCTCCCTCGGCGCGGCGTTCGCGGCCACAGAAGCGTGCGACCTTGACGCGCTGCTCGACCGCCTCGATACATACGGAAAAACGCACGCCTATCTCGCCGTTCCGCCGCTCTTTCAAAACGCGGAGGAATACGCCGATTTCCGGCGGCGGCACGCGCAGCATGTCGTGCCGCGCTCGGATCCGGCGAGCTATACCGGCCGCGCTTATCTGGGCATTGACGCGGGCTCGACGACGACAAAGCTGGCGCTGGTCGGCGAGGGCGGCGAGCTTTTATTTACCGAATACCGCGAGAATAACGGCAGCCCCGTCGCGCTCGTCCGCGACTGTTTGGAGCGGATTTACGACGCCTATCCGCAGCTTCATATCGCCGGCGGCGCGGCCACGGGCTACGGCGAAGAGCTGATGCAAAGCGCCTTTTCGCTCTCCGGCGGCATCGTCGAGACGGTCGCGCATTTTATCGCCGCCAAGCGCTTCATGCCCGACGTCGAATTCATCATCGACATCGGCGGGCAGGATATGAAATGTTTGCAGATTTCTAACGGCGCGATCGACAACATATATTTAAACGAGGCCTGCTCCTCGGGCTGCGGCTCGTTTTTGCAGGCGTTCGCCAGCGCGCTCGGCTACACCTCCGAGGAATTCGCGCGGCTCGGCCTGTTCGCCGACCGGCCGGTCGACCTCGGCTCGCGCTGCACGGTTTTTATGAATTCCTCGGTCAAACAGGCTCAGAAGGACGGCGCCAGCGTCGAAAACATCTCGGCGGGTCTGTCCATCAGCGTTGTCAAAAACGCTCTGTACAAGGTCATCCGCGTCTCCGACAAGCGCGCGCTCGGCTCTAAGATCGTCGTGCAGGGCGGGACGTTTCTCAACGACGCTGTGCTCCGCGCCTTTGAAGCGGAGCTGGGCGTCGAGGTGGTGCGCCCCGACATCGCCGGGCTCATGGGCGCTTACGGCGCGGCGCTTTACGCGGCCGAACGCGGCGGCGGATCGATTCTCTCCCGCGAGGCGCTCGCCCATTTTACGCATACCGTCACCGACGCGCGCTGCGGCGGCTGCGAGAACAACTGCCGGCTCACCGTCAACCGTTTTGCGGACGGGCGCGTCTATATCAGCGGCAACCGCTGTGAGCGGCCGGTCACGCATAAGGCGCAGAGCACGGATCTCGACCTCTGCGATTTCAAGCTGCGGACGCTGCTGACGCACGGCGCGACTTCCGGTCCGGCGGCCGCTTCTGCCGCACGGCGCGGGCGTATCGGTCTCCCGTTTGGATTGAATCTGTACGAGCTGCGCCCGTTTTGGCATGCTTTTTTTGCCCACCTCGGCTTTGAGCCGGTTTTCTCCCCGCCCTCCGGCCGGCCGCTGTACATCAAGGGCGCGGCCTCTCTGCCGTCGGACACGGTCTGTTTTCCGGCCAAGCTGATGCACGGCCATGTCCAGCAGCTCATCGACGACGGGATCGAAACCATTTTCTACCCCTGCATGAGCTATAACACCGACGAAAAGCTCGGCGACCGCCATTTCAACTGTCCGGTCGTGGCCTATTACCCCGAGGTTATCGCCGCGAATATGCCGGATGTGCGCAGGGTGCGATTCCTGTATCCGTTCATCGGCCTTCACCGCCGCCGCGACTTTGTGAAAAAAATGCACGCGCATCTCAGCGCCGTATGGCCGGATATCGCCTGTCAGGAGGTGGCGGCCGCCGCCAAACGCGCCTACGCCGCCTATGACGGATATCTGCGCGAGGTCGCCCGTGAAGGCGAGGCGGTCATCGCCCGCGCGCGCGAACGCGGCCTGCCCATCATCGTGCTCGCCGGCCGGCCGTATCACACCGACCCGGAGATCCACCACGGTATCCCGCGGCTGATCACTTCGCTGGGCGCGGCGGTCGTCACGGAGGACGCGCTGCTGCCGCATCTCTCCAAGCACCCTGTCGAGGTGCTGAATCAATGGACGTATCACGCGCGGCTCTACGCCGCCGCGGAATATCTCTCGACACAGCCGGATATGCACCTGGTACAGCTCGTCTCCTTCGGCTGTGGGCTCGACGCGATCACCTCCGACGAGGTTCGCCGGATTTTAGAGCGGCGCGGCAAGCTGTACACCCAGCTCAAAATCGACGAGATCACCAATTTAGGCGCCGTCAAGATCCGGCTCAGGAGTCTGCTCGCCGCGCTCGGCTCGCAGGAGCGGCCCGAGACGCCGACAGCTCTGCGCTGACCCCTGTCGCCCGCGTTTCGGACGCCGCCTATGCCGCGTCTCCGTTTTTTTCCCGTCCGCATACATGAAAGGAATCTCAAAGGCGTCCCGTCTCTTCCTCCCCGCACCGGTTTGCCGGCGCGATACCAGGCGCGACGCCCCTGAAAGGAAGCTCTTACAGATTTCTATGAACCAGAATCCAAGATCCGCCCCGACACCGCTTTCCGATACGCAAAGCGGCCGCCCGCGCTTCACGCGCGCCATGCGCCGCACTCATACCATCCTCCTGCCGATGATGCTTCCGCTTCATTTCTCGATGCTCAAAAGCATCCTCGAACAGGAGGGTTACCGCGCCGAGCTGCTGACGAATGCCAGCCGCGCCGTCGTCGACGAGGGCCTAAAATACGTCCACAACGATACCTGTTACCCGGCTTTACTGGTTATCGGGCAGTTCATCGACGCATTAAAAAGCGGCCGTTACGACACCGACCGCGTCGCCGTAGCGATCACGCAGACCGGCGGCGGCTGCCGCGCCTCGAATTATATTCATCTGCTGCGCAAGGCGCTGACAAAGGCCGGGTTCGGCCATGTTCCGGTGCTGTCGATGAACCTGAGCGGCTTGGAGCTGAACAGCGGGCTGCGCCTGACGCCCAAGCTGCTGCGCAAGGCGATCTCGGCGGTCATCTACGGGGATATGCTGACGCTGCTGCGAAACCATGTGCAGGCGTATGAAGTTCGGAAGGGCGCCGCGGCGGCGCTGACGGAGCGCTGGCTCGCGGCGCTGACGGAGCAGTTTCAAAATAAAAAGGGCCTGAAAACCGCCGATGTGCGCGACAACCTGCGCCGAATGGTCACGGATTTTGAGCAGATTCCCGTTGATATGACGCCGAAAGTGCGCGTCGGCATCGTCGGGGAAATCTATGTCAAGTATTCGGCGCTCGCCAACAACGGTTTGGAGGAATTTCTGACCTCTCAGGGCTGCGAGGTCTGCGTCCCCGGCTTATTGAGCTTTATCCTCTACTGTATCAGCAACACCGAAACCGACCGCGAGCTGTACGGCGGCGGCTTTCTCCGCGCCCGCGGCGGCCGTCTTGTCATGAAATACCTCATCGGGCGGGAAAGGCTGATGCTCGACGCGCTGAAAAATCACCCGCGCTTCACCCCGCCCGCCGACTTCGCGCGCCTGACGAAGCTGGCCGATCAGGTCATCGACCGCGGCGTCAAGATGGGCGAGGGCTGGCTGCTGCCCGCGGAGATGATGGAGCTTGTGTCCAGCGGATTTCCGAATATCGTCTGTGTCCAGCCCTTCGGCTGTCTGCCCAACCACATCTGCGGCAAGGGCGTGATGCGTACCATCAAGCAGCAGAACCCGCTCGCCAACATCGTCGCCATCGACTACGACCCCGGCGCGACCAAGGTCAACCAGGAGAACCGCATCAAGCTGATGCTCGCCGTCGCCAGAGAAAATCTGGAAGCCGCACTGCCGCAGCCGGATCAATCGCCGGAACAGGAGCCGACAGCCATGCAGGCGTAAAAACGCCCGCTGTTCGGCTGGGACGAAACGCCGCGCCGGATTTTCCACAGCCTTTTGGGAATATCACCAATCAAAAGTCTGCCCGAAGGCGCACACGAGACAAAGAGGCAGAAACAAAAAGGATAACGGTTGGACTTCCAACCGTTATCCTTTCTTTTCTCCGTGGAATTTACCGCATACAGGCATTGACGAAATCCACCGGCACATCCATACGCTCGGCCACCTGTTGCGGTGTCATTCCAGCGTTCAGGAAGCGCCGGCAGACCGCTTCCATGTTTTCTCCAACCTCGATGATGTGCTTGTCAGGGTCATAGAAACGGACAACACGCTGTCCCCAGCGGTGTTCTTTTACCGGATGAACGTATTCGACGGCACACTCTTTTAATTTCTCCGCAAATTGGTCAAAATCCTCTTCTTCAAAATAAACCTCAAAGTCGTTGCCGCCAAAGGAAATGTGATTTGTGCCAATAAAATCCTTATAGGTTTCGATTGTCTGTAAAGCCAAGCCTCCGGTGAGGGTTTTATTGGCTCCGAAATCCGTTGTCACACGAAGGCCCAGAACCTTTTTATAAAACTCTACCGTCTTATCCATGTCCGTCACGACGAGCACAGGGCAATTGTATTTCATTTTTTTGTTCACTTTCCAAATGATTATTTTTTCGAGCGATCTGAAAAGGAATTT
>QAMX01000084.1 GCA_003149835.1 Clostridiales bacterium
TCACATTTTACGCGCAAGTTGAGGAGAAAACCTTTTTACAGGCATACAGAGAGCGGTCGATCTTGAAAGGCCGGCCAATCACCGTTCTGCAAGGAGGAAGCGCGCGAGTCGCGCTCGCCGGTGAAATTGACGACGACTGCCGTCTGTGCGTGCGCTATGAGGACGGGACGGAGGCCTTGCTCTCGTCGGGCGAGGTCAGTATCCGGATGGAGGAGAAAAAAGGATGAAAAAAAAGCTGTTTTCCGTCCGCGGTATGGTGATGTGCGCTCTGTTTACCGCGCTGCTCGCCGCGGGCGCGTTTATTAAAATCCCTATGCCGCTCGTGCCGATGACGTTGCAGGCGCAGTTTGCGCTGTTGGCCGGCGTGCTGCTCGGCGCGCGCGGCGGAGCGCTTTCCGTCGCCCTGTATTTGCTGCTCGGTTTGTGCGGCTTGCCCGTATTTACCGGCGGCGGCGGAATCGGCTATGTGCTGCGTCCGACGTTTGGGTATATCATCGGATTCCTGGCCGGGGCGGTTGTCGCCGGTTTGATCGCGCACCGTGGTTCGGCGCCTTCGTTTCGGCGGATTTTAGCGGCGCAGCTCGCGGGGCTCGGCGTTCTTTACCTCATCGGCGTCGTTTATTTCTATGTGATCTGCAATTATGCGACCGCGCAGCCGGTAAGCGTCGGAACAGTTCTGGTATCCGGATTTTTGCTGACGCTGCCTAACGACCTTGTGCTCTGCGTCGTCGGCTCGCTCGGTGCGAAGCGCCTGATGCCTGTTTTGCAAAGAGGACGTTGAGCGGCCTGTTCGCAAGTCTACGGGCATTTTGAAGAGAAGAATAGCGCTCTCTCGCGGCTTTTGCGGCGGTACGAGGGGCCGGACGCTCCCGGCCATAGGCGGCGTGTCGCCGCCGGATAAAAAAACCAAGCGGCCGGTATTGATACCGGCCGCTTGACGAAATGGATAGGAGGGGAGCTTTACAGCAGCCGCTCGTCGTATACAGCGCGCGAGCCGCCGACAAATTTCGGTCTTGTGCGCGCGCAGACGATGTGCGCTTCACCGATGCGGTCAACCGAGATCCGAAGCGGCACGGCGACCGGGCGCAGATGCATTCCGATCAGCGTGCCGCCGATGTCGATACCGGCAGCGGCGCTTTGACAGAGCGATTCAACCGCTACCGGCGCGTCAAACGCCTTGTAAGCAGCGGTTGCGAAAGAGCCGCCCGCCTTGGGCTGCGGTACGGCGTTGACGGGGGGCAGCCGGTACAGGGCGGCGGCGGCCGCTTCAAGGATAACGGCGCGGTTGAGATGTTCGCAGCACTGTGCCGCGAGGTAGACGCCGTTTTCTTTCAGCAGGGGATAAATCCCGTCTAAAATGGCCTGCGCAGCTTCTGGAGAGGATTGCTTTCCGATTTTGCCGCCGCAGACCTCGCTCGACGAGCAGCCGACAACGAAAAGATCGCCCGCGGAAAGCCGGGCCGCCTCTAATATTTCCCTGACCGCCGCAGCGGCCTGCAAACGAATATCGTCAAACATACGCATCACCTGTTATTTTTCAAGATACATATATTATACCACTGCGCCGCCGCGAATGCAAACGCCGTTTGAGGACGATAAACTGGAACGGTTTGAGCGTAAATGCTTGACAAAAGAAAGAAAATGGAATATAATATCAACAAGATCATGAAATGCGTTGAACGGGACAGGACGCCGCTGTTTCCGCGCCTCAGAGAGCCGCCGTATGCTGAAAGGCGGCGCGCCGGAAAGCGTTTGTTATCACCCGCCAGCAGCTTTGCCGAAAGAGGATTCCTCGACTAAGCGGAGACGGGTTCGCCGCCGTTATCATGGCAGCCGCGTACCGGGAAACCGGCCGCGCGGGATGAGCGGGCGCCGTTCGGCGTCAATTTGGGTGGTACCGCGGAGACGATTCTCCGTCCCTTGTCAGAGGGACGGAGTTCTTTTTTTGCGCGAAAACGAGACTTGGAAGGAGAAAACACGAGAGATGTACAAAGACGTATCAAACAACTTGGATTTCGTTGCCAGAGAACGGCAAATGAACGAGTTCTGGAAGGAAAACCATATTTTTGAGCGCAGCATCGAAAACCGCGCCGAGGGCGAAAACTTTACCTTTTACGACGGCCCGCCGACAGCCAACGGCAAACCCCATATCGGTCACATCCTGACCCGCGCGATCAAGGATATCATCCCGCGCTACAAGACGATGAAGGGCTGCCACGTGCTGCGCAAGGCCGGCTGGGACACGCACGGTCTGCCGGTCGAATTGGAGGTCGAAAAGCTTTTGAAGCTCGACGGCAAACAGGACGTCGAGCGCTATGGAATCGAGCCGTTCAACGAAAAGTGCAAGGAATCGGTCTGGAAATACACCTCCGAATGGCGCGAGATGAGCGACGCGGTGGCCTACTGGTGCGACATGGATCACCCGTATGTCACCTATCACAACTCCTATATTGAATCCGTCTGGTGGGCGATTAAAAAGATTGCCGATCAGGGGCTGCTCTACAAGGGCCACAAGATCGTCCCGTATTGCCCGCGCTGCGGGACGGCGCTGTCCAGCCATGAGGTTGCGCAGGGGTATAAGGACGTCAAGGAGACCTCCGTCTTCGTCAAATTCCGGCTCGCCGACAGCGAAAACCGCTATTTCCTCGCATGGACGACGACGCCCTGGACTCTGCCGTCCAACGTCGCTCTCGCCGTCAACGCGGCGGAGGCCTATGTGGAGGTACAGGTTGGCGGCGAAACGCTGATCATGGCCGAGGCGCTCGTCGAGAGCGCGATCTCCGAGGAGCACAGCGTCGTCGCCCGTTTCCGCGGCAGCGAGCTGCTCGGCCTCCGCTATGTCCCGCTCTTCGATTTTGCCAAGCCGGAAAAGCCGGCATATTACGTCGTCGCCGGCGATTTCGTCACGCTGACGGACGGCGCGGGCATTGTCCATATCGCGCCGGCCTTCGGTGAAGACGACGCGCGCGTCGGCCGCGAGAACGACCTGCCGTTTGTGCAGCTCGTCGACGGCCGGGGCCGCTTTACGCCCGAGGTGACGCCGTGGGCCGGCACCTTCTGCAAAGACGGGGACAAGGCGATCATCGCCGACCTCAAAGAGCGCGGCCTGCTGTACAAAGCCGTGGCGTTCGAGCATTCCTATCCGTTCTGCTGGCGCTGCGACACGCCGCTGCTGTATTACGCGCTCGACACCTGGTTCATCCGCATGACCGCAGTCAAGGACCGGCTCATCAAAAACAACAACTCCGTCAACTGGATTCCCGAGAGCATCCGCGACGGCCGTATGGGCAATTTCCTCGAAAACGTCGTCGACTGGGGGCTGAGCCGCTCGCGTTACTGGGGTACGCCGCTGCCGGTCTGGGTCTGCTCCTGCGGGCATTTCCACGTCGTCGGCAGCATCGAGGAGCTGAAACGCCTCGGCAAGGACGTGCCGGACGATATTGAGCTGCATAAGCCGTATGTCGACCGGATCACGCTGACCTGCGAAAAATGCGGCGGCGAGATGCGGCGCACGCCGGAGGTCATCGACTGCTGGTTTGACTCCGGTTCCATGCCCTTTGCTCAGTGGCACTATCCGTTTGAAAACAAAGAGCGCTTTGAGCAGAATTTCCCGGCCGATTTCATCAGCGAGGCCGTCGATCAGACGCGCGGCTGGTTCTATACGCTGCTCGCCATCTCGACGCTGCTCTTCGACAAAGCGCCGTTTAAAAACTGCATTGTGCTCGGCCATGTCTGCGACAAAGACGGGTACAAGATGTCGAAGCACCGCGGCAACGTCGTCGACCCGTGGACGGTGCTGAACAAGCAGGGCGCCGACGCTGTTCGCTGGTATTTTTACTCCGCTTCGGCTCCGTGGCTGCCCAGCCGCTTCTATGAAGAGGCTGTCAGCGAAAGCCAGCGCAAGTTTATGGGGACGCTCTGGAACACCTATTATTTCTTTGTCCTCTACGCCAACATCGACGGCTTTGCGCCCAACGGGCGCACTCCGGCGGACTGTGCTCTGACGGTCATGGACAAGTGGATTCTCTCGCGTCTGAACACGCTGGTGCGCAGCGTCGATGAACTTCTGGCTGATTATAAGATCACCGAGTCGGCGCGGGCCATCGCCGCGTTTACCGACGAGCTCTCCAACTGGTATGTCCGCCGCGGCCGCGAGCGCTACTGGATTTCCGGCGCGAGCGAGGACAAGGAAGCGGCGTTTATGACGCTGTATACCGTGCTCGTGACGCTGTCAAAGGTCATCGCGCCGTTTGTGCCGTTTATATCGGAAGAGATTTATCAGAATCTCGTCCGCAGCGCCGATGAAAATGCGCCGCTCAGCGTGCATCTCTGCGATTTCCCGGTCTGCGACGAAGATCTGATCGACGCGGAACTGGAAAGAAACATGGATCTCACGCTGCGCGTCGTCGTGCTTGGCCGCGCCTGCCGCGCCGCGTCGGCGATCAAAAACCGCCAGCCGCTCAGCGCGCTGTACGTGAAAAACGGCGCGCAGGAAACGCTCCCGCCGGATTTTGCCGCGCTGGTCGCCGATGAGCTGAACGTAAAAGCCGTCAGCTTCACCGAGGACGCCGACCGTTTCGTGTCCTACCTGTTCAAACCCCAGCTCAAAACCTGCGGAAAGAAATTCGGCAAGCTGGTGCCGGCGATCAAGGAAACGCTGCTCAACGCCGACGGCGGCGCGCTGATGCGGGAGCTGAAAGAAAACGGCTGTCTCAAACTGCCGCTCTCGGGAGAAGTGGTCGAGCTTTTGGAAGAGGATCTGCTGATTGAGACGAAGAAGGCCGAGGGCTTTGTGGCCGAGAGCGATAAAGAGCTGACGGTCGCGCTCGACGTCACCCTGAATGAGACATTGGTTGAGGAGGGCTTTGTCCGCGAGGTCATCAATAAGCTGCAAACCATGCGCAAGGACGCGGGCTTTGCCGTCACGGATCGGATCCATGTCACCTGTCGGAGCGGGGAAAAGCTGGAGCGCATCGTCGAAGCGAACGCCGTAGCCATTGCCAGCGACGTGCTGGCGCTGTCGGTGTCCTTTACAGAGCCGGCCGGCTATGTGAAGGAATGGAATATCAACGGCGAGAGCGCCGTGCTGGGCGTGCAAAAGGCGTAGCCCGATACCGAGCGGAAAATACGGGGAAATTCCGTGGGGGAGCCCACAGAAATATAAAAAGGATGGTGACGGATATGATTCTGCAAAAAGGCGACGTACTAATTCTGACCGGCGACAGCGTGACCGACTGCGGCCGTTCGCGCGATTTCGACGACGGAGGCCGCGACAACGTCAACGGTATGGGCGGCGGCTATCCGATGCTGGTCAAGGCGTATCTCAACGCCATGTATCCCGAGTTGGAGCTGACGGTCATCAACAAGGGAATCAGCGGCAACCGCACCTGCGACATTCTCGACCGCATGGAGAGCGATCACCTGCGCCTGAAACCCGACGTCGTGACGCTCCTGATTGGCATTAACGACGTGTGGCGGCATTTCGACAACCCGCAGATGAAACAGATCGATGCGGAAGAGTATGCGGCGAACATGGACAAAATCATCGCCGCGCTGAAAACCTCAGCCCGCGAGGTCGTCGTTCTCTCGCCGTTCATGGTCAAGCAGCCGGATGAAGCGCCCATGTATCAAATGGCGCTGGAATATGCGGCGCTGGCAAAGGCCGCCGCCGAAAAAGCGGGCGCGC
>QAMX01000058.1 GCA_003149835.1 Clostridiales bacterium
CAGCCGGGACGGCGGCTCTTTGGACAAAGAGCCGCCGTCCTTTTATGATCCGTTATGACCCGGAGCATGCGCGCCGATACCCGAAAGTCATTTGCCTTTCCAAGAATTGCTTTTTACTTTTTATTTTTATTTAATAGAAAAATCCCCGCGCGTCTGCGGGCTGGGAGCGTCTTGCGCCCGGCTCAGAGCAGAATGTCTCCGAAGCATTCCGGCCTGTGAAAGCTCGGCTGCGGGTAGTCGATTGGCGACCACGAGAGGTAATGCTCCTGCGGGCAGAGATCGCCGCATTTGTAAAAATTGCCCGCAATGCGCATGCCGGGCCGCGGCTCAAAACCGCCGAACCAGCGCCGGATATACGCAAACGGCACAAAGTAGCGGAGCGTCCAGCGCGTCCGGTTTTCGGCAAGCGCTTCATAAAGGACGCGCATCCGGAAATCGCTTTCACTGACATCCCCGATCTGTCCGTCGACTTGGCCGTTATGGACGCCGAAAAGCATGACGCCGAGCGAGTTTGCCTCAAAGTTCAGATACCCAAGGCCGCTCTCCGGCATCGGGTTGAAAAAGAATTCCAGACACGAATCCTCCCAGACGCGGCCGTTTGTCTCCTTCGCTTCGGCGCGCATATCGCCGCGCCGCTCCACCGCTTCCAGCCGCACCCACAGGCCGCCCGTCTGAAAATCGGCGCACAGCCGGGCGCGCGCCGCCGGCGCGTAGGCCAGCCCCCACGGATTCTCCGCGATCTGCGCCCACGGCGTTTCGGCGCAGTCAAACGCCTCGGCCGAGTTTACCTGTCCCGCCCTGTATATTTTTTTCTCCATCATTTCCGTTCTCCTTCCCTTTCGGGTCTGCTGTTTCAGCAGCGTCCGCGCACGGCGTTTTCCCTGCGCCGGCTCCGTCCTTCCTCTGCGCCGTCCGGCGGCCAAAGCCGTATGCTCTCGGCGTATCCGTACGGCCGTGATAAATTTCATTATATCACAGGCCGCGGCAATCGGCAAACCCTTTTTTCATCGCGCGCGCCGAAAACGCGGCCGGGAGGCGCACGTATCGCTTCCTATGCGCCGCGCCGTCTACGCCATATGTTCATACTTTGTTTTTGACAGCGGCCGTCAAATGTTGTATAATAAAAGACAACCCTACGATCGGAGGTACAGATCCATGCCTAAGGCGTTTAAAAAACGGCTTGCGCTGTTTTTGTCCATATTGCTCTCGCTCGCGCTTGTCTCCGGCGTCGTCGTCGCGGCGGGCTCCGCCGACGATCCGCTGATCACTCGGGCTTATCTACAAAACGAGATTCTCGTCTCTTTGACCGAGGCCATCCGCGGCCGTACCGTCGCCTCCGGCGAGAGCGACACCGCGTCGGTGGCCCAAATCAAGGCGGTCGCCGACAATGCCGAAGCAAAACTTTCGCTTGACGCGCTCGCGCAGCTCGCCGCGGACAAGCTCTGGGCCAGCGCCGGCGCGAACAGCTCCTATACCGTGCCCGCGGTCAATCATCTGCGGGAACTGACGCTGACGCCCGGCAGCGTTCTGACCGCTCAGCCCGGCTGCGTCGTGCTCGTCCGTTCCGGTCGGGTTCAGACGCGCAACGGCGTGGGCGCGACCGTCGTCCGCATTCCCGCCGCCCGCGAGCTGTATAATCAGTGGGAACTGAGCGCGGGCGATTATCTGATCGTCACGGAGAAGGCGCCGATCGGCTTTACCCCTGTGCTCGGCAGCGCGACGGTGATGATTTCCGGCGAATTTATGGTCGAACACGGCGATCCGTATGAACCGGAGTATACCGACCTCGCCGACGCGCTCAACAAGATGGGGCTGTTTTTGGGCACCGGCAACGGCTATGAGCTCGACCGCGTCTCCCGGCGCGACGAAGGGCTGATCATGATGCTGAGGCTCTTGGGCGACGAGCAGGCCGCTCTGGCGCTGACCGAGAAGCTGCACCCGTTCAGCGACGTGCGGCCGTGGGCCTCCGCTTATGTCTCCTATGCCTATAAAAACGGTCTGACCAACGGCACCTCTTCCTATGAGTACAGCAGCATGATGCTCATCGAACCGGAACAGTATATGACCTTTCTGCTGCGCGCGCTCGGCTATACCGACAGCGGCGACAACCCAGACTTTCACTACAAAAACGCCATTTCTGCGGCGGTCAGTTTCGGGATTATCTCTCAAAACGAGGCGCAGATGCTGACCAGCACTCCCCTGTACCGCGACAAGCTCGCATACATCTCTTACTACGGGCTATTCGCCCATATGAAGGGAACCTCGACAAGGCTGCTGGACTATCTGATCGAAAAAGGCGCGGTCGATTACAACACGGCGCAACTGGCGATTTTAAGCGTCACGAGAACAAGACCATAACCGTCCGGCTGTTTCGAGCCCCGCTCGGAGCAGCCGGTTTTTACAGCGCGACAGAACAGTTTCGGCCGTCTCTCGCCGGCGCCGACGCGCAGAACGCCGAGAAGGGCTCCGCCGGTTTTGAAACGAGCGGCGCGTCCGGTTTTCACCGGCTTTTCCGGATAAAAGCCGCGGATACAAATATTTTTTTCATCATCGAGGCATACTCATAGAAAACGGGGCTTTGCGCCCAAGCAAACAAACAGCGATATCCGCGGTCGGCCCCACGGCCGGGCCCGCGGCAGGAAACGAGGATCTATGTACAACATCGAAACGCTTCCGAACGGCGTCAGAATCATTTCCGAACAGAATCCGAACGTGCGCAGCGTCTCTCTGGGCGTCTGGATCGCCAGCGGCACACGGCAGGAGCCGCCTGATCAGAACGGGGCCTCGCATTTTATCGAGCATATGCTCTTCAAAGGCACGGAGCGCATGAACGCCGCTGAGCTGGCCGACAGCATGGACGCGCTCGGCGGCGAAATAAACGCCTTTACAACCAAAGAATGCACCTGCTTCTACGGCCGTGTGCTCGATGAAAAGCTGCGGGTATTTGCGGATTTGCTCGCGGACATGCTCTTTCACAGCCGCTTTGACGAAACCTGCGTCGAGACGGAGCGCGGCGTCATCTTTGAGGAGATCGGCATGTGCGACGACAATCCCGACGATTTGGCGGTGGAAAAGCTGATGCTCGGCGTGTTCGCCGGTACGCCGCTGGGCTATCCGATTCTCGGTACGAAGGAGTCGCTGCGGCCGATGACCGGCCGCGCCCTGCTCGACTATAAAAACGCGCATTATACCGGAGACGCCGTTGTCGTCGCCGTCTCCGGCCATTTCAGCGGCGACGATCTGGCGTATATCAGCCGCGTGTTGGGCGCTTTCCCGGCCGGAGAGCGCGTCAGAAGCGCGGAATGCGCCTACCGCCCGGCCTTTTCATGCGTGGAAAAGGCGACGGAGCAGAACCATATCGTCGTCGGCTTTCCCGCCCTCTCCTATCTCTCCGAACAGCGCTACGCGCTCCAAATTCTCAATAACGTCATCGGCGGCAACATGTCCTCGCGCCTGTTCCAGCGCGTGCGCGAGCAGCTCGGCCTGTGTTACTCGGTCAACTCTTTTCTCGCCACGCACGCCGACTGCGGCGTGCTCAGCATTTACATCGGGACGGGCGCGGACAGCGAGCGCAAAGCGCTTACGGAGATCGGGCGCGTGCTGGCGGAAATCGCGGCCAACGGCGTCACCGACGCGGAGCTCGCCAAGGTGCGCGACAGCATCCGCTCCGGCCTGCTCATGGCGCTTGAATCGACCTCGGCGCGCATGAATCATATGGGCAAAGGGCTGCTGCTACAACACGCCGTCGCCACCCCGGACGAGGTCGCCGCGCGCTATCTCGCCGTGCGCCGCGAGGAGGTCGCCGATCTCGCGCGCTCCTTGCTCAACCCCGACGCGCTCTCCGTCTCCGCCGTCACCAGAAAGGGCCGGGCCGACCGCTACGCCCAGTGGCTTCTCGACGGCCTCCGCCCCTGAGAACCCCGGCAGACCGCTGTTTCCGGCGCGGCGTTTTTTTCCGCTGCGCGCGGTACATAGATATTTGCGCTCAGGGACTTGCGAAACGGAGGAAAATATAGTACAATATAATGAGTTGAGAGATCATCGACGGGCCGGCGGGCGCATTCCCTGCAAAGCGGTTGGTTTCGTTTTCCGCCCGGCCCTCAGGCAACCATACAGCGCCATGCCGCCGGGCGCCCCGCACGGGACGCGGAGGGGCGGCTTTATGATAATGACTCTGTTCATTCGGCGGACGAAACGACGACAGGAGGTATATGGATGAAAATCATCACCAAAAAAGGCTGTATTACGATTTCGGAAAAAATCATCGCGCTGATCAGCGGCTATGCGGCGCTGAACTGCTTCGGCGTGAAAGGCATGACGGTCAGAGGCTTCTCCGACGAGCTGATCCTGCTACTCAAAGGGGAAAATTTTCACAAGGGCGTTAAAGTGCGCACGCGCGGTTCCAGCGTCTTTATCGAGCTGCATATCGCCGTCCAGCACGGCATGAATATGAGCGCGATCGCTAAGTCGATCATGAACGAAGTGAAATACGTCGTGGAACGCCAGACGGGCATCCGGGTCAGCGGCGTAGACGTCAATATCGATTCGATTATTCTCGCCGACTGAGAGGTCAAGCGGACAATCTTGTGATTTGGGAGTTGGATTACCTTGAAAAACGTTATCAACGGCAACGATTATAAAAATATGCTGAACAATGCGGCGGCCGTTGTCGAAAATCAGAAGCAGGCGCTCAACGATTTGAACGTGTTTCCCGTCCCCGACGGCGACACGGGGACGAATATGTCGATGACGATCAACCACGCCGTCAAGGATCTTGCCGGCTTTGAAAACAGCCTCCTCGGAAAAACGGCGGAAAAAACGGCGATGTCTCTGACGCGCGGCTCCCATGGGAATTCCGGCGTCATCACCTCCCTGCTGTTCGGCGGCATCGCCAAGTACTTAAAGGAACTCGACGAAGCGACGGCGCCGCAGTTTGCGGCGGCCATGAAAAACGGCGTCGATATGGCGTACAGCGTCGTCAACAAGCCCGCCGAGGGGACGATTCTGACTGTGGCGCGCAAAAGCGCCGAGGCGGCCGCCGCGCACGCCGCTTCCGGCGATTTCGACGCCATGCTCGAAGCGACGCTCGCGGCCGCCTATGAAGCGCTCGCAGAGACGCCGACCCAGAACCCCGTGCTCGCCAAGGCGGGCGTGGTCGACGCCGGCGGAAAGGGCTACTGCTTTATTTTGGAGGGGATGCTCGCGGCGATCCGCGGCATAACCGTTACGCGCGACAACCCCGAAGCGATCGCCGCCGTCACTAAGAACGCCGCCAACTTTGCCGATTACAAAACCGAGGATATCCGCTTCGGTTACTGTACCGAGCTGATCGTGATCCGCAGCGCGGCCAAAGCCGACCCCGCGCCGCTCAGATCGTTTCTGGATGCCCGCGGCGACAGCCTCGTGCTCGTCGCCGACGACGAAATCATCAAGATCCACGTCCACACCAATCATCCCGGCCAGGTGCTCGAAGAGTGTCTGAAATACGGCGCGCTGACGACGATTAAAATCGAGAACATGCGCGAGCAGCACACGGAAAAACTGTCGCTCGACGAAGAAACGGCTGCGGCCGAAACCATCGCCGCCCCGGAAAAGAAATACGGCTTTGTCTCCGTCGCGGCCGGCGAAGGAATCAAAGAGGTTTTTACGGATCTCGGCGTCGACAATGTCGTCGAGGGCGGGCAGACCATGAACCCCTCCACCGAGGACATTCTGCGCCTCATCAACCGAACGCCCTCCGAGGTCGTTTTCGTATTGCCGAACAACAAAAACATCATCCTCGCCGCCGAGCAGACCGTGGAGCTGACCGACAAGCGCGTGATCGTTTTGCCCACGCGCACGATTCCGGAGGGAATTACGGCGATGCTCGCCTTTGACCCCGAGGAAACGCCGGAGAAAAACGCCGAGCTGATGGCGTCGGGACTGCCCAACGTCCGCACCGGCCACATCACCTATGCGGCGCGCGACTCGGTGTTCGACGACGTCAGCATTCAGGAGGGCGATTATCTGGCGCTCGCAGGCGGCAAGCTGTGCGACACCGATTCGTCTCTCGCCGCGGTCACTGAAAAACTGGCCGACGGCCTCGCCCTCGCCGACGCCGAGTTCGTGACCATCTTCTGCGGCGCCGACGCCTCTCAGGCCGACCGCGACACGGTTTCGGAGATTTTCACGAAAAAGGCCGGCCAGCGCACCGAATTCAACATCCTCGACGGCGGCCAACCCGTCTACTATTTCATCATCGGCGTCGAATAACGTTGAGCCGAACCAAACCGCCGTTCCGCCGGTGTCATGCCCGCGGCCGGCGGTTTGTTTTCACTGGGGCGGTTCCGTTTCAGCTCCGTCCGCTTTTGCTCCGCCGTCTGATGAATCCGGCAGAAAGGTTTTCAGAAAGAGGGGTGGGTCTTGAAAGATGATCTACCTGACGCAGTTTCTATTCCCCGATGAAGCTATGGAGACGGACTTTCTCTGGAAGGTGGGAAACACCTGCGCATATTATCCATTCAGGGTATTGTCGGCGCACGGCCTCGAACGAATTGATTTTGAACCCATCACCATTTTATACGGAGGAAACGGTTCGGGCAAGTCGACGGCGTTAAACGTCATCGCCGACAAAACAGAAGCCGCCCGCGAGTCCATATACAATCAGTCCGCTTTCTATCCGGACTATGTAAAGATGTGCAGAATACCGATGTTAGACAAACTCCCTGAAAACAGCAAAATGATCACCAGCGACGACGTATTCGATTACATGCTGAATATCCGCAGCTTAAACGAAGGGATTCGGGAAAAAAGAAAAGACGTCATGAAAGAATACTTAGACGCCAAATATTCGCAGTTTCAAATGAAATCCATGGCCGACTATGACCGGTTAAAAAAAGTCAATCAAGCGCGGAGTAAAACGCAGTCGAAGTTTGTTCGCAGTGAAGTCATGGAGCAGGTTCATGAATATTCCAACGGGGAAAGCGCCTTCCGATACTTTATTGAAAAAATCGACGGAGAGGGCTTCTATATTCTGGATGAGCCTGAAAACAGCCTCGACCCTAAGCACCAGTTGGATTTAAAGAGCTTTATTGAGGATTCCGCCCGTTTTTTCGGATGTCAGTTTCTGATATCCACGCACTCGCCGTTCCTTCTCTCTATGAAAGGCGCAAAGATCTATAACCTCGACGAAAAGCCCGCAGCGGTCAGAAAATGGACGGAACTGGAAAACGTGCGGATCTACTATGACTTTTTCCAAACCAACCGCGGGGATTTCTCTGAATTTTGACGACTGCCCCGCGATTGACAGCGCGCACGGAGCGCGCGCCGCGGTGAGACGAACCGCAGACAGCAATGAAAAAGGAGGTTTTTTTCATGGCCGCCCCTATCGGGCCGGACGACAACGTCGTCTCTCTTAAAGGCGTCGGCGAAAAGCAGGCCGCCGCGTTTCTGCGCCTCGGCGTCAGAACGGTCGGCGAGCTGCTGCGGCTGTACCCGCGCGCCTATGAGGACCGGCGGCGGCTGTATACGATTCGGGAGCTGATCCCCGGCGAGCCGTGCCGCTTTGTCGCAATGATCGCCGAGGAGCCGACGTTTGCGCGGCTGAAAAACAACCTGACGATCTTAAAGGTCAAGGCCGTCGACGAGACCGGCTCGATCCGCCTGACCTTTTTCAATATGCCGTATATGCGGAACCTGTTTCACACCGGTCAAGCCTATCAGTTTTACGGCCGCGTTGCAAACGAGGGCTTCGGCCTGACGATGGCGTCGCCGGAGTTTGAGCGCGTCTCCGGCGACGAAGCGCCGCAGGGGGCGATTCTCCCCGTATACCCGCTCACCGCGGGGCTTTCGCGCAAGCAGGTGACCAACGCGGTGCGCGCCGCTCTGTCGGCCTGCGGCGAAACGCTGCCGGAGCTGCTGCCCGAATCCGTTCTCTCCGCGCACGCGCTGACGCGCGACCGCGATGCGCTCGAAAATATCCACTTTCCGGCGTCGGAGGAGGCGCTGAACGCCGCGCGGCGGAAGGTGATCTTTGAAGAGCTGTTCGTGCTGGCCGCGGGCTTATCCATGCTGAAAAACCGCCGCACCGGTTTGGCCGGAAAACGGTATGCCCCCTGCGATGACGCGCTTCTGCGCGCGCAGCTGCCGTTTGCGCTGACCGGCGCGCAGGAGCGCGTCATCGCCGAAGCGCTCGCCGACCTCCGCAGCGGCCGGCTGATGAACCGGCTCGTGCAGGGCGACGTCGGCAGCGGCAAGACGCTCGTCGGCGCGTTTGTAGCCTATCAGGTGATCGCAGGCGGCGATCAGGCCGCCTTAATGGCGCCGACGGAAATTTTAGCGTCGCAGCATTACGCGACGTTTGAACGGCTGTTTGAGCCGCTCGGTATCCGAACGGTGCTCATCACCGGCAAAATGCCGGCCGCGCAGCGCCGCGCGGCCGCTGCGGCCATCGCAGACGGAACGGCGCAGATGGTCGTCGGAACGCACGCGGTGCTGTCGCAGGGCGTCGATTTTGCCGCGCTTGGGCTTGTCATCTGCGACGAGCAGCAGCGCTTCGGCGTCAAGCAGCGCGCGGCGCTGAGCGCCAAAGGCGACAACCCCCACATGCTCGTCATGAGCGCGACGCCGATCCCGCGCACGCTGGCGCTGATTCTCTACGGAGACCTCGACCTCTCGATTATTGACGAGCTGCCGCCCGGGCGGCAGAAGATCGATACCTTTCTCGTCGACAACGGCCTGCGGCGTCGGCTCGAAGCCTTTGTCCGCAAGCAGACGGCGGAGGGCCATCAAAGCTATATCGTCTGCCCGCTCATCGACGAGACCGACGACGAGGAGATGAAATCCGTCGCCGCCTACGCCGATTCCATCGCCAAGGAGGTCTTCCCCGACCTGCGCGTCGCCTGCCTGCACGGGCGGATGAAGTCCGCCGAAAAAGACGCGGTGATGGCGGCGTTTGTCCGCGGCGAAACCGACGTGCTCGTTTCAACGACGGTCGTCGAGGTCGGCGTCGACAACCCAAACGCGACGCTGATGGTCGTCGAAAACGCCGAGCGCTTCGGCCTCAGCCAGCTTCACCAGCTCCGCGGCCGCGTCGGGCGCGGAGCCGCCAAGTCCTACTGTGTGCTCGTCTGCGGCAGCGGCGGCAAAAACGTAAAGGAGCGTCTGCAAATTCTCTGCCGCTCAAACGACGGGTATGAAATCGCCCAGCGCGATTTGGAGCTCCGCGGCCCCGGCTCGTTTTTCGGCGAAGCGCAGCACGGTCTGCCCTCGCTGCGCATGGCCAGCCTGACGGCGGATATGCCGCTTTTACAGGAGGCGCAGCGTGCCGCCCATGCGCTGCTGGAAACGGACCCCGCGCTGTCGGAGCCCGAACACGCCGCGCTGCGCAGCCGCGTCTACGCGCTCTTCGACACCGAAGACGGCAACACCTTTAACTGAAACCCTGACGGATTCTACGGCGGAAACCATTACGCCAAACGATTTGATGACTATGGAGGCGACACAATATGCTTGAGCTTACGCACGTCAATAAAACTTATGCCAAGGGAAAGATCAAGGCGGTAGACGATTTTTCGCTCTCTGTCCGGCGCGGCGAGATTTTCGGTTTTATCGGCCCCAACGGCGCCGGCAAAACGACGACGATTAAAATGATCATGGGCATTCTGCGGCCGGACGGCGGAACGATCACCGTCGACGGCGTCGACATTGCCCGCCAGCCGGTCACGGCGAAGCGGAGGATCGGCTATGTGCCCGACAACCAGGAGATCTACGACCGCCTCACCGGCCGGGAATACCTGAACTTTATCGCCGATCTCTACCGCGTCGGCAAGGCCGAGCGTCAATCTGCGATGGAAAAATATCTCGCGATGTTCGACATTCAAAACGCTGTCAACGAGCAGATCCGCTCCTATTCTCACGGCATGAAGCAAAAGCTGATGCTGACCGCCGCGCTGATCCCCGCGCCGGCGCTCTGGGTGCTCGACGAGCCGCTCGTCGGCCTTGACCCCAAATCCGCCCATCAGCTCAAGCTCGAAATGCGGAACCACTGCAACGCAGGCAACACGGTGTTCTTCTCGACGCATGTGCTCGAAGTCGCCGAAAAGCTCTGCGACCGCATCGCCATTATCGACAACGGCCGCCTGATCGCGGTCGGCAGCGTCGAGGAGCTCAAACAGAGTCACGCGGACGGCGCGCTCGGCGGCGAGAGCCTTGAAAGCGTCTTCCTGTCCCTGACGGAGGGCGAGGAGGCGCAGCAATGAGCGCGGTGTGGCTGCTTTTAAAGGTTCAGTTCAAAACGCGGTTCAGCCTGCGGGAAATGACTTCTGTGCGTTCCGGCGGCCGGAGCGGAACGCTGAAACGCGCCGCGATGGCGCTGCTGTTCGCATTTCTGTTTGTCTACCTGATCGCGGTCTATACGCTGCTGCTCAACATGATGCTGACCGCCGCGATTGAATTTGAATATCCGCAGATCGTCATGGATCTCGTCGTTCTCTGCACGATGGTTCTGACGGCCGTATTCGGGATCTTCATTGTGTTGTCAAACATCTTTTTAGCGCGCGATTCCACGCTTCTGTCCTCTCTGCCTGTGTCGGGCCGGCAGATTTTCCTCTCGAAATTTTTGTTTGTCTACCTGAGCGAGGCGGCGATCTCGGCGCTCTTTATCCTCCCCGCCGTCATTCTCTACGCCGTCAAGGTCGAGGGCGCGATGGGGATCGGCATTTTCCTGCGCGCGCTGTATGTGATCCTGCTCTCGCCGATGCTGCCGCTGCTCGTCGCGACGCTGCTCGTCTCCGCGCTGATGCTGATCATCGGCCGGCTGCGGCGCAGAGATCTGTTCATCACCGTGGGCTCGTTTGTCATGCTCGCCGCGCTCATGATCGGCCAATTCGCTATCCAGTCGAAAATGCAGGCGGCGGCGATGACCGGCAACGATTTCTTTGCCGATCTCTTCAAAAACAGCTGGACGACGATGAATTCTCTGTCCGTCCCGCCGTTCAGCTGGGCTTCGTTTGGCATTCACGGCGGCGGCGTTACCTCTCTGCTGTCTCTGATCTGCTTTACGATTCTGTCCCTGATGGTCTTTTTCTTTGTCTGGCTGATTAGCGGCGCGATCTATAAATACGCGGTCTCCGTCAACTCCGAAGCGCGCAAAAAATCGAAGGCCGTCAAAGCGGGCGAGCTGTCGGCCGGCTCCGCTTCCCCGCGCGCCGCGATTTTCAAAAAAGAATGGCGCGTTTTGTTCCGCACGCCGGTGTATGTGACCAACTCCCTCTCCGGCGCGGCCATAGCGCTCATTCTGCTGCTGACGCCGGTTTTTTCCGACGGCTTTTCCGCCATCCGCGCGCTGATCGCCGAGCTGCCCTCCCCCATCGTCGCGCTGGCGCTCGCCGGTATCATCGTCTTCTTTTCCTCGCTAAATATGGGCGCTTCAACGGTGGTTTCCCGCGAGGGGCGCGCGTTTGAATATCTGCGGTCGCTCCCGGTCGAGCCGCGCGATCTCTATGCGGCTAAGCTCCTGTTCGGCGTCAGCCTGTGCCTGTTCTGGGCAATTCCGCTCAGCATCGGCGCCGTGCCCGCCTTCGGCGTCAGCGTGCCCGCCGCGCTCTGCGGCTTTGTGCTCGGTATGCTCGGCAGCGCCCTCGTCTCCGTGCTGGGCGCATGGGTCGATTTCGTGCGGCCGAAGCTCGCCTGGATCAACGAAACCGAGGCGATGAAGCAGAACATGAACGGCATGCTGGCGATGCTCATCGCAATCGGGCTGACGCTTCTGTTCGCCGGCGGCGTTTATCTGCTGTTTGCCAAGACGTCGTTCGCGCCGTGGGCGATTCTGGCGCTCTGCGCCGCCGTTCTCGTCGCCGCCTGCGCGCTGGCCGTATCGGCGGCGCTGAAAGCGGGCGAAAAGGCTTACGGCCGCTCTGAATAAGCGTTAGCCGCTGATACGGTCTGTCAGAATTATCAACCGATAACGGTTTAAAAGGAGAAAACTGCATGGAAAAACCGATTGCAAACGCCACCTATGAGGACGCGCTCGCTTATATCGCCTCGCACGAGCGCTTCGGCTCCAAGCTCGGCCTGGAAACCATCGGCCGCTTACTCGACCGGCTCGGAAATCCCCAGAAAGGTCTGAACTTTATCCACGTCGCCGGCACCAACGGCAAGGGCAGCACGACGGCGATGATCGCCGGGGCTTTAACGGCCGCGGGCTATAAGACGGGGATGTATATCTCCCCCGCCGTCGAGGCCTTTTCCGAACGCATTCAAATCAATATGGCGCCCGCCGGCGAGGAGCGCATCGCGGCGGCCGTCTTTGCCGTCAAGGCGGCGGCGGACGCGATGGAGGCGGCCGGCGAAGGCGTCGTGACGGAGTTTGAGATCGTCACCAGCGCCGCCTTCCTCGTCTACCGCGACTGCGGCTGTGATTTCGCGGTCCTTGAAACCGGCCTCGGCGGCCGCTATGACGCGACGAACATCATCGACCGGCCGCTTGCGGCGGTTATCACCTCGGTATCCTTTGACCACATGGCGGTGCTCGGCGATACGCTTGAAAAGATCGCCGCTGAGAAATGCGGGATTATTAAAAACGGCTGCCCTGTCGTCGCCTACGCCGAACAGCCGCCTGAGGCGCTGCATACGATTCAGGCCCACTGCGAAGCCGCCGGCTCGGCGCTCATCGTTCCGCGGCTCGACGCCTTTTCCGTCGTCAGCCTTGACCTCGACGGCACGCGCTTCCTTTACGAAGGAAAGGAATACGCCACCCCGATGACAGGCGTTCACTTCGCCAAGAACGCGCTCAGCGCCATCGAGACGTTGAAGCTGCTCGCCAAGGCGGGGTACGCCGTAGACGACGCGGCGATCTCCGCCGGAATCGCCGGAAAGCCGATGGCGGCGCGGATGGAAAAAATCTATGACGAGCCCTGTGTGCTGCTCGACGGCGCTCATAACCCCGACGGCGTCGAAAAGCTCTGTCAGACCATCGACACCGTTTTGCAAGGACGGCGAATCATCACCGTCATGGGCATGCTCCGCGACAAGGATTACGGCAAGTGCATCCCGGAGATCGCGCAGCGCAGCGACGTGTTTATCGCGACGACGCCTCCGTCGCCCCGCGCGCTCCCGGCGCGCGAAACGGCGGCTCTGGCCAACGGCAAGGCGCCGCTGGTCTGCATCGCCCAGCGCACGCAGATGGCTTTTATCTCCGCCATGCGCTTTGCCAAGCCCGGCGACGTCGTCCTTTGCTGCGGCTCGCTCTCTTTCCTCGGCGGCTGTAAGGAAACGCTGCGCTATTTAATCGAAATGGACGCGAAATACAACATATTTTGACAGAGAATTCGGGTTACAATAAGAGTACCGGAAAACGGCCGAAAAGAGCCGGTTTTGACGATCCGGCCGGCGCGGCAGACAGCGCCGGCCGGCGGTCATTTCCGGCGCCGCCGTCTCTCCCCTCGCGCCGCACGGCAAAGCGGGGACGGACGCGCCGAGCGCCTGACTTTCGCCGAACGTTTTCAGCGGTGCTCCTGTTTTTAGGGCGTTTTTCGGTATCGCAGAAATTCAGAAAGGGGATCACAAACGAATGACCGTGGAATATTCCGCGACAGAGGACGGCGGCCGCCTGTCGTTTGCGGGCGAGCTGGATCACCATGCCGCCGCCGCCGCGATCCGCCGCTCCAACGCCCTGCTCGACGAGCATCAACCCGGCAGCGTCGTGCTTGACCTGTCCGGCATGACCTTTATGGACAGCTCCGGCCTCGCCCTGCTGATGGGACTCCGCAAACGAATGGGCTATGTCGGCGGCGAGCTGTGCGTCCGGAACGTGCCGAGGCAAGCCTATCGCGTGCTCGTCAGCGCCGGCATGGACAAGCTGATGAAAATATCGAAAAAAGAGGACTGAACGGAAGATGAGAGAAACTTCACCGAAGACAAAGCTTGAACTGCCCGCCTCCTCGATCAACGAGAGCTTTGCCCGGGTCTTTGCCGCCGCTTATGCGACGCGGCTCGACCCGACGCTCGAGGAGCTGGCCGACATCAAAACCGTGATCAGCGAGGCGGTGACCAACGCAATCGTCCACGCCTATCCGCAGGGCGGCGGCATGGTATACATAACGGCGCGCGTCGTCAACGGCGACACGCTCGAATATGTGATCCGCGACAAGGGCCGCGGTATCCCCGATATCCGTCAGGCTCTGGAACCGATGTTTACTACCGGCGGCGAAGAGCGCAGCGGTATGGGCTTCACGATTATGCAGAGCTTCACCGACCGCATGAGCGTAACCTCCAAAGAGGGCAAGGGCACAAAGGTGACGCTGCTGAAACGCATCGTCAAACAGCCGTCGCGCGCCAAATGACAGAGGCGCCGTTCAAGCAGGAAAAAGCGGCGCTCTCAGACGGCGGTCAGGAGGCCAGACGGCCCGAAACGGCCGCGGACGGCGGCGACTACGCGCCGCAGGCGATGCTCGTCGCCGCACAGAACGGCGAACAGGAGGCCATGGAGACGCTCATTCAGCGCAACGAGGGCCTGATTCACGGCATTGCCCGCCGCTTCACAGACCGCGCGCAGCGAATCGGCGCCGAATACGACGACCTCTATCAGCTCGCCTGCATCGGCTTTATCAAAGCGGTCAGCCAGTTTGATTTTTCTCTGGAATACCGTTTTTCGACTTATGCGGTTCCAAAGATGATCGGCGAGATCCGCCGCTTCCTCCGCGACGACGGACCGATCAAGGTCAGCCGTTCGGTGCGGGAGGTTTCCGGCAAGATTGAGGCCGCGCGCGAATCGCTGCTCAAACGGCTCGGCCGCGAACCCAGCGTCTCGGAAATCGCCGCAGCGACGGGGCTGACCTCAGAAGAGGTCGCCGCACAGGAAAACCGGATGCCGCAGGTCGTCAGCCCGGACGGCGAAACCGATACGCTGGAAAGCATCCCCGACCCGTCTCAGCCCGAGGAAACGCTGCTGGACAGGCTTGCGCTCTCCGCCTCGGTCGCCTCTCTGCCGCCGCGCGAGCGCAGCGTTATCAGCCTCCGCTATGAGCGCGGCCTGACCCAGCAGAAGGTCGCGCTGATTCTCGGCGTCAGCCAGGTGCAGGTTTCGAGAATCGAACGCTCCGCCTTGGAAAAGCTGCGCCGGCTGCTCTGCTGACCTCGCCGTCGTTGCGCTTCGCC
>QAMX01000087.1 GCA_003149835.1 Clostridiales bacterium
GTCTATTCCAACAGAATCGTTCTGGAAAACGAATATGTCAAATACACCGCTGAGGCAAAACCCGCCTCCTCCTATACGGCGGACGACGCGGTGGTCACGGTTCAGGCCGCCGGCGGCGTAGGAAAAGGCGGAACGTATCAGTTCATCATCCGCCCGATCGAGGGTGAGAACGCGGCGCTGCTCGGCGTACAAGAGCTTCCCACGGCGGTTACGCCCGTCGACCCCGACCGATTCGGCGAATGGGGCGGTTCGGCATGGCAGATCGCCGATCCGGCCGGCGCGGCGTTCGATACCGGCGTGTTCAGCGGACTGAGCACCGGATGGTATCAGATCGCGGTCAGGCCGATGCTCGGCGTAGACGCGGAAGCCCCCGAAAATCCGGCGGATTCTCAGGGGAACATGGAAGCGCTCTTCGCGCTGTACGAGACCTTTGCGGGCGCGCAGAAGGAGTTTAACGCCGCGCAGACGGGCAACACGGAGTCCGGCATCAGGCTGGCGGCTCAGAGGCTTGAAAAAGAGATCGATGCCGCGCTGCAAGCGTGGCGCCGTGCCGACGCCGGCGAAAAGGCCGCGGCATACGAGGCGTACAAAGCGGCTGTCGGAAACGATCAGACGGTTCTCGACGCGCTGAGCGCATGGGAGCAGACCGGATTTAGCAACCGCGGCAAAACGGATTACCTGACTGCGGTGCGCGGATACACCGCGGAGAGAGCCGCGGCCGAGGCGCAGCAGCGTTTTGACGCCGCAGAAGCCGATCTGACCGCGAAACAGAGCGCATATGAAACGGAGCTGGCACGGCTCAACGCGATTACGGATCAATACTATGAAGACCATCCGGAGGCGTGGGGCAACGCTACGACCGACCGCTTCTATGTACCGTATTTCTATGTAGGCGGACAGATTATGCCGTACGACCTGATTTACGAGGACGACGGGACGGTTGTCGCGCCGTATTCGGCGACAAAGCTGACGCTCCATGAGGATACGCGGAAGCTGCTGATTGAACGGAATCAGACGCAGAACGTCATCCTCAGAAGCAGCAGCGTGTTCGTGCTCATCCCGGCGGGAACGCTGGCGGAGGACGACGATGTCGACGCGATGAAGATGCACTTTGTCGCGCTGACGGGCGACGCCGAGAACGCGGTGGTCCGCTGGACGGGCGAAAACGGCGAGAGCGAGCTGGTGGCGTGGAGCTATGTGACGGATACCAGCGTCTCCTACATCGCATTCCGCGCGGGAACGTATGATATCGTCTATCATCCTGTTTCATTCAACGACGTGCCGGATACCCACTGGGGCGCCGACGAGGTTCTCTTTACGGGAGTTCGCGAGATGTTTGAGGGCATCGGCGGCAACCGCTTTGATCCGACCGGCACGATGAGCCGCGCGATGTTCGTCACAGTGCTTGGCCGTCTTGCCGGAATCGATACCGAGGCATACGACCGCAAGGTGTTTGACGACGTGGATCCCGGCAAATGGTATGGGGCATACGTCGCATGGGCGGCGGAGAACGGGATTGTCAACGGTGTTGGCAACAACCGCTTCGACCCCGACGCGCCGGTGACGCGGGAGCAGATCTGTACGATGCTTATACGCTATCTCGACGCGTTCGGCTTTACGCTGCCGGAAGGCGGCGCGCAGACCGCGTTCCCCGACGAGGGACAGATCGGCGCATGGGCGCTCGAATCGGTGAGGCGCTTCCAGTCGCTGAACATCGTCGAGGGCAACGAGCACGGCTTCTTCCTGCCGAAGCGGAACGCCAGCCGCGCCGAGGCGGCCGCTATCTACGCACGGCTGATCATCACGATCTTTGAGGCTTACGGCGCGTAAGCCGTACACAGGGACACAGGCCCGCAAAGCCGGAAGCTTCTTCCGGCTTTGCGGGCGTTTGGAGGTATCTATGAAGATGTTCAAAAGGATGCAGGCGCTGTTGCTTTGCGTCTGCATGTGCGCCGGTCTGTGGTGCGTCCCTCCGGCTTACGCCGCTGCGGAGCCTGAGACAGGGTATCTGTTTAAGCTGCGCGACGACGTGCTGATGCCGCTCTCCGCCGACGGGGCGGTTGTCCCCGTCGCCTATGCGGACGGATATTATACCGCGGAGAGCATGGAGCAGATTCAACCGTATTTGGATGCCGGAATGATCGAATTTCTGGCGCCCGACGAGGAGCTGACGCTGCTGGACGAGCCTGGCGATCCGCTTCTTTCCGAGCAGTGGTATCTCGATTTCATAGAGGCCTCGGCGCTTTGGGAAAACGGGCTGGACGGAAGCGGCGTGACGGTCGCCGTGATTGATTCCGGCATTTACGAGGCGCATGAGGATCTGGCCGGAGCGACGATCCGCGGCTACAATTTTCTGGGCACAGAACCGGATCCAACGGCATACGGCGACGACAAGGGGCACGGGACCTTCGTCGCGGGCATTCTCGCCGCGCAGGCCGGCAACGCCAAGGGAATCGCCGGATTGGCAGACGGAGTAGAGATTCTGGCGCTGCGCTGCTTTTCGTCGGACACGGGCAACGCGGGCTACGGCAGCGGCAAGGTTTCCACTGTGCTGGCCGCGATCGGCTATGCGATTGAGCAGGACGCCGATATCATCAACATGAGCTTCGGCGGCACCAACGCCCAGACGCTGGCCCCGTTGAAGGAAAAACTCGAGGAGGCCGCGGCAAACGGCATTCTGCTCGTCGCCTCCGCTGGCAATAAAGACAGCTCGACGCTCTACTATCCGGCGGCCTTTGACTGTGTCGTCGGCGTCGGTTCGGTCAACCGGGACGGAACGGTGGCGACTCTGTCGGCGAAAAACGACAGCGTCTACGTCACAGCGCCGGGAACCGAGATCTGCGGTCTCGGCTATACGGAGGACTCGCCGTATCTGGTGGGCGGAGGAACTTCGTATGCCGCGCCGATGGTTTCGGCTCTGGCGGCCGCCGCGCGCCAGCGCGACGGCGCCATTGACGGCGAGGCGTTCCGCGAGCTGCTGCGGCGGAGCGCGGTCGATGCGGGCGAGGCGGGCTACGACACCTCCTATGGCCATGGGATCATCAGCGCGTCGCGCTTTGCGGCGGCGTTGAACCGCGACTGTCTGATTACCTATCAGACAAACGGCGGGACGATTGAAGACGAGACCTATGCCGAAAGCTATCAGATCGGCGGCGAGCAGGCCGCCCTGCCGGCGCAGGTTTCGCGGTCGGACTATTACGACTTTGCCGGCTGGTACGCCGACGCGGGATATACGCGGGGACCGCTGACTTCGGTTCCTGCCGGCAGTACGGGAGATTTGACCTTTTACGCCAAATGGGTTGAACGGGAGATTGATTACGCCGTTTCCTCCGTCACCGTGATGGAAACGATTCAGGCGGAGGCCGGAGAGGGCGGGCAATATACAGCCGTGCTCCCGTACGGAACGGTCTTAGCCGACCTGAAAGCGGAGGACATCGCGGTCGCTTTTGACGACGCGCGCGCCGCGCTTGACGAGGACGGCGCTGTCGCAAAGCCTGAAAGCGATCCGTCCGGCAAGGTCTGGACATTTGCGGCCGGAGGCAAAACGTATACGCTGACGCTGGCCATCGCCGATGCGCCGCGGCCGGCGGTTCGCCCCGGTTCGGAGTCACAGAGCGGCGCGGCGGTTCCGGCCTCGTATGACGGTCTGACGGCGGCAACGGCTTACGAATGCGGCGACGTCGCCGCGTGGTTCGACTATACGGGAACGGACACGCTGACCTATCACGCCGCGGTCGTCTCCGGTATGGGAAACGCCGCGATGGATGGGGCCAAGCTGACCTATACGCCCACCGCGGCGGACGCCGGCACGGCGGTGGTGCTTTCGGTGACGGCAAAGACAGGCGAGGGCTTTTTGAGCGAGACGCCGGTCACGCTCACAATCGACGTCGGAGAGATTCCGGTCAGTGATTCCGCGCCGGCCGAGCGGGCGGTCGTCTATGACGTCAATCTGAATCAAAGCGGGCTGGCCGTGACGCTGCGGCTCTTTGGAAACCGCCTGAACGCCGTTTCGCTCAACGGCACGGAGCTGACGGCAGGCAGCGACTATGTTATGGCGGAGCCGGAGCTTCAAGGGGAGGACGGCGTCTGCACGTTGACGCACGCTTGGCTCAGCTCATTGGCTCCGGACGAGTATGAACTTGTCCTCCGCTTTGACGACGGCCGGACGGATGCGACGAAAACGGCAAATCTGACGCTTACAGTCTCCAAAACGGAGTATGCGGTGACGTTCTACAACGGACAGGAGCTCTACGGCCAGTATAGCGTCGTACCGAACGGCGCGCTCGCGTTTCCCGATGAGCCGAGCCTCGACGGATACGATTTTGACGGCTGGTATACAGCGGCGGAAGACGGGGAAAAGGCTGTGGAGGGAACGCCGGTCACAGCGCCGCTGACGCTTTACGCCAGATGGACAGAACAGTCCGGCGGTCTGACGCCCGGCGGCGGAGGAGTTCCCTCTGGCGGCGGGATTCCCGCCGTACCGGCGCTGACCATTCTGTTGTCTGTGGGCTCCGAGTCTCTCAATGTGAGAGCGACGATGGAGGACGGCATGCTCGCGCCGGAGATCAGCGACGTTGAGCTCAGATTCCTTCTCTATGCCGTCGAGGGGGACGCGATCGTCATTGACGCTTCGGAGGCGGCGGAAGCCGACGGAATCACGCTGTCCTCGGCCGTGCTGGCGCTGATCGGCGAAGCGGCAGGCGATCCGGCGCGAGCCGCCGGCGGCCTGACAATACGTTTTACAGACGTTTCTCTGACCTTTGACGCCGCGGCGCTGAGCTCGCTGACCGCAGCAGGCGGAGACGCTGCGCTCCGCGCCCGGCGCGCTGCGCCGGAAGATCTGACGGAAGCGGAACGCGCGCGCGCTGGGGAGCGGCCTGTGTATACGTTGTCTCTGACGGTCGGGGGCGAAACGGTGGAAACGCTCTCAAAGGGCAGTATGGAGGTTTGTTTCGCATATGCCTGTACAGAGGGCGAAGCTCCGGAGCGCCTTCTGGTATGGCACACGGCCGGCGGCGCGGCGTTATTCCCCGTCGCGGCGGTCAGCGACGCGGAGACGGTGAAATTTTCGGTTTCGGCCTTCTCGCGCTACGGAGTCGCTTGTCACCCGTTTTCGGATGTAGACCGCGGCGCGTGGTCCTTTGAGGGCATTGCCTTTGCGTGGCTCAACGGACTGGTCGAGGGGACGGGAGACGGCCGCTTTGAACCGAGAACGCCGATGAGCCGGGCGATGCTGGTGACGGTGCTGCACCGGCTGTCCGGTGAAACGGCGCCGCGGGAGACGGCGCTGTTCGACGATACGGCGGAGGGACTCTGGTACAGCGAGGCCGTCTGCTGGGCGGCTGAAAACGGGATTGTGACCGGCATCGGACAAAACCTGTTTGCTCCCGGCGCGCCGGTAACGCGCGAGCAGATCGCGGCGATTCTCTGCCGTTATGCAGAACATATCGGCCTGAACCTTGGCCAAGAGGCGGACCTGTCGGCCTATGCCGACGCGGAGAAAGTTTCCGGCTGGGCGGCTGCTCCGATGCGCCAAGCGGTCGGCAGCGGCCTGATCACCGGCAAGACAGGGCGTCTGCTGGACCCGCAGGGGGAGGCCGGAAGAGATGAAATCGCGCTCATGCTGATGCGGTTTTGTCAAATCATATAGCTAGCTTTTCAAACGGGAACAGGCGCGGAGAAAAGTCTCCGCGCCTGTTCCCGTTTGGTATAGAATGGATCGATGCGCCGCGCTTATAAACTGGGAAAAAGCGTTTTCAAGCGCGGCAGCGTGAGAGCTGTCCGTGTCCGCGCAGGCATCTCCGCCGCTTTACGTCTCCGCGAGGTTGTAAAGCGCGCGGATAAAAATTTCAACGGCTCGGTTGAATTCCTCGATTCTGACGCATTCGTCGCGCTCGTGCGCGCCGCCGCGCCCTTCTCCGAGCGCGGTTTCCTTTTCCGAAAACGCCGCGCCAAAGGCGACGGTGCTGGGAAAGGCGCGCGCATAGGTGCCGCCGCCCATCGTATAGGGAGCGGCATCCGAACCGGTGACGGCGGAGAATGCGGCCGTCAGCGCGGCGATTTCCGGTTTATCGGGCGAAAAGACATAGCCCGCCGAGTCTGAGACAAGCGCAGCGGCATAGCCGCGCGCTGCGGCGTTGGCAGAAAGGCGCTCATACAGCGGCGTGAAGGCAAGCGAGGCGGGGTAGCGGATGTTCAGGTCGGCGTGCAGCGCCCCGTCTTTCATAAACGCCAGGCCGCAGATACAGGTGAGCCGGCCCGTCGCCGCGTCCTCGGCGGCAATATCCAGCCCTGTGCCGTAATGGTCGGCCAGCGAGGCGCAAAGATACGAGAGAGCGCCGTGAGAACGGCAGCCGTCCGGCAGCAGAGAGGAGGCGAGGATGAAACGGGCCAACAGAGCGATGGCGTTGACCGAACCGTCCGGCTCGGCTGCATGCGCGCTCTTGCCGACGGCCGTGAGGATGGGCAGTCCATCCCGCAGCTCGCAGGCAAAGCCTTCGGGCAGCGCAAGCGCCTCGACCGCGGCGCGCATGTCAGCCGCAAACGCCGCCTCGGCGCGGTCGGCGACCGAATTGGTGACGTTGCCGCCGCGTAAGCTCAACAGCCCGCCGTCCAACGCGCCGAGGTCAAGGTCGACCTCGGCGATCCCTTTTTCTCCGATACAGACGGGAAACACGCTGTCCGGAGAGAAGGAAAAGCGGGGCGCTCTGTGCGTTTCGAGATAATGCGGCAGATCGTGCATACCGCGCTCCTCGTCACAGCCCAGCAGCAGCCGTACCGTAAAGGGCAGACGGATACCGTTTTGCTGGAAAAACAGCATGGCCGCCAGCGCGGCGACGGCGGGACCCTTGTCGTCGCGCACGCCGCGCCCGATGTAGAGGCCGTTTTCGACCGTCAGCGCATAGCGCGGATACCGCCAGCCCTCGACGGCGGGAACGACGTCGAGGTGCGCGATGATGCCGATCTCGTCGCCGCAGTTTTCGCCGGCCATGACGACGCTGCCGCAGTAGTAATCGTGGTTTTCGACTGTGAAGCCGTGCTGCCTGCCAATGTCAAGCATCCGATCGAGCGCGGCGGCGCTCTCCGGGCCGAAGACGTAGGGCGGCGCGCCGCCGGTCGAAACGCTCGGAATTTTGACCAGCGCCGCCAGCGTGGAACGAATCGTTTCCTGCGTGGCCGGTGCGCTGACAAAGTCGTGAATCCGTTGGTCGGTCAAGTCCATCGCCTCCAAAAAGCCGCGCCGCGCTCTGTGCCGGTACGGCTGTGGTAGGGTTTTATTTTTGAAGCGCCGTTTCAGGCGTCAGCAATCAAACGCCCGAAGCGGTTTTTCTATCCTGGTGCCGGGAAAGCTCTGTGGATTCGCTGCACAAAAGGGGCGGCTCTAACGCCGTTTTACAGAACCTTTTTGCCACGCAGGTCGTTGATCCGGTCAAGGGTACGGTCAAGCTCAGCGACGATGAACGGATCCGGCACACCGCTCTCATTGGGGAAGGGGAGGTAAACCTCGTCGAGCAGGCCGCGGCGCTTCAACATGTATTTCAGGAAATAGCGGTTATTCTGGGTATAGAAATAGAGATAGGAGAGAATCGTCATGTGATAGAGCCTATCGGCTTTTTGCTCGTCGCCTGCGAAATAGGCCTGGATGACGTCGTTATGCACGTCGGTGCATTCCGTTCCGGTCATAAACGCGGTAATGCCGAGCCGAAGCAGGGTGGGCATGGCATATCCGGCGCTGCCGCCGATAATCTGAACCTTGTCGCCGAACGCCTCGCGGAGCTGCTTGGTCTTGGGCAGGCAGTTAATCCCCTCGCTCTTGACATATCCGACGGTTTCAACGCGGTCGTAAATCTCCTGTAAGGTGTCGGCGGTGTAATGCGCATAAGACGCGCCGGTATCCTGGACAATGATCGGCAGATCGGTCGCCTTGCCCACGTCCTCATAATACTGGATGAGGTCGGCGCGCGTCAACACGCCCGCCGGCGGCGAACAGACCATGATCATCGAGGCGCCCTGTCCCTTGGCGGCCTCGGCGCGTTTCAGCGCGGTCTTGCGCGTGTAATCGGTCGTGCCGATAAAAATCGGCACGCGGCCGGCAACCTGCTCGGAGAGGGTGCGGAGAATCGGGTCGCGGTCGTATTCGCTGACCTTTCCATACTCGGATGCGCCGCCCATATGCCCGATGGCGACGGCGCCGCTCTCAATGAGGTATTCGACGACGCGCCCCTGCGCTTTCAGGTCGGGCTCGCCGAACGCATCGACGAAGGTCGGCAGGATCGGCATCATACCCTTGATATGCGGATATTGCTTTCTCATGTGTATGGACCTCCTATTTTATTTTCCAGACGCGGCCGGGAAACAAGGGGGAGATCGGTCAAGCGCAGAAACAGATCGTGCGCTGTCCTCACAGCGAGCCTGCACACCTTCTATGGGCGCGCAGACGGCCGCCGTAGGAGAGAACGAACCCGGTGCGCGTATCAGGACAAAAACAGAGCGGGAAAGCGAGAAGAGGGGGGAAAACGTCAGCCGTAAAGAGCGGCAATGATTTTCTGCGTCAGGCGTTCCGGCAGCATACGCCGCAGCAGGTCGAAAAGCTTATATTTGAAGCCGACGGTGATCCGGGGCTTGGGGCGGCGCGACAGAGCGGCGCGGACGACAACGCGCGCGATCTTTTCCGGGGAATCGCCGCTGCGCTCGTCTTTTTCCATGACGGCGATGCTGTGCGCAAACCGCTCGGCATAGGGGGAACCGGCGGGGGCGGTTTTGGTGCGCCGGTCGGTAAAGCCGGTGCGCGTGTCGCCCGGCTCAATAACGGCCACATCGATGTCGAACTGGGCGACCTCGCCGGCGAGCGCCGACGCAAAAGCGCGCAGCGCGGCCTTTGCCGCGGAATACATCGCCTGATAGGGGATCGGGATACCGGCCGCAACCGAGCCGGTGAAGAGAATCCGGCCGCCGCCGGTTCGCCGCATATGCGGCAGACAGGCGCGCGTCACGCGGACATGGCCGAAAAAACCGGCTTCCATCTGGCCGGCAAGCTCGCTCTCTTCCGTATCCTCGACGGCGCCGCCGATTCCGGCGCCTGCGTTGTTGACGAGCAGATCGATTCTGCCTTCACGCCGGATGACCTCGGCGACGGCGGAGTCAATGGAGGCCGCGTCTCTAAGGTCGAGCCGCAGCATGGCAACGGCGCCGCTGTCCGCAACGGCGGGCCGACGGGAGGTACCGTAGACGCGCATACCGAGACCGGCAAGCGTCTCGGCGATGGCGCGGCCAATGCCCGACGACGCGCCCGTGACGAGACAGACGCCGCCCTTTTTCAGACGCACGGCAGACAAACCTCCCTTTTGTTTGTGCCAATCGAAAATCGGCAGGAATAATTTTCTTAATCATACACTTTTTGATGGAAAAATGCAAATAGAAATGTTATAATAAAAGGAGAAGAATTTTCCATACCGGAGGACGAAAATGGGCATATTTGATAAATGCTATGAATTTGACGAGCCGCAAAAGATCATAGAACAGGGAATTTATCCATATTTTCACGCCTTAGAAACGGCGCAGGATACCGAAGTCGTCATTGACGGCCATCGGACGATTATGATCGGCTCCAACAACTATCTGGGCTTGACCAACGACAGCCGCACCATTGAGGCGGCCAAAAACGCGCTCGACCGCTACGGCACCGGTTGTTCCGGCTCCCGTTTTTTAAACGGGACGCTTGATCTGCACATCGAATTGGAGGCCGAGCTGGCCGCTTTTTTTGGAAAAGACGCGGCGATTACTTATTCGACCGGTTTTCAGACCAATCTGGGCGCGATTTCCGCCGTCGTCGGGATGCATGATTACATTCTCTCCGACCGCGAAAACCACGCCAGCATCGTCGACGGCTGCCGCCTCAGCTATGCGAAGCGGACTTATAAATACGAACACAGCGACATGGCGGATCTCGAACGCGTCCTTTCGGCGCTTCCGGAGGACGCAGGCAAGCTGATTGTCACCGACGGCGTCTTTTCTATGGGCGGCGACATCGCAAAGCTCGACGCAATCTGCGACCTCGCCTACAAATACGGCGCGGGCGTGCTGGTCGACGACGCGCACGGCGTGGGCATGATCGGCGAGGGCGGGCGGGGAACCGCGAGCTATTTCGGCCTCACCGACCGCGTCGACATGATCATGACGACGTTCTCCAAATCTCTGGCCTCGCTCGGCGGCTGCATCGCCGCCAGTGAGAAGATCATCAACTTTATCCGTCACAAGTCGCGCCCGTTTATTTTCAGCGCCTCTCTGCCGCCGTC
>QAMX01000069.1 GCA_003149835.1 Clostridiales bacterium
TCTTATACACATCTTGTTCCGGCGCAGCTCCGGCGGATGAATCCATTCGGGGATGAGCGAGAGGGTACGGAATGTATGCACACGGATGTTTTTGGAAAAGCTCAATACAGCCTCATTATACCGGTTTGGTTGACTTTTGTCAATGTACATGGTAAAATATGGGTATCAAGAGACAAGTGGAGATGTGATAAATGAGCGAAGAATGTACGCACGATTGTTCCAACTGCGGGCAGGACTGCGGCGAACGGTCGGCGTTTGAAAAAGCGCGGACCAATGAGATGAGCGACGTCAAACGGACGATCGCGGTGGTCTCCGGCAAGGGAGGCGTCGGCAAGTCGCTGGTCACGGCGATGCTCGCCGTATCGATGCAGCGCCGCGGGTACCGTGCCGCCGTGATGGACTGCGACATCACCGGTCCGTCGATTCCGCGGATGTTCGGTATCAGGGACAAAGCGGAGATGGACGAGTCGGGCATCTACCCGGCGCACAGCAAGACGGGGATCGGCGTGATGAGCGTCAATCTGCTGCTGAAAAACGAGACCGATCCGGTCGTCTGGCGCGGCCCCATCTTGGCGGGAACGGTCAAGCAGTTCTGGACAGATACGGTCTGGGGCGACGTGGACTTTATGTTTATCGATATGCCGCCGGGAACCGGCGACGTGCCGCTGACGGTCTTCCAGTCGATCCCGCTCGACGGCGTCATCATCGTTACCACGCCGCAGGAGCTGGTATCGATGATCGTCGAAAAGGCGATCAAAATGGCAAAGCTGATGGATATCCCGGTGCTCGGCATCGTCGAGAACATGAGCTACGCCGAATGCCCTGACTGCGGCAAAAAGCTGTTTGTATTCGGCGAGAGCCATATCGACGCGGTCGCCGCCGAATACGGCCTCGACGTGCTCGGGCGAATCCCGTTCCAGCCGGCGATCGCCGCCGCGGGCGACAAGGGCTCGATTGAACTCTGCGACGACACGCCGCTGAAAGACGCGGCCGATCGGATCGGCAAGCTGCTGCCGGAGGAAAACGCCTGAACGGTTTCAAAACCGCCGGCAACGACGGAAGGTTCTATTGGCAGTAGAGATGGCCGGAATCATTGGATCGACGTAATTTCCCGTTGCCGCGGAAAGATGAGGCTTTTTGTATATCGGTCGCGGTAGCGGCCTGTTTCAATGGGATGGGACAGCTGGAGGCGCTTTGCCCCCGGCTGTTCTTTTCATAAACTCCATAGCCCGCGCTGATGGAGGCGGGCAGCGTGAAAAGGGAGACAGCCATGACGTTGCAGCAACTCAAATATGTAATCGAAGTCGTTTCCGCAGGTTCGATCAGCCGCGCGGCCGAACGGATCTTTGTGACGCAGCCGAGCCTGTCCAACGCGATCAAGGAATTGGAGCAGGAACTTGGGATCGAGCTGTTTGTACGCACGAGCCGCGGCGCCATCCTTACGCAGGACGGCACGGAATTTCTGAGTTATGCCCGTCAGGTCGTTGAACAGGCGGAACTGTTGGAGCAGCGTTATCTGCACCGGCCGCCGCGCCGCCGCATTCTTTCTATATCGACGCAGCACTATGCATTTGCAGTCAACGCCTTCGTCAACTTGATTCGCCGCTATGGTCAGGACGAATATGAATTTACACTCCGTGAGACGCGGACGCACGCGATCATTGAGGACGTGCGCGACCTGCGAAGTGAGATCGGAATCCTCTATCTGAGCGATTTTAATGAGAAAATTATTTTAAAATTATTGCGTGAAAGTGGGCTGAGTTTTCAGCTTCTGCTCTCTGTACAGCCGCACGTGTTTGTCTGCACAGAAAACCCGCTGGCGTCGCGGCAGTCTATTTCAATAACAGACCTGGAAGCGTATCCCTGTCTTTCGTTTGAACAGGGCACCTACAATTCCTTTTACTTTTCCGAGGAAATCCTCAGCACGATTTCGCACCGGAAAAACATTCTCGTCAGCGACCGCGCGACGCTGTTCAACCTCTTGATCGGCCTCAACGGCTATACGATTTCGACCGGTATCCTCAGCGAAGACCTCAACGGCACCAATATCGTCAGCGTGCCGCTGGAAAGCGAAGAGATGATCCGGGTCGGCTACATCGTGCGTCGCGATGTGGCGCTCAGCACGCCCGCCCGCGCCTATATCGACTGCCTGAAAGCCTATACGGCGGCAATCCGCGGCAACGCAGGCGAAAATATTTCGCCCCATGATATAGTTTAAAACTATATCATGGGATAAAAAATTAGAGTTAACGCATAGAAGGCCTTTTGTGCTATACTGTTCATGCAGGGCGCAGAAGGTCCTTTTTAGCGTACCTGCATGAATCATTTTAATAGTAAGGAACGAGGAAGAGAATAACATGAAGACAGCGGTTGTGGGTTTTCCGCGCATCGGCGCGCAACGGGAGTTGAAATTCGCCACAGAGCGGTATTTCAGGGGCGAACTGACGGAACAGGCTCTGTGTGCGGAGGGCGCGGTTCTCCGGAGGAAGCACTGGGAAAAGCAGGCGGCGCACGGGATCGACTGGATTCCCTCCAACGACTTTTCATTTTATGACAACATGCTGGACATGGCGTGCCTGCTGAATTGTGTTCCGCAGCGCTATCAGGCGCTGAATCTGACGGAAATGCAACGGTATTTTGCGATGGCGCGGGGTTATCAAGGCGGGCAAGGAGACGTCAAGGCGCTTATAATGAAGAAATGGTTCCATACGAACTATCATTATATCGTTCCCGAATTGGAGGACGGCTGCGAGATTCGGTTGGCGGGGACTAAGCCGTTCGATGAATTTGCCGAGGCACAGGCGTTGGGCATCAAAACCAAGCCCGTCGTCATCGGACCCTATACGTTCCTGCGGCTGGCGCGTTGTACAGGCAGCAGAACAGCCGCGTCGTTTGGCCCTGAGATCGCCAACGCCTATGCGGCGTTGGCGCAGCGTTTTTCCGCGCTTGGCGCGGAGTGGATACAACTGGATGAGCCGGCACTGGTCCTTGATCTGTCCGAGGAGGATATCGCTTTCTTCACCGAGCTCTACCGGCCTTTGCTGGCAGAAAAAGGGCGCTGCAAAGTGCTCGTACAGACGTATTTCGGCGACGTGCGCGACTGTTATTCGGCGTTGACGGATTTGCCGTTCGACGGCGTCGGGTTGGATTTCTGTGAAGGTGCGATGAATCAAGAGCTGATCCGCCGCTACGGCTTTCCGAAGGGAAAGGTGTTGTTTGCCGGAGCTGTCAGCGGCTCGAATATCTGGCGGAACGATTATTCCGAAACGCTGGCGCTGATCAAGGAACTTTGCCAATACTCTTCCGATCTGGTGCTCGGTACGTCCTGCTCACTGCTGCATGTGCCATATTCGACGGCCGGCGAAGACAAAATGACCGAAGAGCAACGGCGGCATTTCGCCTTTGCCGAGGAAAAGCTCGCTGAACTGGCCGAGCTGGGCGGGCTTCTTTCTGTATCGGAGCCTGAAACGCATCCGGCGTACCTGCAAAACCAAGCCCTCCGCGCCTCTCTCCGCGACCGCAACGCGGCGGTGTGCGCAAGGGTGGCTGCCCTGACGGAACAGGACTTTACGCGTCTGCCGGCGAGAGAAGAGCGCACCGGCATACAGGCGGCGGCGTTTCGCTTGCCCCTGCTTCCGACGACGACGATCGGTTCCTTTCCGCAGACCGGCGAGGTTCGTGAGAACCGCACGGCTTATCGAAACGGGCGGATCAGCGAATCAGAATACACCGTCAACTACCGGGAAAAGATCCGAAACTGCATCCGGCAGCAGGAGGCGCTCGGGCTGGACGTGCTCGTTCACGGTGAATTTGAACGCAACGATATGGTGGAGTTTTTCGGGGAACGGCTTGAAGGCTTTGTCATTACAGCGAACGGCTGGGTACAGTCCTATGGCACGCGCTGCGTCAAGCCGCCGATTATCTGGAATGATATCTCCCGCGCCCGTCCGCTGACGGTCGATGACGCCGTTTTTGCGCAGTCGCTGACGGAAAAACCGGTCAAGGGCATGCTCACCGGACCGGTGACGATCCTGAACTGGTCGTTTGCACGTGAAGATGTGCCGCGCCGGGAATCGGCCGTTCAGCTGGCGCTGGCCATACGAGACGAAGTGCTGGCGCTGGAGGCCCACGGCATACGCATGATTCAGATCGACGAAGCGGCGCTGCGCGAAAAGCTGCCGCTGCGCAAGAGCGAATGGCACAGCGCATATCTCGACTGGGCGATTCCGGCTTTCCGACTGACGCACAGCGGCGTGCAGCCGGAAACGCAGATTCACACGCATATGTGCTACAGCGAATTTTCAGATATCATTCCTGAGATCGACGCAATGGATGCGGACGTCGTCTCCTTTGAGGCTTCTCGATCGAATCTGTCGATCATCGGCGCATTGCAGGCGCGCGGTTTTCAGAGCGCCGTCGGTCCTGGCGTCTATGATATCCATTCTCCTCGCATTCCAAGCGTAGAGGAAATCAAATGCGCGCTGCGGGAAATGCTGAGATATTTGCCTGCGGAAAAGCTCTGGGTCAACCCGGACTGCGGCCTGAAAACACGGGGGGAAGAGGAGACGCTTCCAGCGCTGACCCATATGGTACAAGCGGCGGGGGACGTCAGAGCGGAACTTGCCGCTGGGGGCGAGGGATCGGGAATGTGACACAGACCGATGCCGGCCTGAAAACGAGTCGGAAAGAAAGTGCGGTTGCGAGCAGAGGCAGAGCGGCGGACATGGGTCGCGGTTATAGTTGCCGGATCGAGACAATCCTCTATAAAAATGAAAAAGGCAGCGCAGAAGTTCTCCAAAACCGCGTCCAGTGCCTGTTTTTCCACAATTGGCCGGGCGTGTCTTGTCAAAATTAAAATTCAAATAGTCGGTACAGCCGTGCAGCGCTTCCTTTGCCGTGCCGTGGGCTGGAAACGTGGGGCGGTAAAGGTAAGACAGAGCGTTTTCTGCGCCGCTGAAATTGCGAACGACCTCGCATTGTTTCATATTCATAGAGGAAAGAGAAAGTCTTGCCACATCGATTCGACTGAAAAACAGAATGGAAGAACGCATGCCCAAAATCAGGCATGCGTTCTTTTGCTTTATATGGATGATTGCGGCCGCATAAAAGCCGCAGGATAGGACGGACTTATTCTTCCGCGTCGCCGTCCTCGTATTCCTCTTCTTCGCCGTCGGCCTCCTCGTCGCCGTATGCGGCGTAGCCCTCTTCGAGCGCGGCGCGGACGGAGAGGCTGATCTTCTCGGTTTCGTTATTGATGTCGAGGATCTTCGCTTTGACAATGTCGCCTTCCTGGACGACGTCGGCAGGCCGCGCGATTCTGTGGTCGGCCAGCTGGGAGATATGGATGAGGCCGTCGACGCCGGGGATGATCTCGGCGAAGGCGCCGAACTGCATGAGCTTAACGATCTTGACGTCGGCGACGTCGCCGACCTGATAAGCCGAGGTGAATTTCACCCACGGATTGTCCGCCTCGTTTTTCAGCGTCAGAGAAATCTTTTTCTTCTCGGGGTCGAGCGCGATGACGCGCGCTGTGACCTTGTCGCCGACGGAGACGGCCTCGGACGGATGCTTATAGCGCGACCAGCCCAGCTCGGTGATGTGCGCCATACCGTCGGCGCCGCCGATGTCGATGAAAGCGCCGAACGACGTCAGAGACTTGACGACGCCCTCGTAGACGTTGCCGACCTCAATGGTCTCCCAGATCTTTTCGGCAGCGGCCTTGCGCATATCCTCGTTGGCGTAGCGGATGGAGCCGATGATGCGGCGCTTGGCGCGGTTGACCTCGGTGATGCGCAGCGTGACGCGCTTTTTCAGCATTTCGTTGAAATCCGCTTCCTTCGGCAGACCGGTGTGCGAAGCGGGGACGAAAACGCGCACGCCGTTGACCGATACGACGATGCCGCCCTTGTTGATCTCCACGACCGTGCCTTCCAGCAGCGCTCTGTCGGCGCGGGCGGCGTCGATGCTTTCCCAGCCGCGGGCGGCGTCGATGCGTTTCTTGGAGAGCGTGACAATTCCTTCGGAATCGTTGACCTTGGTGACAAAAACTTCAATCTCGTCGCCGATATGCACGATGTCCTCCGCTTTTGCGGAAGGATCGTCGCTCAGCTCGGAGACGGGGATAAAGCCGGCCTGCTTTGTGCCGAGATCGACGTGAACGTCCGTCGGGGTGATCTGGGTAACGATGCCCGTAACGCGCTGACCCGTGTGCAGCGTTTTAATGGACTTGTCCACCATTTCGGCAAACGTTTCCTCGGTTTCCGGGACCATCTCAGCGGCGGTCTGCTCCTGTTCGCCGGTTTCGATGATCTGCTTCTCTTCTGACATGTTGTTGATGACCTCCTCAATTTTTACCTCCGGCGTGGACGCGCCGGCTGTTAATCCGATTGTGCGGGGGGCGATGACTCTGAGCGGCTCCGCGATGTCCCTCAGCTCTTCCGCGCCGGAGAGCAGGAAAACATGCGCGCAGCGCTGCGCACAGATGTCCCGCAGCCTTGCGGTGTTGGCGCTTTTCCGGTCGCCGATGACGAGCATCACATCCACGGAACCGGCCAGCGCCGCCGCCTCGCGCTGACGCAAAGCGGTCGCATTACATATTGTATCAAAAATTCTCAGATTTGTACACTGTTTTTTGAGCAACTCAGCGCAAATTTTCCAGATTTCTTTGTCTGCCGTCGTCTGGGCAACCGCAGAGCGCGGTTTTGCGGGGTCAAAAGCCGGATCCCGCAGGTAATTTTCCGTCTCCTCGGGGGAGGAGAGGATAACGACGTCGGTCGCGCGGTCGGAAATGGCGACCGATTCAGGATGGCCGCGCTGGCCAATGACGACGACGGCGCGGCCTTCGGCGGCCTCGGCGGCGACGATATCGTGAATGCGCCGCACGCACGGACAAGTCGTATCGACGATGTCGATGTGTTTGGCGGCGAGCGCCTCATAGACGCTTCGCCGCTCGCCGTGCGCGCGGATGACGGCCGTCGCGCCGGCGGGGATGTCTTCGGGCGAGGCGACAATGCGCAGCCCCGCCGCTTCGAGCGCGCTCACGACGGCGGCGTTATGAATCACCTCGCCGATGGCGTAGGCGCCGCGCGCGGCGGCCTCTTTTGTCATCGCGACCGCGCGGGAGACGCCGAAGCAAAAGCCCGCCGTCTCGGCGACAAGAAGCCGCGCGGGAGCGCTATCGGTTGTTTTCAAGGGTATAGACTCTCCTTAAAATTTCATCGGCGGCGCGGTGGTAATCCTCGCTGACCGGCTTGGCGTCCGGAAGCGCGGGGCGATACGGCTGACCGAAAACGATATAAACCCGGTGAAACAGCTTGCGCCCCGGCGACACATAAACGGGCACCACGTCGCAGTCGGAGCGAAGCGCGAGCATACCCGCGCCGGCCTTGGCCCCTTCGGTGCTGTTGCGCGTCCCTTCGGGGAACACAAGCAGCCGCCCGCCGCTATTGAGAATTTTCAGCGCTTCCTTAATCGCGCCGATATCGGCCGCGCCGCGCTTGACCGGAAACGCGCCCAGCCCGCGCAAAACGGCGCCGAAGAGCTTGTTTTCAAACAGCTCGGCCTTGGCCATGAAGCGCACAGGCTTTTTGGCAAACAGGCCGAGCGCGACGGCGATAAAAATCGGATCGGACAACCCCGTGTGGTTGCCGCAGATCAAAAAACCGCCGCTCGGCACGTTTTTGCGCCCGATGACCTTATAAAAATAGAACAGCTTGAAAAAAAAGATAAAGATACAGCCGGCAATGCGGTACAGCAAGGCTTAGATCCGCTCCCTTATCGTTTTTACTAAAAGCGCGAGGCTTTCCTCGAACGTGTTGCCTGTGGTGTCGAGGAGAATCGCGTCCGGACTTTGGCGCAGCGGCGAAATCGCGCGCGTCGTGTCGCGCCGGTCGCGTTCAAGCAGGTCTTCATATACGGTCTGGAAGTCCGTTTCCACGCCCCGCGCGCGCAGCTCGTCATAGCGGCGGCGCGCCCTGTCCTCGGCCGAGGCGGTGAGAAAGATTTTCAGCTGCGCGTCCGGCAGCACGACGGTGCCGATGTCGCGCCCGTCCATGACGACGTCGTTTTCCGCAGCGAGCCGCCGCTGCGTTTCCAGCAGCAGCGCGCGCACCCGCGGCGCCGCCGAAACGGCCGAAGCGTATCGGGAGACCTGTTCGGAGCGAAGCTGCGCCGTCACATCCTCTCCGTTGAGAAAGACGCTTTGTCCCTCTGCGCCGGTTTGCAGCGTCACGGAGATGCGCTCCGCGAGCGCGGCGACGGCGGTCGCGTCGTCCGGCGCAATCCCTTCGCGCAGCGCGGCAAGGCCGACGGCGCGGTACAGCGCGCCGGTGTCGATATAGAGAAAGCCGAGGGCTTCCGCGGCTCTGCGGGAGAGCGAACTCTTTCCCGCGCCGCTCGGCCCGTCGATGGCGATGTTGATCATGAAAAAACCTCTTTTGTTCGTTTTACCGGGAAGACCGGTTTGGCAGCCGGAGTTTCTGAGGCGCAGGCGCGGAGCGGAGACGCGGCTTGAAAACGATGAGCCAACCCTGAAACCGGGAGCTGTCAGACAACAACGGCAAGAGAAAACACTTCCGAGAATAGGCAGAGAAAACCGGATTCGTTTGCCCGCCCTTTGGCAGGGGGAGAGACATTGCAGGGCAAAACGGCGCGGAATACGGGACATCCGAGGGCGAGGCGCGACGCCGGAAATGGCTCGCTTTAAATCGCGCGGTGGCCGAGGCCGACGGCGACTTCGTTTAGATGCAGCAGGCCGATCCCAAAAAACATCGCCACGCTGACATGCTCCTCGTGCCGCGCCACGGCGATCTTGCCGCCGATGTTGAGGCCGATGGCCTTGTTCATAATCTGACTGAGCGCCTCGCGCGCCGCGCCGGCGACGGCGCCCTCTTCCAAATGCGTCGTGCCGATCACGCCTTCGCGCCTGGCGGCGACGATGGCGCGTTCGATGATCTTGTTGATAGAGGGGATAAATTCGCCGCCGAAGTTGGCGGCGGCCGTTTTCATGCCGCGCGCGTGGATCTCAGCCCGTACGCGCTGTTCGTCTTCGACGCCGGCGCTGAGCGCGACGCGGAGCGCGGCGGCGGCGACATCGCGGCTGCCGGCGTTGGTATCATGGTCGTTCACTGCGTTTTTCCTGCCGTTCTTTACAATTTTAGGGGAAGCACAGGGGAAAAAGGGAGGCGGAGCGCCTCTCCAAATCAACTGGACAGGGGCTCTTTGCAGAGAAGAAAATAGGGAGACCGGATTGGAATTCTATCAAGGATACACCGTATTTCCCTGAGCGGAGCTATCGCCGGTCCAGGGCATACGCCGCCGCCGCCGTCCCCGCGGCATATCCGGTTGAAAAAGCGATTTGCAGGTTAAAACCGCCGGTGTAGGCGTCGAGGTCGAGCACCTCGCCGGCAAAATAGAGCCCCGGCACAAGCTTTGACGCCATCGTCTTGGGGTCTATCTCGCTGAGAGCCACGCCGCCGGCGGTGACGACGGCGTTGTCAAAGCCCGACGGCGTCAGAGAAGAGAGGCGCAGAGCCTTCATCGCGGAGACGAGACTGGCGCGCTGCGCCCGCGTCAGCGCGTTGACCGGCGTTTCCGGCGCGATGTCCGTCTCCGCCAGCAGCGGCGCACGCAGAGCCGCGGGCAAAAGCCCGTCGAGCGCGTTTTTGACCGCTTTATTGCGGCGCTCTTCAAAATCACGGAGGACGCGCCGGTCGAGCGTCTCGCGGTCGAGCGCCGGTTTCAGATCGATTTCCAGCGCGTATTCAGCGCTTTCGGCGCGCATATGCGCGCTTGCGCTCAGCACCACGGGACCGGATACGCCCGTATGCGTGAAAAGCAGCTCGCCGAAATCGGAGTAGACCGGCCGGCCGTTTTCGTATAGGCGGATGCCGACGTTTTTGAGCGTCAGTCCCGCGCAGGCGGAGCAGAGCGGATTCGGACAGTCGAGCGACACGAGCGAGGGGCGCAGACGCGTGACGCGGTGGCCGCACGCTTCCGCAAAGCCATAGCCGTCGCCGGTGCTGCCGGTGGCCGGATAGGAGCGGCCGCCGGTTGCGACGACGGCGGCCGCGCACGGATA
>QAMX01000045.1 GCA_003149835.1 Clostridiales bacterium
AACGGAAAAGTGGAGCGCAGTCACCGGGAGGACCAGAAACGCTTTTACTCCTCCCGCCGCTTTTACTCTCTTGATGACTTTTCCAAGCAGCTTGCTGTCCACAACCGACGCTCCAACAACTTCCCTATGCGGCCTCTTGCTTGGCTTTCTCCCAATGACTTCGCTGTCCAATTTGTTTGACAAACTTACACAAACGGCCGGTAGCTGCCCTCATAACCCGGGCGCAGCGGCAGATAGCGGAGCGGATACTCGATATGGGAGAGCACGTCGATCCCGCCGAGCGCCACCGTCTCGTACAGATCTTGAAGATAATGGCGCACCACGTCGTTGGGATGCACGGCGTCATAGTCGAGCATATCCGGATCCGCGTCGCCGACAAAGGTGTGGACAGAGCCGAGAACGACGTCGTACTGCTGGCGGAGCAGCAGCTCGCGCGTCTCCGTCCTGCGGAGGTGCGGCTCGCCGAGCTCAATGCCGTACAGCAGCTTGACCGCGCCGCCCAGACGCTCCTTCGCTTCAAAAAAGCGTTTTCTCGCCTGCTTTTCGTCAAAACGCACGACCTGCCTATCCATGCCCCAGAATTCAAAGAACGGCATCGTCGCCATCGCGTCGCAGTGGTCGGTGATTGCCAAAACGTCGACGCCAAGCGCCGCGGCGGTTTTTCCGAGCGTCTCGACGGTATCATAAGCGTCCGGCGATGAAATGGTATGCGCATGCAGATCTGCGAGCATAAATCCTCCGTCAGGCGGCCGTCCGAGCGAGACCCGGCGGACCGCCGCTCATCCTTTTGTAGCGGCAAAAAAAACCGTTTTGCCGCCCCTAAAAAACTTCAAGAATTGATTATATCATATTTTCCACTGTCTGGCAAGCGCTGCGCGCCCCGGTCCGCGCCGGAGATCTTTTGAATCCCTCTCCCCGTCCGGCGAAACGCCGGACAGAGGAGATGGCTCTCCTGCCGGTCTGTCCGTCTGCGGTGCTGTTTCTGAAAATAAAAAAGTCCTAAGCCGAAATCAATCGACTTAGGACGAACTGACAAGCCCGCGTTACCACCTAAATTCAGAGTTTCCTCTGCGCTCTGCCGGTACGACAAAATACCGCTCTCCCTTTATACGGCGGAAATTCCGTTGAAGCCTACTGGATTTTTCAAAATCTTTCGGTTCACAGCTCAGGGACCGCTTCTATAACTCCCCCACGAAAGCTTTCACCAACCGCCTTCTCTCTTTGCAGCGGAGCGCTATATACTCTTTCCCGTCATTGCCGTTTTGTTATTCAATTTTATTCAGTATATCACGGGATGGCTTCAATGTCAACCCTTGATCTGAGATTTTTCCGTTTCTCCTCAGATCATCTTCTTCAAATACTGATTGATCCCCGGCAGCAGCACCGCGGCGTTGACGCAGACGATATCCGTCGCGCCGTGCTCTTTGGCAAAGCTGATCAGGTTCAGCGACGGCTTGCCGTCGGCGTTGAACTGGCGCGGGTCGATGACGTAGATTTCCTCGAAATGATCGGTGAGAAACGGCACGAGCGCGTTTCCGTAGGATTCTTTGGTCACAATGCAAACCCTGCCGTTTTTGACCGTATCGCTGACGATATGGGAAATCGGGTTGTCTCCGGCGATAAACATGCTGTATTTCGCCGAGCGCGCCATTTTATCCGCCGACTCCTGGCTGGCGACGACGGAGCGCGAGCCGCCGTTGGTCATGGACGGGGAGGTATACACCGTCATCGTCGACGGATTGATGGGGCGGAAGTACTCGACGCTGTCAGGGTTGTTGTAAAAACGATCCGCGTAGTCCTTCGCGTAGATGCTCATCGTGCCGACAAAGTTCTCTACGACGCCCGTCTCATATTCGGAGAGCGCATGCGGCGTCAGGCCGGCGGCCTTGCAAAAGGCGACATAGGCGTAATAGGCGCCGCGCTGCGTCCAGTGGTGGTCGGTGCGGAAGTAGAGATATTCCGTCGTGTGCTGGCTGAGCTCCGACCATGTGTCGACGCCGACCGCGCCGTTTTCCAGCGCCGCGTAGATCACGTCCATCGCGCGCTTCTGAGAGCGCGTTCCCGCCTGAAATTTTTCCGGAGCGCAGAATTCCACCGCGCTCGGGCAAAACATCGCGTAGACGTTGACATCCGGCAGCTGCGCCTTGATCGACGAAACCGTGCCGGCGTATGATTCGAGCACGCTGTCGACGCCGTAGTAATGCTCCATAGCGGAATTGCCGATGACGATTACCGCGCCGGTGTCGATCGGCGTCTTGTCCGCATCCTGCGCGTCGCGGCCGGAGGACTGGACAAACGTCGTCGTGACCGGCGGCTCGGTGATCTCCGGCGTTGTGACCGGCGTCGTATCCGATGAGTCGGTTTTCGGCTCGTCCGGTGTGCTTGCCGGCGCGGACACGCTGTGCTCTGCCGTGCCTGAGGTGGTCTGCTGCGGTTCGCCGTCGGAACAGGCCGCAAGCGGCGCGAGCATCAGCATGGCGGTCAAAAATAAGAGTATGCGTTTCGGCTTATTCATTGGTTTCATATGCAAGGATTTTCCAACCTTTCGTCTCATTTGTTTCCGGCGCATGGCCGCGCCCGGAACATATGCGTTATTTCGTCAGTTCAAACGCTACGGCGGGCAAGCCGCTCGCGGCGATCAGGTTTGAGGTGTCGTCGTCGAGCACCCGCAGGGCATGTCCGTAGCGCACGCCGTCGGCGGTTCCGTCGCAGAGCACGCGAACGGCGTCGCCCTCCGCCACTGCGTCCGCGCGCCGCCACTCTCCGCCCAAATAAACTTCAAAGCCTTTGAGCGCGCCGCGCTTCGCCTTTAACCCCGCAGAAGCGCACGCGAAGGAAACGACAACGCTCCCGTCGTGATACGCAGCCGCGACAGGATACGGGCAGATACAGTCTTCGTATCGGCCGGCCCCGTAGACGAGACAGGCCGCGGCCAGAGCCATCCGGTCGCCGACCGGCTTTTTGCGGATCGCGTGAGCGCCGTCGGGCTGACCCGGCAACCACCCGGTATCCATCGAGCAAACGACCTCGTAGTCGGGACAGCCGCCTGTTTTCACGCGCGTCTGCGCCATGCGCAGATTCGGCGCCTCGACAAAATCGCCGGAATCGATGCGGATCTCCGTCCCGTCGTCCAGCAGCACCGCTTCCCCGTAGGTCGTGAGCTGCACGTTGAGAAAGAGCAGCCGCTCGTTTCCAAAGCGGACGCGGAGCGCGTCGATATAGAGCCGCAGCGCAAGGTCGTACACATCCGCCTTGCGGGCATCCGCTTCGCCTTGAAAAAACAGCATGCCGCGGCAGGTCAACTGTTCGAACGGCGCGGTCATCGCGTTGTAAATCTGCGAGGCTTCGAGCCGGCACTCGCCGAAGCTCGCGTGCCGGCCCGCCATTGAAGCGGGAAAGCACTTTTCCGCCTCAGCCGGGGCGAGCAGCGAAAGCGGCACGCCGCCGCAGGCGCACATGACGACGCCGACCGGAACCGCCGGATTCAGCTCAGCCATCCTGCGGGCAAAAAAGTACCCGATGGCCGAAAAGCTGCCCTGTTCCGGCATCAGCGCATCCCGATCTGCAAACGACCAGCCGCCGCCCGATACGGCGTTGCGCTGCGGCGTATCCTTCGGATACGGCGATTCAAACAGCTCCGTCTCCCGTTGGCGGAACAGACGGATCGGGTGTTCACGCGAAGCGCTGTCGATACAGTCGCGGTATAAATCGTATAAAAGCCTGCCGTTTCCCGTATGCGAGCCGCAGATGGGCATAGAGGCGTTACTCTGTCCGCCGACGAGCCACACGTCTCCGGTCAGCACGCCGCGAAAAGACGCGACCGCTTCCCCGTCGACTGACACCGCCAGAACATGACCCTCCGAATCCGCCGCAAATGGCGACTCAAACCGCGCTTTCCATGCGCCGTTTTCAATCCGGCCGCGCGCCGACGCGCCCCGAAAAGCGACCTCAACCCATTTGCCGTCGTCCTGTTCGGAAGCCGTACCGGTCACGCTGAACGCCGCGTCGCGCTGGACGACCATATTGTCTGAAAAGACGTTTGAAACAGAAAACCGCCTGCGCTCCGTGAGCATTCAATCATCCTCTTCCGGCTGTATTTTCAGGGATTTGGCTTCTATCATTATAAGCGAAACATGTGAATTTTTCATGACCAACTGTCATCATTCCCCATCCCGCCGGAAATTTATTTTCTTTTAGCCCGCTCTCGGGCGCGGGGTGCGGCCGCCCGACAAATCTATCACACGGAAATCGACAAAATCCGTTTGACAAGTCGCCGGCGCTATGATATACTAACCCCATGAACTATTGTTTGGATTCTGCGCCGGGCGGCCGCGATCTCCGCTTACGCGCCGGCTGAAAAGGGGTTGTCATGGAGAGAACAGAGCAAACGGGGATCGACAAAACGGCCATGTTCACGGGACACCGGCATATCGCGGCCGCCGAACAGGACAGGCTGCGCCGCGAGCTGCCGGAGATTGTGGCTGATCTGAGTCACGACGGCATCCGCACCTTTATCAGCGGCGCGGCGATCGGGTTCGACACGCTGGCGGCGCAGTCGGTTCTGGCGGCGCGCGCGGCGGGCCTGCCGGTTTTTCTGACGCTCGCGGTTCCCTGCCTCAACCAGGACGCGCTGTGGCAGAAACGAGACCGATCGGCGTACGCCGCCCTGCTCAAAGCCGCCGATAAGGTCGTCTACACCTCGTATACGCCGTATTATGACGGCTGTATGCAGCTCCGCAACCGCTACATGGTCGAGAACGCCGCCGTATGCGTCGCGTATTTCAACGGCGAAAAAGGCGGAACGGCTTCGACCTGTCAAATGGCCCGTTCGTTCGGGCGCAGGGTATTTAACCTCTGCTCAAAAGAAGCGGAAACCATGCAGCTCCGGCTGTCTGACCTGCCGGAAGCCGGCGCTTTCAACCGTTAATCAATCGAATTCAGAGAACAGAAAAGGGAGAAACGATATGAGAAAAGAAGATTTGGACGCTTATTTCAACGGCCTCATCGCCGCGCGGCTGACTGACTGTCTCTCGGTCGCCGTCGCTTACAAGGGCGAAACGGCATACGCCTTCTGCGGAGCCGACCGTGCCCGGCCGGCCTACGCCGGATTCGACGAGACGACGCGATTCAACATCGGCTCCGTGACCAAGCCGGTAACGGCGGCGCTGCTGGCGCTGCTTGTGGAGCGCGGCCTCGTCTCGGATACGGACAAGGTTCAGCGCTATATCCCCGAATACCCGCTGGGCAGCGTCTCGCTATATCATCTCCTCACGCATTCCGCCGGCTATGACAACGCCGATTTTGCGTTTCCCGCCCCGCAAAGCTTCGACGATCAGAAGCGCTATCTGCGCGATATCTACTCGGTAGAGCGGCTGACCGCCGCGCCCGGCGAAAAGGCCGGCTATTTCTCCATGGGCTACACCATTCTCATGGACGTCATTGAGCGCGTCAGCGGACAGGACATCGAGACGTTTGCGCAGGAAAACCTTTTTCGCCCTCTCGGCATGACCGAAACGACGTATGATACCCGCAAGCTCTCGCCGCAGCAGACGGTCATGCCGTACCTGAAAGGCGAAGACCGCTTTCTCTCCCTGCTCTCCGTGCCGCCGACCGGCGATTCCGGCCTGTATACGACGGCGGCGGATCTGCTCAAATTCGGCCTCATGTTTGCCGACGCCGCCAACGGCCGCGGGAATCGAGTCTTTTCCGCTCCGGCTTTCCGGTACATGCTCGCCGAGTTCACGCACGGCAGATTCCACAAAACGCCGGTCTTCTGGACGAAATTGGACTTTGACACCTACCGCTGCTTTGCCGAGCTCTCCTCGCCCAACACTTTCGGCCACACCGGTTTTTCCGGCTGTATGCTCTCCGTCGATACCGACAGCGACGTCGCCGTCGCGATTCTCACAAACAGCTGTTGGCTGCATGAGGATTGGAGCAACTACCGCAGAATCATCAACCGCGTCATGAGCGCGCTGTAAGAGACGAAAAACGGAACGCCGCCGCGCCGGGAAATTCCGGCGCGGCGGCGTTCCGTTTTTACTCTTTTGATCCGGTCCGGCCGCGTCATATTCCGCTCCGCCTCTGCGCAGCCGGAGGCTCACGCTTCAAACGCCGGCGCCGTCAGCTCGCTGATTCTCTGTGTCTCGCCGCAGAGGTAGAGAAAACCAAGCAGCGCCTCGAACGCCGTCGCCAGCGCGTATTCGGACGGGCTGCTGCCTTTGGGAATCCGCGCGTGGCGGTGATTGCGGCCGCGCAGAAAAACCGCGCGCTCCTCGTCGGTCAGGCGGTCGTATATCCGCCGCGCCAGCGCCGCCTGCCCGGCCGCGCAGACATGGGCGACGACCTGTCCGTGCAGCTCCTTGACTTTTTTTCCGGTCTCGCGCAGGAGCCTCGTTCGGACGGTCAGTTCAAACACGCAGTCTCCGACATAGGCGAGCTCCAGCGCGCCGAGCTGCGCGGCTGCGCGCCTGTCCAGCGGCGCGAGGTTCATCAAATCGCTCTCATTCATGTTTATAACACTCCTCCGGTATCAGCGGCGACTGCTCTTTGACGCCGACGACGGTCAGCTCGTGCATGGCGCGCGTCAGGGCGACATAGAGCAACCGGTCGTCCTGCGGCCCGTAAACGGCGCTGTCGGCAATGATGACGCGGTCGAATTCCATGCCCTTGGAGAGCGCGAGCGGGATTACGCAGCGGCCGCGCTCATAGGCCATCTTGTCGTCGTCGGCCAAAATCAGCCCCGGCACGAAGCGGCGGCACATCTGATAATACCGCCGCGCCTCGGCAATCGTCTTGGTGACGACGGCCGTCGCGCCGCTTTCTGCGCCGGCTTCCGTCAGCATCCGGCCAATGGCCGCGACGGCCTCTCCCTCCGAGGCCGCGGTCACAAAGCGCACCGGCTTGCCGTGGCGCTCAAAATATTCGGTCGGCTCCTTCCGGCGCAGAACGGCGTCGGCGAGCGCGGTGATCTCCGAAGTGGAGCGGTAGCTCTTGCTCAGACGGCGCAGCCCGCTGGACTTCCGCCCGTAGATTTCAAGGATCTCCTCGCCGCTGTCCATCCCCATGCCCGTGTTGACGAGCTGGCTGGTGTCGCCGAGCAGGGTCAGCCCGCAGCCGGCGAAGACGCGGGCAAAGATCTCGTGCTGCGCCGGGCTGTAATCCTGAATCTCGTCGACCACGACGTGCTTGATGGCTTTGACGGGGGGAATGGCGCCGAACAGCGCCATCACGAGCAGAATGCCGATACCGTCCTCAAATTTGAGTTTTTCATTCAGCGGCAGGCGTTTAGAGGCGTTATACAGCAGTTTTTCGTCCTGTTCGGAGAAAAGCGCGGATTGGTGGACGGCGTACAGCAGCGCCTCGCGGTAGAGCTCTCGGAAGTCGACCTGTGTGGCGCGGCGGATCCTGTCGAGCATTACGCCCGCCGCGTCCCGAAAGGCGCGCCGCGCCTTCATCTCGACGTGCAGCTCTCCCTCGGCATAGCCCGCTCCGACCAGCTCCGCCTTCTTGGCCGCGCAGTAACGTTTTCGAACCGGCTCGACCAGACGGGCAATCTCGGCGTAAATCGCTTCCAGCCGGTCGAGCCGCCGCATATGGGCAAAACGGCCGGTATACATCGCGGCGAGCTCGCCGCCGGACAGAATCGTCTCGCCCTGAAAAACGAGATCCTTAAACGGCGGAACATAGCTTTCGATATAGCTCTTGACGCTTTGGGCAAACTCCCGGCTCCCTTTCAAGCGAATGCCGAGCTTTCTGACCCGGTTGCGCGGCGTATCGGCGGCCGTGGCTAAAAATTCAACCTGTTCGTACATCTCCGTCACAGGCGAACCGCAGTATTTCTGAATCATCTCGGCGAACGTCGTCGTCATGACCTCCTGCTCCCCCAGCTCCGGGATCACGCCGGCGATATAATTGGAAAAGATATCGTTCGGAGAAAAGACGAGGATATTCTTGGATTTCAGCTTTTTTCTATCGCGGTAAAGCAAATAGGCGACACGGTGCAGCGCGATGCTGGTCTTGCCGCTGCCGGCGGGACCGAGGACGAGCAGCAGCTCGCTCTCGCTGTCGCGGATGACGAGGTTCTGTTCGCGCTGAATCGTCGAAACAATCGTCTTCATCCGTTCGCTTGATTCGCCGCCGAGCGCGTTGAGCAGGATGGCGTCGTCGATCTTGACCTCCGCGTCGATGACGAGTTTGAGCTCGCCCTCTTCGATCTCATACTGCCGCAGCTTCACGACCTCGCCCTCCACCGTGCCCGACGGGCTCTCATAGGCCGTTTTTCCGATGCCGTTTTCGTAGAAAAGCGTAGAGACCGGCGCGCGCCAGTCGCAGACCACCATCGAGTAATCATGCCCGTCCATCAGGTTTGCGAGGCCGATATAAAATTTTTCCGTCTCCGCCCCCGTTTCCCGAAAATCCACGCGGCCAAAATACGGCTTTTTCAGCATCTTTTCGAGCACCGCCGCTCTCAGGCCGTTTTCGTCGAGCTGCTTCTCGCTGTGAGTGACCTCGCTCAGCTGCGCGGAAAGCGCCGCCGCGTCGTCAAAGGTGCGAATCTGCTGCGGCAGCTCCTCCCACATATATTTTGCTTTTTCATACAGTTCTCCCTGCAAGCGACGGTTCGCAGTCCCCATTTTGTCCAGCTCCCGCCGGATCAGCGACTTCGTATCGATCAGGCGCTGCTGCTCGTATGGATGATCCATATGCATAAAGGCATTTCTCCTTCCCGCCGGACGGCTTAAAGATAATCATAACATATGGTCCGGCAATAGTCAAATCTTGAAATAAAATATTTTTTATGATATAATTGATATAGAAAAAAATGCCTGTGAACTCGTTTTTCACACTGCGTCATCCCTATATCAAGCATATGCGCGTTATCCCTTTTTCAAGCGGCATCTTCCGCTTATTCCGTAAATACCGGCGCAAAACCCGTTGAATTGAAACGTGCTGAAAGGAAGCCTTTGCGGATCAAAGGCTCGGTGATGACAATGAACAACGATCTGCTCAGATATTCGACCCCTCCCTCGGAATGGAAGGAGGGGCTTTTGCTCGGCAACGGCCGGCTCGGCGTCACCCTGTGCGGCCAGCCGCGCCGCGAACGGCTGGCGCTGAACCACGAATGGCTCTATACGGGCATGTTCCGCGACCGCGCCCTGATCCCGCCGCCTGAAAACGCGCTCGCCGAGGTGCGCGCCGAAATCGAGGCCGGCCGTTTTGAAGAGGCGACAAAGCTGGCCAACGAATTTTTCGCGCCGACGGGCGGATTGCGCGCCAAGACGCGGCGGCAGCGCGTCGACCCTTACCAGCCCGCCGGAGACCTGTGGCTCGCCGACTGCGGCGAAGGCGAAATCACGGCATACGAGCGCTCGCTCTCGCTCTCCGGCGCCTGCGCCGAGATCCGCTATGCGCGCGGCGGCGCGGTCTATGCGAAAAAGGTCTTTTGCCAATACCCGCTCGGTTTGGTTTTCGCAGAGCTTTCCTGCGAGGGCGGCGAGCTGGATTATGAAATCGCGCTTTCCCGCGTCGACGATCCAAACTGCTTCGTCTCGGTTGCCGCCGTCTGCGGCGGCGCAGACGGCCGGCTGACGCTCTCGGGCCGCTTCTGCACGGGGATGACTTTTTCTGTCTGCGCGGCGCTGTATGCCGACGGCGAAATGGCCGCTCAGAACGGCTCGCTCCGCCTGCGCGGCGGCAGGTCGGCGCTTTTGGTTCTCAACATCGGCACGGCCGCGCTGGGAGACGACCCGCTCGCCGAAGCCGCTCTTCCGCCGCAAAAGCCGGATTTTGCGGCGGCGTTTGCCGCGCACAAAAAGGCCTTCGGCGCGCTCTATGACCGGGTTTCGCTGTCGGTCGGCGGCAAAGCGCCGCAGGCCGATACCGCTCAGCGCTTAGCGGCGTTTCGGGCCGGGAGCGATCCGTCTCTCCCCGTGCTCTATTTTAATTTTGCCCGCTATCTGCTGATTTCCTCCGCCGGCTCCCTGCCGCCTCAGCTGCAAGGGATCTGGAACGAGCGGCTTGACCCGCCTTGGGATTCGGATTTTCATCTCGACATCAATCTTCAAATGAATTACTGGATCTCGCAGACCGCCGCGCTCTCCGAGACGGAGCAACCCCTTTTTGCCTATCTCGAACGGCTTCTTCCTTCGGCGCGCGAGGCGGCGAAGGCGCTCTATAACTGCCGCGGCGTCCTGTACCCCATCCAAACCGACGCATGGAGCATTGCCACGCCGGAGGCGCACGGCTGGGCCGTTACCACAAGCTGTGCGCCATGGCTCGCGCTCCACTACTGGGAGCATTATGCGTTTACGCTCGACGAGCGTTTTTTGAAGGAGCGCGCCTACCCGTTTCTGAAAGAGTGCGCGGCGTTTTATGAGGACTATCTGTACGAAGGCTCGGACGGAACGCTGACGATCGCGCCCAGCCAGTCGCCGGAAAACCGCCTCAAAGGCTTCGGCGATCTGCCGGTGACGATTGTCAAGAACGCAACGTTCGACGTCGAACTGTGTACGCTGATTTTTCAGCTGTGTATCCGCTCCGCCGGGATCCTCGGCACAGACGCCGAACAGGCTGAACGGTGGCGCCGTTTGCTCGAAAAGCTGCCGCCGTTCCAGATCGGCTCCAAGGGGCAGCTGCTGGAATTTGACCGAGAATACGAAGAGGCCGAACCGGGACACCGGCACGTTTCGCATCTGTTCGGCGTCTATCCCGCGGCGCTGTTTACCGCGAAGAATCGGCCGGAGCTGTTTGCGGCCGCTAAGAGATCGCTGGAAATCCGCCTGTCGCACGGCGGCGGTCATACGGGATGGAGCCGGGCGTGGACGGCGTGCCTGTTTGCCCGCTTCGGCGACGCGGAAAAGGCGTTTGAGCATTTGACCGCGCTGATCTGCGACTTCGCGACCGTCTCGCTTCTCGACCTGCACCCGCCGCGGATCTTTCAGATCGACGGAAACTTCGGCGGCGCGGCGGCCGTCTGTGAAATGCTTGTGCAGAGCGACGGCGAGACTGTGACGTTGCTGCCCGCGTGTCCCGCCGCGTGGGCGTCCGGACACGCCAAGGGGCTGCGCGCCCGCGGCGGCTTTACGCTGGATTTTGCGTGGGAGCAGGGGCGTGTGACCGAGCTGTCGGTATCCGGCCAGGGCGTTTGCAGCGTTTCAGCGGACACGCCGCTCTCCCCCGCTCTCGCGGCGCGGCGAGACGCCGACGGCCTGCTGCGGCTTCGCGCGGACGCGGTTTAAGGCGCCGCCTCCCGTTAAAAA